>JAEZCY010000094.1 GCA_023429845.1 Acidobacteriota bacterium
GCGCGGTGCGTTTCCACATCGATCAGGCGGCGGGTGCGCGAGATCGTCGAGTGATCCGGCGTGGTGTCCTCGAGCCCGACGTGCAGGAACCGGCGAATCGCCAACGAGTCGGCGGCCCGCCATGCGATGCCGCGCTCCGAGTCGAGGCCCTCGAAGTAGCCGACCAGCAGCAAGCGGAAGTAGCGGCCAGGCGCCAGCCCGGGGCGCCCCATGCGCGGCGCGTAGAAGCGGCGGCACGCATCTTCGACGTAGCGATCGAACCCCGCGGCATCGAGCACGGCATTGAGCCGCGTGTAGAACGGGTGGCCAGGGCCCGTCGGCAACTCCGACGTCGCGATCCGGAGCGGTGCTTGCTCGTCCTGCCGCGTGCCCATCGCCATGCGCCGCAGTCTATCCATCGCGATCGATCGCGTCGATACCGGTCTGTGGGTCAGGCCGCACTTTCACCACGGGCTGCTAGATGGCGATTCTTGCGCCTAGAGGTGGATAATTGCGCCTAGAGCTCTACGCGCAAGAAAGAGGACAGCATGGCCCGACGCACCCCGACCGAAAGACTGGAGGAAATCGAGCGGGTGGTGCGCGCGCACCCGGACGGGTTGAGCGCGCAGGAAATCGCACAAGCCCTTGCTTTGTCGGACAGGACCTCTGAGCGTACCCTCCAGAACCACTTGAACCGTCTGATCAAGGACGGCCGGGTGGTGCGGCACAGCTCAGGGAGATGGGCCAGGTATCGCCGCCCGGCTGCCGCTGATGTCGAGACGGCTGACACCGAACCCACCATCCCGCTCTCGGCAGCGGCCACCGACATTCAGCGGTTGGTCCGACGGCCACTGGCGGCGCGTGAGCCGGTCGGCTATCGGCGCGAGTTCCTGGAAGGCTACCGCCCGAATCAGACCTTCTACCTCACCGCCGCGCACCGCTCGCAACTGGCTCGCGTCACGACGCGTCCGGCAGATGCAGCGCAGCCGGCCGGCACCTACGCGCGAACCATCCTGAACCGGCTGCTGATCGACTTGGCCTGGAACTCGAGTCGCCTCGAAGGCAACACCTATTCGCTGCTCGACACGCGACGCCTGATCGAGTTTGGCGAGCAGGCGGAGGGGCGGGATCAGGCCGAGGCGCAGATGATCCTCAACCACAAGGACGCCATCGAGTTCCTCGCGGAGAACGCGGCCGAGATCGGGTTCAATCGGTACACCATCCTGAACCTGCACGGGATCCTTGCCAACAACCTCCTGGCGGACGCAGCAGCTGCCGGGCGCCTGCGCCACATCGGCGTGGGCATCGGCGGCTCGGTCTACCATCCGCCCGAGACGCCGCCGCTGATCGAGGAGTGCTTCACGCAGCTCCTGGCCACGGCGACGGCCATCGACGATCCGTTCGAACAGGCGTTCTTCGCGATGGTGCACCTGCCCTACCTCCAGCCCTTCGACGACGTGAACAAGCGCGTCTCGCGGCTGGCGGCGAACATCCCGTTCATCAAGGGCAACCTCTCGCCCTTGTCGTTCACCGAGGTGCCGCGCGACCTCTACACGCAGGCGATGCTCGGCGTGTACGAGCTCAATCGAACCGAGTTGCTTCGAGACGTCTTCATCTGGGCGTATGAGCGTTCGGCTGCGCGCTACACCGCCATACAGCAATCCCTCGGCGAACCCGACCCGTTCCGCCTGCGATACCGCGATGCGCTGCGCACGCTCATCGCCGGCGTCGTGCGAGCCGGGATGGACCGCGCTTCGGCCGCGCGCCGGATCGCCGCCTGGACAGACGACCACATCGACACTGCCGACCGCAGCGACTTCCGGACAGCCGCCGAGGACGAACTGCTTGCGCTGCACGAAGGGAACTTCGCGCGCTATGGACTGCGTCCCGCGGAGTACCACGCCTGGCGCGCAGACTGGGGGGCGCCTCGAGGCAACGCAGGCTGAGCGCGCACACCCCGCGGAACTCGGCGGCGCGGCGTCCGGTGACGCGCACCGCCGTTGCAGCGGCGACGATGATCCAACCGAAGGTCAACGTCGAACCGATTTGCGCCGCTGAAGACCAGTGGCGCTGGACTGCGCCTGCCGCTGTTGCAGACGACTTTGAAGAGAAGGCGACGAGGCAACGGAGTGGGTAGTGATGACCGGGGACGACCAAAGACTTCGTGCTGACGCGGCTTGCCGATCCCGACGGCAATCTCGTCGACCTGGTCAGCACCGAACGCAGCTGGAGCGCGACGCCTTCAGGACGCGCCACCACAGCCCCGGGCGGCGTAGCAGCCGAACCCGCTCAGGGCGATGGCCGCCGCGCCTCCGAGAACAGGCGCGATCTTCCGGGCGTGTCCGACCGGACGTCCACCGCGCGCGCGCTGCAGGGCTTGCGCGGGGCCGATCGCGACAAGGAAGTCTGTGCGTGATGCTCTCCGTCGCGCTCTGCGCGTCCATGGGCACGAATCGCCATCTTCGTTCGTTCCAGACTCGTGAATCACTGGGCTTGCATACCGTGGCACGACTGATGCGTCTCATGACGCATGGCCGAACCCGAACAGACGAGCGCCGACGCCACCCTGGTCCCGACTGAAGCGCCCGCGGCACAGGCACGGTACGGCATCGCGCGCCAGTGGCGGCGGCTTAGGAGCCTCGACGCACGCGGGGTAGGGACGCTTCTGCTCCGTTCGTTCGAGGATTGGTCGTCTGATGGTGCGACACGGCTCGGTGCCGCGTTGGCGTACTACACCCTCTTCTCGATCGCACCACTACTGATCCTCGTGACAGGCATTGCCGGCATCGTCGTCGGCCGCGAGGCGGCGCAGGCGGAGTTGACCCCGTGGTTGCAGCGCTTCCTCAGTGTCGAGGGCGCGCAAGCCGCCGAGCTCATGCTGAAACAACGCGTCACGACGGGCGGCGGGTGGGTGGCGTCGATTACCGGTGTGGCGATGCTCGTCCTGACGACCTCGGCCTTCGTGGGCGAGCTGAGGCAATCGCTCAACCTCGTCTGGCGCGTCCAGGCGCCACCGTCGGCCGGTAGCGGGCTGCTCGCGGCGGCGCGCTCGATGGTGTCGGAACGGGCGTACGCCTTCGCCATCGCGGTTGGCGCGGCGCTGCTGCTGTTGATGTCGTTCGGCGTGAACACGGCCGTGGCGGTGACCGCTGCGCACTTCGACCGCGTGCTGCCGATGCCCGCCTCGCTCCTGCACGTGCTGAACTTTGTCGTCACGTTCCTGGTGCTGAGCGGGGCGTTCACGTTGATCTACAAGACGGTGCCGGACGCGCACGTCGCCTGGGGTGACGCCTGGGTGGGCTCGCTCGCCACCGCGCTGCTGTTCGACATCGGCAGCCTCGTCCTCTCGGTGTTCATCGGCACCGCGTCAACCTCACCTTACGGCACGGCCGCCAGCGTACTCGCGCTGCTCTCCTGGGTGTACTACTCGGCGCAGGTCTTCTTCTTCGGCGCCGAGCTGACGCGCAACTTCGCCACCGCTCACGGCGGCGGCATCGCCCCGATGCACCGCGCACTGCATCGGCCAAGGCTGCCACGATCGCATCGCCCTCCGAAGGAAGGGAACGCGGGCACGAACTGACTCGCCGCCAACGCCCCTCTCTGCTCGCGTCGTAGCTGACGGTTACCCGGTGGTCACCGCGTCGTCTGGCAGTCGCCGGCTCGCGTGAACTCGACGCGCCTGACCAGCGGGTTGCTGCAGTCCAGCCCAATGATGGCGCTGGCGGCGCTGCGTCGGTATCGCAGCACGGACAGCGACCCACGCGGCGCCTTGAAGTGGTCGGCGGCGAGCGCGTCCAGCATCGGTCCACCCGCGATCCGCAACCTGTTCTTCCCCACCGCCAGTCTTTGCGGGCGGCCGTCCACGTCACTGAAGAACAGCCCGGCTCTGGTCGTCACGTCCGGGGGCGCCTGTTGCTCCGCTGCCAGCCTGCGACGGTCCTGTCTTGGCTCCCGGCACGAAGAGCCCGAAGATGCGCCGGACGTACGCGCCACCTGTCGCCAGTTCGCCCGCATTGTCCATCGCCCACGTGGCGCCCAGCTTCTCGTACGCCAAGGCCCGATTCCTGACGACCGTGCGCAGGTCGGCCAGGTAGACGGTCTTCTTCATGCCGAGCTGCTGTCGAGCAGTGCGTCGGGGGAGACGACGTGCGACCGAAGGACCATACGGAAGGGCCCAGGAGAAGTGGTCAGCGCACTGTGGCGCTTGCGTGAGATTGCGGTGACTGCAGGTCATTGCACCGGAATCGCGGGATGGCTGCGACCCAGAAGAAATGAAAGGTATCCCGGCGCGTTGCACCGATCGACCGCACCATGGAACGCCCGCATCGACACCGGCGCCCTCGGGACCCTCGCGATCACCGACGACGAGCTCGCCCTGCGCAGCCCCGTCAGCGGCACCGCGCCACTCACGCACTGGAGCTTCGTTCCGAGAGCCGGGTATCTTGAGGACCGGTCTCGAGGAGATCGTCGCTGTGGGCGGCGCGAATCCCACCCACTCTCCGCCACCAGAGCGGAGCTGACCTCACCCAAGCCGCCGAGGCCGGGCCATCACGCAATCGAGCGTGGGGCTCGCCTCGACCTCGTCAAGGCGCGACTTCACAGCCCCCGCGTCGCCGCGGGGCTGCGGCCTTGACAAGCGCCGAGGAGCGCCCGAGAACGTCAGTTACGTGATGCACCGGCGACTCCCACCGGAATTCTTGCGCATAGGCGCCCATTCTTGCGCGTAGACGTCGATAGTTGCGGCTAGGACGCTACGCGCAAGAACGAGGGACGCAGCAAGGCCGGTACCATACACCCCCGCCGTTCCAGCCCTTCAGGCGCGTCCTCGCCAACGACGTGGACTTCGGCTGCCATGAAAGCAGGCCACCACAACAACCGCGTCATCGGCGATTCGGAAGTACAACGCGTAAGGGAAGCGATGTGCGAGCGCGCGACGTAGGCCTCGGTAGACGACCGGATACGAGTGGGGACGCGAGATGACGGCGTCAAGCGTGAGCCGCACCGCGGAGAGGAATTCGTCGCCGAGGCCTGCGCGTGCGCGTTCGTACCAACCGAACGCCTCCTCCAGGTCAGCGGCAGCTGCCGCGTGGAGGACCAGCCGAGTCGTCACTGATTGCGCGCGCGGATGGCAGCGGTCACGTCGTCCCAGGTCAGCACGGGGGCGGGCTCGCGCTCGAGGCTGTCGAGTCGTCGATCCAGTTCCTGCTGCTGATCGAGAGTGACCGATAGTGCATCGGGCTGCGCGGCGAGACTCTCCCAAAGGCGATCGAGCAGATCGAGCCGTTCGTCGGTCGACAGCGCGCTGATATCGATCGTCGCCATAGGCGCAGTCTCCCATCGTCGGTCCGTCCGACACAAGCGGCTCGCAAGGGGGCCGAAGGGCTCAGCACCGGCCGAACGTGCGAGTCCTGGCTGCAGCGACCCCCGAGCTCGCTGCGACGCAGGACGACGTCATCCACGTGGTGGCCACACGTCATCCACGTGGTGACCACACGGCTGGCGCTGCCGACGGAGGCCGCCGCCGAGCGTACGACTTCGCGGAGGTGTACGAAGGAACCCGACCTGTCAGACGCACCTCGGCCGTTCGTCTCACTAGCAATGATTGATGTTCGTGTGCAGCACGCACGCGGCCAGCGCACGCGGCTGCCTGCTCGGTGGTGCGCTCGGCGACGCGCTAGGCGCGCCGGTCAAGCACCTTCGCCTTACCGAGATCCGCAGACGCTTCCGGTCCGACGGCCTGCAGGCGTTCGCCTTTGCGTTCGGCCGCCTCGGGGCGATCACCGCCGACACCCAGATGACGCTCTTCACCGCTGAAGGCGTGATGCGCGCCCACATGCGCCTTGCGACAGGGGTATCTGCTTCCCGCCCGCGGTGGTCGCCCATGCCTACCAGCGGTGGCTGCTGACCCAAGGCGAACAGCCGATGCTCGATGACCTGCAGCCCGATGGATGGCTCTGGCAACAGCGCGGTCTGCATCAGCGTTGGGGCCCGCGGGTACGTGCATAGCGGGGCTGAAGCGAAGTGACCTGTTCGACAGCGAACGGCCGGCCCGCAACCGCAGCAAGGGTGCGGGCGCCATCATACGGACCGCCCCCGTTGCGCTGGCCACCGATCGTGACGATGACGAGGGCGCCGCATCGGTGTTCGAGCTGGCGATCGAGATCGCCCGGCTCGCGCATGGACACTGGACGGCGTGGTGCGCGGCCGGTGGCTACACGGTGATCTGCACGCGATGCTGTGGGAGTCGCCGATCTCGAACTCCGCGAGGTCGTCGAGCAGATCGCCGATGACCTCTCCACGTTCCTGTCGTGGGAAGTCGGCGAGTACGTGCCGCCGACGCCGCTGAGCAGGGAGCTCTATCGGCGTTATCCGCCCAACTGATCGCACCGCGTTCCGGTGCGGCTTGCCGTGTTCACGGGCGCCAGCCCAGAGCCTCTTGTTCCCTGGACCGAAATGCCGAACTGGACAGAACAGCAACTGCACGTGGTCGGCAGGAAGGCCGACATCGACAGGTTCCTCCGCGTCGGCTACACCCCTCGTCGCAAGGGCGCCCTCGACGCGCTCCTGCACTTCGACGCGCTCTGCCCGAAGCCGTCGCCCGCGGCTCGCGGTGCCGAGATCGAGAACGGTGTGGCCCTGATGCATTGGCGGACGACGAACCAGGCGTGCTTCGACTTGATCACGGCGTGGGATTACCCGGCCTGGTTCTACGAGTCGCTGGCGGCCGAGTGGCCCACGCTGTCCTTCTGCTGCTCGGTGAGCGGCGAGATGGGCGACTTCGGCGGCCTCGTGATTCGCGTTCACGGGGAGTTCCTCGACCAGGTCTGCGTTTTCGACGGCGACTACGACCGCCGCGCGCACCTGCGGGCGGCGAAGTCCTCGCTGAAACGGTGGATGGCATTCCTCACCCGCGACCGGGACTGGCGCCTGATGCCGCACCGCGCCTGGGACCTGGGTGCCGCGCGGGCGGACGCGCACTTCGACGGCAACTTCTGGTTCTACTTCAGGAGTCGCGAGGCCATGGCCGACTTCCGGGCGCGGTATCGCTGCTCGCAGCCCGAGCGCCGGGTGGATGGGGTGTGGAAGCGCACACGACTGCCCGGCCGCCCGTCGGAGACCCGGTGAATCCCCGAGCCGACGGTCGGGAAATCCACACACGGAAGTGAGCGTATGCTGCGGTGGCGCGTAATTCCCTTGATAAGCGGGCCCGCTCCAGACGGCATACCCATTGCCCCCCGGAGAAAGGCCGCACGCGGTACCCGAGACAGGCCAGGCGACGGCTCGATACCGCGTCACGAACTGGCGGGGCATTCCGTCCTGCCGATTTCCCGAAGGGACCGTCCCGAGCCACTCGAGGTGTTCGCCCGACGCCCGCTGGTCGTTAAGTAACTTTAAGGTCTATCGAGCCCAGCTGTTCAATGCACGTAGCAACGCACGGCCGTCCCGTGGTGTCGGCCACCGACCTCTCCGCCTTCGCTGCCTGCCGGCATCGCACCGGACTTGATCTGGCCGTGGCGCTGGGCCTGCTGGAGCGCCCACGCTGGTCCAACCCCGCATCCGAGGCGCTGATTGAGCGAGGGCGGGAGCACGAGCGCGCGTACGTCGAGCGTCTGCGTGCAGGGCACAAGGCCGTCCTGGACCTCACCGACGCGGCAGACCGAGTTGCCAGCACACGAGACGCGCTGCATCGTGGCGTCGACGTGGTGGTACAGGGTGCCCTCGAGAGTGACGGCTGGCGCGGGTACCCCGATCTCCTCGTGCGCGTGAACACCCCAAGCGCGTTGGGCGACTGGTGCTACGAGGTCCACGACACCAAGCTGGCGCGCGATACGCGCGGCAGCACGATCCTGCAGCTCGCCGTCTATTCCGAGCTCCTGGGCGAACTCCAGGCCCTCCGGCCCGCACGCTTCTGCGCCGTCACTCCCGATCTGGCCACGCCTCTGCACGAGTACCGGCTTGACGACTACGCAGCCTACTGTCGCCTGCTGCGCGCGCGCCTGGCGGAGACCATCAGCAAGGGCGCGGACGACATCCTCGCCGACACCTATCCGGAGCCTATCGAGCACTGCGACATCTGCCGCTGGCAAACGCGCTGTGAGCGCCGACGCCGCGACGACGACCACCTGTCGTTCATCGCTGGTGCCACGCGTCTGCATCGCGAGGAACTCGAGTCGCGCGGCGTAGGAACGCTGGCCGCAGCGGCAGGGCTGCCGCTGCCCGTCCCGTTCACTCCGTCGCGAGGGTCGCGAGATGCCTACGCGCGTCTCCGTGAACAGGCCCGTGTGCAACTCGAGCAGCGGGAGCTCGGTCGTCCCGTCTGGGAACTGCTGGAGGTTCCGTGCGCCGGTCTTCTGCGCATGCCGGAGCCCTCGCCGGGCGACCTGTTCCTGGACCTCGAAGGCGCGCGATTCGCCCGTGAAGGCGGACGCGAGTACCTGTTCGGCCTGTGGTCGCACGAGGGCTACCGCTGCTGGTGGACGACGTCGGACGACGAGGAGCGCGCCGCGTTCGAGGCGGTGATGGACCTGATCGGCCAGGCGTGGTCGCGTGACCCGGGCATGCACGTGTACCACTTCGGGCACTACGAGGTGGCGGCGTTCAAGCGGCTGGCCGGGCGGTACGCGAGTCGCACGGAGGCGCTCGACAGCCTGCTGCGCGCCGAACGGTTCGTGGACCTCCACACGGTGACGCGTCAGACGCTGCGGGCGGGCGTCGAGAGCTACTCGATCAAGCGCCTCGAGCAGTTCTACGGGTTCCAGCGTGAGGCCGACCTGTCGACGGTCGGCGCGTGGCTGCACGCCGCGGAACTGGCGCTCGAGGCGGGGCTGCCCGGGGAGATCACGTCAGAGGTCAAGGCACACGTCGAGTCGTACAACGCAGACGATTGCCGCTCGACGCAAACACTGCGCGACTGGCTGGAGGGGGAGGTCCGCGAGGCGGCGCTCCGGCGTGGCGATGAACTCCCGCGGCCCGCACCAGGCGACGGGCAAGGTTCAGAGCAGGTCACCGAGCGCGACGCGCGCGTGCACGCCATTCGCGAGCGCCTCCTGGCGGGCATCGACAGTGACCCTGCAGATCCCGCGCACCCACAGCACGCACGCTGGCTGCTCGCGTACCTGATCGACTGGCACCGGCGCGAGGAGCGGGTTGCGTGGTGGGAGTACCTGCGTGTGCTCGAGCTCAACGAGTTCGACGAACTGCTCGACGCGCCGTGCGCGGTCGCTGACCTTGAGTTCGTCGAGCAGGTCGAGCTGGTGCGGCACAAGCGCAGCGGCAAGCCGACTGGGTCAGTGGTCAACCGCTATCGTTATCCCGCTCAGGAAGTGGACATCGGTCGCAAGGGCGAGCTGACGCGGCGCGATGAGTCGCCGTTCGGCGTCCGGTTCGGCGAACTTGTCGCGCATGACCGTGAGGCGCGCACGCTCGACGTCAAGGTGAAGGCGGAAACGACGCATCCCGACGTCCTCTTCTCGAAGAACGTCGTGCCGACGAGGGACTTGCAGGAGTCGGTCATGCGTCTCGCGGAGGACCCCGATGCGCGCACCTGCGGCCTCGAACTCCTGCATCGCCGTGCACCTCGTGTCCCTGGAACCGCGGACGTGCAGGATGAAGGTGTAGCCGCCGGACTTGTCCGGCGCTCACCGGACGGGTCATGCCTCGTCGCACCCGGTGAATCTGCGGTTGCTGCTGCCGTGCGGCTCGTTCAGCACCTCGATCGCTCGTACCTCGCTATCCAAGGACCTCCCGGTTCCGGGAAGACCTACGCCGGCGCGCAGATGATTCGTGCGCTCGTTCGGGCTCGCAAGAAGGTCGGCGTTACCGCGGTCAGCCACAAGGTAATCTGCAACCTGCTCGAGGAGGTGCGCGACCAGGCGTCGCGCGCAGGGGAGTCGATCGCACTCGCGCGCAAGGGGGACGAGGATGACGAGCCGATGGATGGCGTGCGCACCATCACCGGAAACGCCGAGGCACTCGACGCGATCACGACCCAGACGACGCAGGTGCTCGGCGGAACTGCCTGGTTGTGGGCGAAGGAGGCAACAGCCGGCGCGGTGGACGTGCTGTTCGTCGACGAAGCAGGTCAGATGTCGCTCGCAAATGTGCTGGCGCTCTCGCAGGCCGCGGACTCGATCGTGCTGCTCGGCGACCCTCAACAGCTTGAGCAGCCGCAGAAGGGCAGTCATCCCGACGGCGTGGATGTCTCGGCGCTCCAGCACGTCATCGGCAGCGCGCAGACGATGCCGCCGGAGCGCGGGATCTTCCTGCCAGAGACGTGGCGCCTGGCGCCGACGATCTGCCGTTTCACGTCCGAGGTGTTCTACGAGGGGAAGCTTCAGCCCCGTGGAGATCTTGCCAACCAGAGCCTGACCGGCGTCGAGCCGTTCGAGGGCGCCGGTCTCTGGCTGGTGCCGGTGGAGCACACGGGCAACCAGAACGCATCGAACGAGGAAGTACAGGTCGTCGTCGACCTCGTGGACCGCCTGCTCGCGCCCGGATCCCACTGGGTCGATCGCCACGGCGTCGAGTGCCAGCTCACCGCGTCAGACTTCCGCGTCGTCGCCCCGTACAACGCGCAGGTCTCTCGACTGAAGTCCGCGCTCGCATCGCGCGGCGTGCCGGTCGGCACGGTGGACAAGTTCCAGGGGCAGGAGGCGCCGGTGGTCATTTACTCGATGGCCTCGTCCAGACCCGAGGACGCGCCGCGCGGAATGGAGTTCCTGTACAGCCTCAATCGCTTGAACGTCGCGACCTCACGAGCGAGGTGTGCGGCCATCGTCGTCGCTTCGCCGGCGTTGTTCGAGCCCGAGTGTCGGACGCCGCGGCAGATGCAACTCGCGAATGCGTTGTGCAGGTTCAGGGAACTGGCCAGAAGCTAGCGCCAGTCGTTCACTGCTTTCGGAACAGACATGTCCATACCGACGTTCGATCTCATGCTTCGGCCGCTCCTCGCGCTGGCCGTGACTCAGCCCATCACTCGTCGTGAAGCCGAGACGTTGATGGCCAAGCACTTCGGTTTGACAGCCGAAGAGGCCTTGCAGCGAATTCCCAGTGGCGCTTCGACATACGTCGGTAATCGTGCCGGGTGGGCGATGTCACATCTCACCAAGGCCGGGCTCATCGAGCGAGTGGCACCACGGACCTATCGCGCCACCAGCGCCGCCACGTCTTTCCTCGTGCAGTGCCCAGAGCGCATTACCGTCAAGGATCTCGAGAAACTTGACGGCTATCGGGCCGCGTGGGAACCGGACAAGGAGAAGGTCAAGCCAGATGACACCGTCGCTCCAGCGGAAGCCATCGACAAGGCCCTGGAGGAGCTCAATACCGACCTCCGGTCGAAGCTTCTCGCGGCGATTCTTGAGCAGTCTCCAGAGTTCTTCGAGCAGCTCGTGCTCGACGTTCTGTTGAAGATGGGATACGGCGGCTCTCGGGAGGACGCCGCCGAGAGGCTGGGGAAGAGTGGTGACGAGGGCATCGACGGGCGCATCAATCAGGACGCACTCGGCTTGGACCAGATCATGGTGCAGGCGAAGCGCTACGCGCCGGACCGCCCGATCGATCGAACCACCATCCAGGCGTTCATCGGATCTCTCGCCGGGCAAGGAGTGACGAAGGGCATCTTCATCACGACCAGCCGTTTCGCAGAGACGGCTCAGGAGTTCGTACTGCGAGGGTCCTCGACGCGCATTCAGCTAATCGACGGTCAGAAGCTCGTTGACTTGATGATGCGACATCACATCGGCGTTCGCGTCCAACGCACAGTCGAAGTGCTCGATCTCGACCACAACTACTTCGAGGACGAGGAATAGGCCGTGCCGTCCGTGTTCACCTGGCTCGATCACTCCGAGAAGCAGCGCCGCACCGTCATGGAGGTGCTGACGCTGTTCAAGGACAAGAGCACCGTCGATGAACTTGGCATCGGTACGATCCGGGACGCCATCGCGGACATCTTGTTTCCCGGGACAGGCGCACCCCAGACCAGGGCCAGATACCTGCTCTTCGTGCCATGGATGTTCTTGAAGCTCGAGGCGGAGAGAGTCCGATCTGCCGAGGTCGCTCGTCGCGCACGGCTCGACGAGGCTCATTTGATCGAGGTGCTCATGCAGCAGGACGACCGCGACGGGGTCATTGGACGCTTGGCGCGAGGCGCGCTCAATCGGATGCCGAGCTCCATCTACTGGAGTGCATTGCGTACGTACGGCATCTACCGAGGCGATCAGTCTCGCGACGGGTACTACGTCGGATTGGATGGCGACTACAAGCGGTGGTCCTCTGCGGCCCGGACAGACGACGGCGAGAGGCTGGATGGAAAGGGCCGGCCCAACTGGGATCGGGGCCTCCCGGCCGCTCCCGCCGGCTTCCCGGAAGGTGCAGCCCTCGCACTCACCGGCACGGAGGCCGAGTATTTGCGGGATCGCATCGCGACGTCGTCTCCGCGCACGGTTCTAGCGCATGTGGTGCGCGCTACAGATGCCGGACAGGTGTCCGAGTTCCCATGGAGCCACCCTCAGTTCTCCTCGTTTCCGTCCGATCTGCAGGGGCAGTTGCAACACGCGCGGAACCTGTCCGAAGCCATGCACGGCGCGGCGCTCCTCTACAACCTCATCCTCGCCGAGGGGAAGGGCTCGGGCGAGCACATCGAGGACTACCGACAGCGCCTTGCCGAGTGGTCAGCGGCGATGCGGCAGCGCGACGGTCAGCTCAGGACGTGGCTCCGCCCTGGGTTCTGGGCATTCGTCGAGGGGCGAGGGGCGCGAATTACCCAGCCGACCCGCGTGTTCGTCGACCGTTGGCTGGAGATGGTGATCGACCAAGGGACCGTTGCCGGCATCGCGGACAGTGAGCCGGCTCGCGCACTCGTCGCCAACCGGGAGCGTCGGGTGAAGGGAAAGCTGGCCAGAGTCGACAACAAGGCCGCCCTTGACCGGTACAGCGGTGAGGCTGGCACGGGGCGCCTCGTGTACCGCTGGCCCAACGCGCAGCGCATCGCCCAGGACATCCTGGCGGCGGCGCCGAAAGGGGCGCCATGCTGAATCCTGACGCCCGCACGCTGCTGTTCGACATTCTCCGGCCTCCCGACGGCTATGTGCTCGATGCGGCGATCGCGACGACCTACACGTTGGACCTCCTGGCCCTCTTGACGGCGCCGGTCGCCTTCAGCCTGTTCGATGTGGACGACGAAGCTGCGCTGTTGAGCAGGGATTCGCTGGCGCTGCTCGAGAGTCTGCGGCGTTACGCCGACCGGCTCACGGTCTTCTGCGAGGCAGGACAGATCTGCTACCCGGCCTTGCAGTTCCCGCAGCTGGCGTATCTGGAGCAGGTCGTCGTGCAGTGCCGAAAACCACGGGCAGGCGCGGCGTTTCATCCGAAGATCTGGCTCCTTCGCTACACGGCGGCCGAGCGCCCGGTGCGGTATCGATTTGCGTGCCTCTCACGCAATCTGACGTTCGACCGCTCCTGGGACACGGTGTTGACGCTCGATGGCGTTCTCGGCGACGCGGATGCGCCACGCAACGCCCCCCTGGTGAGCTTCTTGAGAGCGCTGCCGGGGCAAGCCGCTGGCCGGGTCGATGGTGGTGTGCTGGACCGGGTCGAACTGTTGGCGCGTGAGGTCGCGAGGGTCTCGTTCGAGGCTCCCGACGGGTTCGAGGACTTTCGTTTCCATCCGATGGGTGTGGACGGCATGCGAAGTCTTCCGATCCAGTCTGGAAGCGCACCCTTGTTGGTAATTTCACCCTTCGTCTCGACCTCCGGCATTCGACGTCTGGTGGAGGGACGGTCGCGCGCCCTGCTTGTGACGCGACAGGAGACGCTCGACACCGTCGACTGTGGAGCTCCCGAGATTGACAAGTACTACATCCTGGCGAGCACGGCGTCACCTCTCGAAGAGGCGGACGGCGCCACCACTGGAGCACGAGGACTTCACGCGAAGTGCTACGTGACCGAGGACGGGACGCGGGCCCGCGTCTATACGGGTTCGGCCAACGCCACAGAGGCCGGTCTGGGTCTGAACGTGGAGTTCCTCGTCGAGTTGATCGGCCCGCGCACGCGGTTTGGCATCGACGCGTTGCTGGCGTCGCAGCCTGGCGACACGAGACTCGTGGATCTGCTGCAGGAAGTTCAGTTACCCGAGGCGCAGGAGTCGGACCAGGTCGAAGAGGGGCTCCGTTCGGCGCTGGAGGAGTCGCGGGACGTCGTCGCCGCGGCGTCCCTGCATGCCCAACTCATCACCGAAGGTGCAACCTACCGACTGTCTGTGACCGCAACCACACCACTGGTGTGGCCGCTTGGCGTGACCGTGCGCTGCTGGCCGGTGTGTCTTGGCCGTGCGTGGGCGACGCAGGCGTCAGGCACCGTCATGTCCTTCGACGCCTTGGCACTCGAGAACGTGTCGGGCTTCATCGCATTCGAGGTCAAGGCCGAGCGAGCCGGCAGGGAGTGCGTGGAAACCTTCGTGGTGAATGTGCCCATCGACGGCATACCGGCCGACCGGCGGGAGCGGCTGCTGAGGCACGTGCTCAAGGACTCACGGGCAGTCATGCAGTATCTGCATCTCCTGCTCGCAGCTGAAGGCGCCGATCTCGCGCAGGAGATGGCGCAGTCTCTCGCTGCGCAGGCTCCGTCAGGCGCCACAACCCCTCGTGCACCTGAAACCGCCCTCCTGGAAGCATTGCTGCGGACCCTCCGGCAGACGCCAGCCCGCCTCGACGACGTCGAGCATCTCGTGCGGGATCTGAACGCCAGGGCCGGAGAGGAACCAGACCTTCTGCCGAACAGCTTCCTTGAGGTGTGGATACCGCTGTGGCAGGCGAGGAAGGAGTCATCGGCATGGCGACCATAGAGCGTCCCAACGTTCGCCGGGAGCTGTTGCGGCTGAAGAACTTCCAGCGCGACACCGTAGAGCACGTGTTCGCGGCGATGTACGGGCCGAACTCGTCGACCAGGCGATTCCTGGTGGCCGACGAGGTCGGACTCGGCAAGACGATGGTGGCGCGCGGAGTCGTGGCCAAGGTGGTCGACCACCTGTGGGACGATGTCCAGCGCATCGATATCGTCTACATCTGCTCGAACGGCAGTATCGCTCGCCAGAACATCAACAGATTGAATCTGTGCGACGCGAGGGAAGCCGCGCTGCCGTCCCGTATCACTCTGCTACCGAAGTTCGCGCATGGTCTCGCGCAGCGCCGACTCAACTTCGTCTCCCTGACGCCGCAGACGTCGTTCAGTCTGCGCTCCAGCCAGGGGACGGCCGAGGAGCGAGCCTTACTGTTCTGGATGCTGCCGGAGGACTGGAAGCAACCAAATGTCGGGGCGATGAATGCCCTACAGGGAGGCGTGCGGCAGCGAGAGCGGTTTCGAGAGCGACTGAAGTACTCGAGACACGATGCCGACGAGGGTCTTCGTGAGAAATTCAGGGCTCACCTCAACGCCAACGGCGACCTCGGGGCCAGGTTCGGGGAGCTCTGTGAGGCCTTTCACTACTCGCGAGAATGGTCACGCGACGAGCGGCGGTTACAGAGCGAAGTCGTCGGCGCGCTCCGTGTCGCGTTGGCCGAATCATGTCTGCGGGCGCTCGAACCGGACCTGATTATCCTCGACGAGTTTCAACGGTTCAAGGAACTCCTGGACGGCACGGACCCCAGCGGCGACCTGGCCAGACGACTCTTCACCACGGGCGAAACCAGGGTGCTGATGCTGTCTGCGACACCCTACAAGATGTTCACGGGCGGTGAGGATGCGGGCGAAGAGGACCACTATCGCGATTTCCTGCAGACCGTCGGATTCCTGCAGCAGGATGCCGAACGCACGAACACCTTCAAGTCCGCGCTGAGCTCGTACCGGCGGGAGATGTTCAGACTCGACGGCGGACAGCAGCAGGCGCTGTTGCAGCAGAAGGTGCTGGTCGAGCAGCAGCTTCGACAGGTTATGGTCCGTACGGAACGCCTCGGGGCGACGGCGGATCGCAACGGGATGCTCGCACAGGTGCCCTCGCGCGTCCGTCTGGAGGCGAGCGATGTCACGGCCTACCTGCAGTTGTCACGCATGACGGCGGCAGTGAACGAGAGCGAGGTTGTCGAGTACTGGAAGTCGGCGCCCTATCTGCTGAACTTCATGGACGACGCGTACCGCTTGAAGGAACGTGTCAGGAAGGCGGCGATTGGCAACGAGCTCGGACTGCGAGCGGCCGTCTCTCAGTCCGGTCAAGCACTGCTGTCGCGCTCGGACGTGGACAGGTACGCCAAGCTGGATCCCCCCAACGCCAGGCTTCGACATATCACTGAGGAGTACGTCGATAGCGGCGTGTGGAAGCTGTTGTGGATGCCGGCGTCCATGCCCTACTACCGACACTCAGGCGCGTACGAGAACGCGGACGCTCGCTCAGTCACCAAGCGCCTGATGTTCTCGTCCTGGCAGGTCGTGCCCAAGGTCGTCGCGGCGCTACTGAGTCACGACGTGGAGAGGCGCGTGTTCACGGCCGCCAGCGGCGAGCTCACACCGCGACACAGCGAGGTGAGCCAGCGATTCACCCCGCGTCTTCAGTTCTCGCGGGCGGATGGCCGCCCGGCTGGCATGAGCGCGCTCGGCCTGATGTATCCCTCCATCACGCTCGCCGAGGTCGGCGACCCGCTCTCGTTTGCCCGGGCCGAAACCCCGTCATTGCCAGACCCCGACGTCGTTGTAGGCGCGGTCGAGCGGGCAATCGCAGGCCTTCTGGCTGACGCCGGTCTCGCCCAGGACGCAGATGGGCCTCGTGACGAGGCGTGGTACTGGGCCGCACCCATCCTGCTCGATCGACATCGTCACCCTGACGCCGCACAACGTTGGTTCTCTCAGGAAGGCCTTGCGGGCGCGTGGCGCGGGGACGGCGAAGGGGAGAAGGACGAATCTCCAGAGGCCGATGAGAGTGGTGATGGCTGGGCCGTGCATGTGGAACGGGCACGTACGGTATCGGCGGACACCCTCGGCGCGCCGCCTGCCGACCTCGTGGCCGTTCTCGCTCGCGTCGCGATCGGTGCACCGGCCGTCGCTGCACTGAGAGCCCTCTCGCGCATCAGCGGCGGGGCCGACGTACTCTCGCACGCGACGATCCGCAACAAGGCTGGTTGGATTGCGTGGGGATTCAGAAGCCTCTTCAATCTGCCAGAAGTCATCGCTCTGGTCGAAGCAGGTAACGGTTCGGAGCCGTACTGGCAGCGCGTCGTCACATATGGACTGAACGGGAACCTCCAGGCGGTCCTCGATGAGTACGCCCACGTCCTGCTCGAGCAGGAGGGGCTCGCGCACCGCTCGATCATCGAAGGTGCTCGCGGCGTCGCCAGGCGCATGCGGCAGGTACTGCGCCTCCGAACTGCGAACGTGAGAGTCGACGACCTGCGCGCGACGGACGGTGCCACAGCGCTCGATGAGTACAGGATGCGGGCGCGCTTCGCTGTCCGCTTCGGCGCTCGCCAGGCTGAGGAAGGCGCAGGCGCGGTCCGCGACGACGATGTGCGGTCGGCGTTCAATTCACCGTTCTGGCCGTTCGTCCTCTGCTCCACATCCGTGGGCCAGGAAGGGCTGGACTTTCACCCGTACTGCCACGCCGTCGTCCACTGGAACCTGCCGAGCAATCCGGTCGACCTGGAACAGCGTGAGGGGCGCGTCCATCGCTACAAGAACCACGCCGTTAGGAAGAATGCCGCGGCTGCCTACGGAAAGCAGGCGCTGGCGAGCGATGACGCCGACCCGTGGGCGAGCGTGTTCCGGGTTGCGCAGGCAGATCCATCACGCGGCGACTCCGACCTGCGTCCGTTCTGGGTGCTGCCAGGAGCCGCGTCGATCGAGCGCCATGTGCCGGCTCTCCCTCTCAGCCGTGACGAGCGCCTGGCTGAGCGCGTACGGGAAGCCGTGACGGTCTATCGAATGGCCTTCGGCCAGGCGCGGCAGCAGGACCTTCTGGACTACCTGACCCGGACGTTCTCGGCCGATCAGATTGAAAGTGTGGCTGCGGCCCTGCGTATCGATCTGTCTCCAGGGCGATCCAATGGCGTCGAGAGCGCGGCCGGCGACGACGAGCTGGTCGCACGTTCGCCCCTGTCTGCGGACGGCGCTCTCCGTGCAAGTCGGACGCAGATCGCGAGAGCAGCCGATCTGGCGGCACTCCTTGACAGCTACGCACAGCTCTCGAAACGGGAGCCGTGCAACAACCTCGTTCACCTGACCGCGCTCCTCGATGCATTCGCGGCGCGCACTCCTCATGCTCTCGAGAACGTCTGAACCATGTCTCAGATCTACAGCGACGTCGATCTCCTGCTGCTCAACCGCTGGCAGCATGTCATGTCCTTGCTTCAGGCGCACCGCGACATCCAACCTAAGATTGAACAGGTCATCGAGCTCACGGAAGCGCGCCTGAAGCCATGGGCTGACGCGCACGGCTTCGAGGTAGAGGCTCACGCTCGCGAGGGCAAATTCGACTTCTGGAAGACGTCGTGGGCTGACAAGCGCAGGGAGCCCAAGGTGCGATTCGAGATCGGCGGCTTCTGCCCGACGGGGTTCCGGAAGTCGACAGAGCTACATCCGTACCTCTGGGTCTTTACACAACTCGACAAGTACAGGATCAAGGAACCGGAACGCGTCGCATTCGCAAGGAATGTCCGCACAAAGCTCGGCGACGCCGCGCAGCAATGGGCGCACCACGACGCGGACGACACTTGGTCGCCCTTCGGCATGTACCTGACTCACTACGACGACGGAGCACGCGCCCAGCTCGTCTCGAGCACGGATGCACTGTACGCATTCTGCACGGAGCACCTGCCAGCGCTGGTCACCTTCGTCGAGCCGATCGATGCCGAACTCCGGCAGTTCGGCCTCTGAGAGCCGAACAGGAGAACCGGTCATGGGGAAGTACGACGCCTACCTCGACGAACTCGCCGAACGACTGAGAGGCAAGCGCGAGCAACAAGCCAGCATGAAGGCTCGACTCCTCCTCGCGAAGTTCGGCTATCAACGCCGGACCACCAGAGGCGTCGACGCCATCCACGCATTGCTGGGAACCCGGCAGATTGGTTCGGACCTGAGTGTCGATGTGCCAGCATCGCTGGACGACCGAGTCCGTCTGCGACTGCTGACACCTGCTGATCCAACGCCGCCAGCTACGACCGGTGCACCGCCAGCGACCGGGACCGCTGCGCCGGTGCTGAGCCTGTCCGACGTCGCGCACCTCGCGCTGGACGCGTCGTTCGAGGTCCTCGACGAGGAGGAGCGGCCAGTTGGTACGGCGTTCGCCGTCAGTCAGACCGGGGTGTGCCTCACAGCAGCGCACGTGGTCGATGACGCGGGCGCGATGCAGCCGCAGATTCAACTCGCTCATCGTACAAGTACACGGCGCGGCTTCTCGATGGTCACCGCCGGCTCGATCATGCGTCGTATGTGATCGACGTGCCGCTGACGACCAGCGCCTTGCCTCTTGGATCGGTCATGGGCCTGCGACACGCAGAGACGTTGCTGGCCGTCGGGCACCCTCGGGGGATGCGGTTCACGGTGTCACAGGGCATCGTGAGCAACCCTCACGCGATTCGCGACGGGATCAGATACATCCAGACGGACACGGCGATCGATCCTGGCAACTCGGGTGGGCCGCTCGTCGACGCGCGCGGGCGGGTCGTCGGCATCAACGTCTTCATCATGGTCAATGCCAGCAACGGCAAGTTCGCATTGCCGGTGGACTACGTCCGGGAGACATCGGTCGCTTCGCCCCGAAGGCGCCTGCATTGGTAAAGCGCGGCGTCGTGTGTCTGCTGTGTGGCAAGCGGCACGAGCGGGTCACCTGGTACTGCCAACGCTGTGGCTCACAGCGGCAATTGCACAAGGCGAGGTAGGAGTGGTCATGGTGTTCTGGAGAAGGCGTGAAGAGGCCCCACCGTCGGTCGTGATCCGTTCGGCAGCAACCGAGGCGACGAAGCTCCTACCGAGCCGGTCGCGCGGACGCCTGAGCCGCCACGCGAGCTGACCCTGGAAGAACAGGCGGAGCAGCTGCTTGGCTGGGTGGACGGGTTCCTGGTGCACGTGTGCAAGGTCAAGGACCCGACCGAGCGGACCGATGAACATGGTCGCCGCCATTTCCAGAGGGGCTCGGCCGCCGGGATGGCGTGGATCGAGCTTTCCGGGGAGGGTGACGAGCGCGTCTGCCATTTCCATTGCGCCGCGCACGTCATGGATCTGCCCTCTGATCGGGAACTGCTTCATCCGCTGTACCGCGAGTTGCTCGAGCTGAACTGGGATCTGACGGGAGTGCCCCGGGCTGCAATCCGCAACAGTGAAGTCTGGGTGCTCTACAGCGAGCAGTCGTCACTGATGGACTCGCCGGTGCGCGTCGTGGCGGCGATTGATCAGGTCATGGGGCTCGCCGATGCGCTCGATGACCACCTGATGAAGAAGTACGGCGGCACGTCCGCCACCGTGTAACGAGGGCTGTCGCAGATGACACGAGGGGGACATCGCGACGCTGACGCCGCCAGTCATGAAATCGAGACGGTGGTGAACCTTGCGGGACTCATGGCTCGGTAAGACCAAAGGTGAGATGACCACGACCGCGAGATGAGAGCGCCCATTGGCTCCACCTCAACATTTCGCACTTCACGCGCCGGTAGGCGCCTGAGTAGACTCCCCCGGACCCGATGCTGACTCACCGCTGGCATGCCGTCGCCGAGTCCCAGTTCCCCTGGGAACGCGACGCCCTCGACTACCTCCGTCAGCACCTGCCAGACGTCGAGACCACCCGCGCCTGGGCCAACGGCGAGTTCGTCAGCCTCGACGGGCACCTCAACGAAGCCGACGTCATCGTCGTCACCGCGCGCGGGATGTTCCTCGTCGAGATCAAGAGCCGCCCGGGCGAGGTCTCCGGCGACCTCCAGGACTGGGTCTGGCGCGACGGGGCCCACGAGTTCCGTGACCGCAACCCGATCACCCTCACGAACACGAAGGCGAAGCGGCTGTCGGCGCTGCTGAAGAACACGCAGACACTCCAGGCGCATCGCGGCCGCGTGCCGTTCATCGAGCCGCTGGTGTTCCTGTCGGCGCCCGGGAACCGGATCAACCTGCCCGGGCCGCTCAAGCTTCGTGTGTACGGGCGCGACCCCGAGAAGGGCGGGCGCGCCGGCGAGCCCGGCATCATCGACGCGCTGACCAACCCGGCGGTCGGCATCGCGGCCCGCGACGGCATCGACGCGGCCACCGCGCGCATTCTGGCAAAGGCCATGGACGAGATCGGCCTGCGTCCGTCGGTACGCGCCGATCAGGTGGGCGACTACAAGTTGGGCGACCTGCTCGAGGACGGCCCCACGTGGCAGGACTACGAAGCCAGCCACGTGTCGCTGAAGGTCAAGCGGCGCATCCGTCGTTACCCGGTGCCGAAGGGCGTGCCCGCCGATCAGCGGCAGTCAGTATTGGCCGCCGCCAGGCGCGAGTTCGAGATCCTCGAAGGCATTCGCCACGAGGGCATCGTGTCGCCGCAGGCCTATCACGAGACGGAAGCCGGTCCCGCGCTCGTGTTCCCACTCGACACGGAGTCGATGCGTCTGGATCGCTTCCTCGTGAACGCGGAAACGGAGGGCCGGCTCGACGTGCACCTGCGCCTGCACCTGCTCCGCGCCATGGCGGAGGTGTTGGAGTACGCCCACGAGCGCCGCCTGTTCCATCGCGCCCTGAACCCGCAGGCGATCCTCGTCACGCGCCCGGCGTCGCCCATACCCGGCATCGCCATCGCCAACTGGTTCTCGGGCGAGCGCCAGGCGGGCACCACGCTCGGCGCCGCCGTCGCCGGCACGCTGCACATCGACGCGCTGCTCGAGGACGTCGGGCAGCTGTACGTCGCCCCGGAACTGCGCCTCGACTCGCCGAACGAGGCCGCGATGGACGTGTTCTCGCTCGGCGCCGTCGCATACCACCTGTTCACCGGCGCGCCGCCGGCAGACTCCCTGCTCGCGCTTGACGAGAAGCTGCAGCAGCACGGCGGCCTGCTCATCACCGATCGCCTGAATGGCGCCCCGCCGAACCTCACGTCGCTGATCCACGACGCCACCCGCGTGGTCGTGTCGAAGCGCATCGCGTCGATGGACGAGTTCCTCGAATGCCTCGAGGTGGCCGAGGCTGAGGCCAACGACTCACGCCCGATCGAGCCGGCGCAGGGCATCGATCCCGTGGACGCCAACAAGGGCGACGAGTTGCCGCACGGGCTCACCGTGAAGAAGCGCCTCGGCAAGGGCTCCACCGCCGTGGCGCTGCTCGTGGAGCGCGACGATCGCGAGTACGTGCTGAAGGTGGCGCTGGCCACCGAGCACGACGCCCGCCTCCGTGCCGAAGGCGAGGTGCTCGCCTTCCTCCGCCACTCCAACATCGTCGGCATCGAGGGCGAGCCGCTCGAGATCGCCGGCCGCACCTGCCTGCTCATCGACAAGGCGGGTGAGAGCACGCTGGCGCAGCGCCTGCGAGAAGACGGTCCGCTGCAGCTCGACTTCCTCCAGCGCTTCGGCGAGGACCTGCTAGGCACGCTCGACCACCTCGACGAGATGGGCGTGTCGCATCGCGACATCAAGCCAGACAACCTCGGCGTGACGCCGCTGGGCCGCGGCAGCCGGCAGCATCTGGTGCTGTTCGACTTCTCGCTGTCGCGCGAACCTGCGGAGAACATCCGTTCCGGCACCACGCCCTACCTCGAGCCCTTCCTCAAGTTGCGTCGTCCGCAGCGGTGGGACCTCGCGGCCGAGCGCTTCGCCGCCGCCGTCACGCTGCACGAGATGGCCACGGGCCAGTTGCCGAAATGGGGCGACGGCCTGAGCGACCCGGCGCTCGTGACCGACGAGGTCACGGTGGCCGGCGATCTGATCGACGCCGGCATTCGCGACCAGCTCACAGCATTCCTCCGTCGCGCGCTCGCACGCGACCCGGCCGCCCGCTTCGACAACGTGCGGGAGATGCTCGACGCGTGGCGCGGCGTGTTCGCGTCAGTCGACCGGCCGACGGCCATCGATCCGCTGCCGGATCAGGATCCCGACGCCGACGCCATACGCGGCCTGTTCGAGGATGCCGTGCGCGCCGCCACGCCCGACACGCCGCTGGCGACGATGCACGTGAGCACGAGGGGGCTGAACGCACTGGAGCGCGTGGGGTGCACCACGGCGGGACAGCTCGCGCGCCTCGCCCTCACGCGCGTGTGGGCGCTCCCGGGCGTCGGTCACAAGACCCGTCGCGAGCTGGGCACGCTCGCCGCCGCCCTGCGTGAACGTTTCTCGACGACGACGGTGGCGGAGCCTGTCGTGCCGGTCGAGCCCGTCGACGACGGACATGTCGCCTCGGTCGATGCGATCGCCGGACTGCTCCTGCCGAAGAAGAAGCCCGGTGCGAAGCAGGAGTCGCGAGCCGTGCCCGTCTGGCTCGGGCTGGACCAGCAGACGCCCTGGGGGAGCGCGGGCCTGCCGGCGTGGCCGAACCAGACCGAGGCAGGGAGCGCCGCGGGGGTGTCGCGGGCGCGGGTGTCGCAGGCCGTGCTGAAGGCACGCGACCGCTGGCGTCGCGACCCGCGGCTCACCGCCGTGCGCACCGATCTCACCGAGATCGTCACGAAGCAATCCGGCGCGTCCACGGCCGACGAACTCGCAACGCTGCTCCTGGCGGTGCGCGGCTCACAGCAGGAGGAGCCGCTGCGATCGACGTACGCGCGGGCCGTCGTGCGCGCCGCCCTCGACGTCGAGGAGTCGCTCGAGGCACCCCGGCTCGTCACGCGTCGCATCGGTGCCGTGTTGCTCGTGGCGCTCGATCAGCCCACCGCGGAGTGGGCCGACCGGCTTGGCGCGCAAGCTGCCGACGTGGCGCGTCGCGAGCCCCTGGCCTCGCCGGAGTCGGCGCTGGCCGCGCTGCTCGACATCCCGCCGCACGACGC
>JAEZCY010000145.1 GCA_023429845.1 Acidobacteriota bacterium
TCCAGCCAGGCCCGACGCCCGAACGACGACGGCCGTCAGAACCGGTAGTTCAACATGATCTGGAACCGGTAGACGTCCCCGAGGCCGGCCGACGGCTCGAGGCCCGTGGTCATCAGCTCGTTGTTGATCGTGCGCAGGCGGTACTGCGCGCGGCCCTGTGCGTCGGCGACACCGCCCTGTGCCGCCGTCGGGACGATGAGCGGCTGGGTGTTGATCACGCGCTGGCCGACACCCCAGTCCTCGTTCAAGAGGTTGCCGAAGTTGATGACGTCGGCACGGACCTGGAAGGTGTGCCGGCGGCCCTTGATCGTCGCGAAGAAGTCCTGCTGCACACTGAAGTCGAGCCGGTGCACCATGGGCAGGAACCTGCCGCCGCGCTCGGCGTACTCGCCGCGCCGGCTGTCGAGGTAGTCGTCCTGAGCGATGAAGGCTTCCCAGGCCGCCGCCTGCTCGGCAGCCGTGTAGGTGCGGCCACCGCTCGCGAACGTCTGGAAGTTCATCTCCGACTGATCGCGCGGGATGTAGATCAGGTCGTTGCTCGTGCCGCCGTCGCCGTTCAGGTCGCCCGCGAACGTGTAGCTCGCGTTGCCGTTGGTCCGCGACTCCCAGAAGAACGCGAACGTCGTGCCCCCGAAGTTGAAGTACTCCTGCGTGTAGGAGCCCGAGAGGAAGAAGCGGTGCCCCGGTGAGCCGACGGCATACCCGAGGCCCGGGTTGTTCGGATCGCCGGTGTGCTGGTTGTTGTTCCACGACCCGAAGGCGATCGAGCCCGGATCCACGGTGTTCTTCGCCTCACCGTAGCTGTAGGCACTCTTCAGGAAGCCGCCGCGGAAGTTCTTGCCGAGTGTCGTCGCGATGTTCCACGAGCGACCCACGTCCTGGTTCTTCAGCACGACGGCGTTGGACACGTTGGAGTGGATGCGGTTGCCCGTGTAGCGGGCCCGCGCGTCCGCGCCCGCAAACGCCGACTGCGCTGCCGGCAGGTTGGCGTTGATGTAGTAGACGCCGTTGACGTCGCGGTTGTAGATGTACTCGGCGGTGCCCACCAGACCCCAGGGGAGCCGCTGATCCACCGCGACGTTCGTGCGCCACAGCTGCGGGAACTTGAAGTCGGGGTTCGTGAGTGCGAGCTCGTAGCTCGCCGCCGGGTCGCCCGTGACGTTCGTCGGCTTGTAGGCGTTCGGATCCGGATTGAATGGCCGCCCGTCCGTGTTGTCGAACTGCTCGAAGCCGGTGAGCACGCCCGTGTTGCCGATCTGGTTCGAGATCCAGACGTAGGCCGGACGACCCGTGAAGATGCCCGTGCCGCCGCGCACCTGCGTGTTGCGGCTTTCGTCCACGGACCAGTTGAAGCCCACGCGCGGCGACCAGAGGACGTTCGGGTCGGGCAGCTTGGCGGTCGAGTACTGCACGGCCTGGCCGGTCTCGTCACGGAAGGTCAGGGCGTCGGCCCTGGCGTTGATGTACCCGGTGTCACCGAACTTCGGCACGTCGAACCGCAGCCCGGCGGTGATCTTCAGGTTGGCGGTCGGCGACCACTCGTCCTGCGCGTACGCGCCCGCATACAGCACCTCGAGCGGCTGCTCGGGCTGCTCCTGGCCGGGGATGTTGCTCCAGCGCACCTGGAAGCGGCGCAGGTTCACCGGCGACGTGGTGCGATTCGGGTTGGCCAGGTAGTCGTTGGCGTCGGCGTAGAAGTCGTCGAGCGAGTTGTACACGTAGGCGCTCTGCGACCCGGGGAAGAACACGTTGAGCGATTCGTACCGCTCCACCGTCGCGCCGAACGTCAGCGTATGGTTACGCGCGAACTTCGTGAAGTTGTTCTGGGCCTGGAAGGTGTTGTACTTCAGCTGGTTGCGAGGCGAGAACGGCTCGTAGCCGAACGTCGTGTACACGGTGCCGGCATCGAGGATGTCCACCATGGGGAACAGCGATCCGGTGTAGCGGCTGGCGCGGTCCTCATTCTGTTTCGTGTACCCGATGATGAACGAGTTGGCCATCGTCGTGCCGAACGTCGCGTTCCACTCGCCGACCGCCGACCGGATGTCTTCCTTCTGCTGGTAGTTCGAGTTCTGGTAGTTCAGGCCGAAGGTGTTGCCGCGGCGCGTGCCGAAGCCGAGCGACGACGAGTTGCTCACCAGGATGTCGCTGAGCGAGTCGAGGTGCGTGTACCGGAACGTGATCTTGTTGCTCGCGTTCAGGTTGTAGTCGCCCTTCACGAGGTAGCGTCGTGCGGGCACCTCGAAGTCGTAGCCCTGGTAGCCGCCCGTCTGGTAGCCGAACTTGTCGGAGAGGAACGCGCTCAGGTTATTGAGGTCGGAGGCGAGCACCCGCGTGATGCCGCCGCCCACCGGTTCACCGCCATTGTTGGCGCGGAAGGTCGTCCCGGGCTCGGTGAGCGCCTCGTCTTCGACGTTGAAGAAGAAGAAGGCCTTGTTCTTCCAGATCGGGCCCGACACCCAGCCGCCGGTGTTGGCGAACTCGAACGTACCGACGTTCACCGTGTTGTCGCCAGCCTTGGTGCCGACCATGCTGTCGTCGCGGAACTGCCGGTAGATCGACCCGTGGAACGCGTTGCCGCCGCTGCGCGTCACCGTGTTGACGCCCGCACCGACGAAGTTGCCCTGCCGCACGTCGAACGGCGCGACGTTGACCTGGATCTGCTCGACAGCCTGCGGCGAGATCGGCGCCACGCCGGTGCGCTCGCCGGGTGCGGCGCCGAGCCCGAAGGAGTTGTTGAAGTAGGACCCGTCCACCGTGATGTTGTTCAGGCGGTTGTCCTGGCCGACAAACGACGTGCCGCTGGCCTGCGGCGTCAGGCGGGTGAAGTTCTCGAGGCGGTTGCTGACGTTGGGCAGCATCTGGATCTGGTCGCGCGACACCGTGGTGGCGGCGCCCGTGCGCTGCGTGCTGAACACCGTGTCGGTGGTCGCGGTCACCGTCACGCTCTCCTCGACGGCGATGCCCGTGACCTGCGCGTTCACGTCGGTCGTCACGCCGAGGTTCACCGTGACGTTCTCGTTCGTGTACGGCTCGAAGGCGTTGCCGGTGCCCACGTACGTCACCGTGAGCACATAGGGGCCGCCCACGCGCATGTTCGGGATGAAGTAGCGCCCGTCCTCGCGCGTGCTCGTCTCGTAGTTGGTGCCGGACGGCAGGTGGATGGCTATCACGCTGGCTCCGGCCACCGGCTGGCTTTGCGCGTTTGTCACCACGCCGCCGAGCGACCCGGTCGTCACGCCCTGCGCGGCGGCCTGCCGCGCGGTTCCAGCACACACCAGCAGTGCCGCCAGGGCGATCACCGGGGCACACCACCGGAATCCACGCCCGAGCGCCGGCCGCGTCGCTCGCATGTCACGCGTTCGCTGAAACGCACTCACCATCGATTGTCTCCTGCAGACCGCCCCAGGAAGGATCCCGGGCCACAAGGGGGGCGCACTGCACGTCTCACGGTAGGCCCGGTCGGAACAAGGACCGCCAGTCAGGCTACCAGTAGCATGTTTCACGTGCGTAAACGCTGAGCAGTAGCGGCAGGCGCCACGAGAAAAGGGCTGGCGCGCGTCGCACCAGCCCTTTCGGAAGTCGCAGGAGCCGCCGGGGCGACTACTCTTCTTCTGACTTCTTCTCGGCGCCCTTTGCTGCGGCTGCCGCCGCCGCAGCATCGACCTCGCCCTGCAGGCGGTTGCGCGTCTCGATGGCCTTGTCGCGCAGCGCGTTGGCCTCCTTGAGCAGTTCCTGCTGGCGAGCCGGGCTCTTTTCCACCAGGGCCTGCTGGCGGAGCAGGAGGTTCTTCATGACCATCGCATCCACGTAGTCGGGCTTGATCTCGATCGACTTGTTGGACGCCTCGAGGCCCTTCTGGATGTACTCGGCCTTCTGTGCGGGCTTGAGGGTGTAGTCCTTGCGGACCTTCTCCTCGAAGTACCCGGCCACCGTGTGATAGGCCTCGGGGTTGTTCGGCTCGAGCTCGATGCGCTTCTCGAAGGCCTCCATGGTCTTGTCGAAATCACCCTGCTTGTTGTAGAAGCCGGCCAGCTGCAACTGGACGTCCACGCTGTTGGGGGCGACTTCCTTGGCCCGCAGCAGCATCTGCTCGGCCTCCTCGACGCGGCCGGCGTTGGCGTAGAGCGCGGCCATGCCGAAGTAGTTGTTCACGTCCTTCGGGTCGAGCGCGACGATCTGCTTGCCGGCAGCCTCGGCCTTGTCGGGTGCGTCGAGCTTCTCCTGCCCATACAGGCCGACGAGGTACTCGAGGGCGCGCTTGCGGAAGATGGCGCCCTGACCATCGCGCGCGGCGGGGTCGATGGTCTCGTAGGCGAGCTTGTAGTACTTCTCGGCCTCCGGCAGATGGGCGTCGTTGTCCGGCTGGCCCTTGCGCGTGAACTTGTACGCGTTGTCGTGCGAATTGGCCAGGTAGAAGTAGGCAAACGGCCGGTACTCGAAATCGTGCTCCACCGCCTCCGAGAATTCCTCGATGGCTACACGGTAGTTCTGCTGCTGGTAGGCGCTCACGCCGTCCTTGAACGACATCTGAGCCGTGATCTTCCCGCACGCCGTCAGCGAGAGGCTGAGGCCGGCAACGACCACGAGCCGGACGATGGTCAACCGCGTCGACATTGCAATACTCCTTGGCGCCCGCTCACGGGGCGAGCTTCGCGGACCCGGAACCCGGTCAGCCCCACACATCGGCATGAGGATGGGAATCGGCCGCGATCACCCGGCCAGGGTCGATTCCAGGCAAAAAAGGCACCGCGAGTATAAAGACCGCTCCTGCAACGGTCAAGGCAACCGCTGTGGGCTATGATCCGCGTTGGGTTACCCCAATACCGACCGTTAGACACCGTCCCACATGATTCGGTTCGAGGACCTGATCGACAAGGTCCGCAGCTACAGCCCGGACGCCGACCTCGAGTTGCTGCGCCGGGCCTATGTCTTCTCGGCGCGTGAGCACAAGGGCCAGCTGCGCCACTCGGGGGAACCCTACCTCGTCCATCCGCTCGAGGTCGCCAACCTCCTCGCCGATATGCGTTTGGACGCCGTGGCGGTGGCCGCCGGCCTGCTCCACGACGTTGTCGAGGACACGCTCACCTCCATCGAGCGCGTCCGCGAGCTCTTCGGGCCCGAGGTCGCGCACGTCGTCGAGGGCGTCACCAAGCTCTCGAGCCTGCCATTCTCCTCCAAGGAGGCCCAGCAGGCCGAGAACTTCCGGCGGATGTTCCTGGCGATGGTGGACGACATCCGCGTCATCCTCGTCAAGCTCGCCGACCGCCTGCACAACATGCGCACGCTCGGCCACATGCCCGACGACAAGCGGGAGCGCATCGCCCGGGAAACGCTCGACATCTACGCCCCCATCGCCAACCGGCTGGGCATGAGCAAGGTCAAGAACGAGCTCGAGGAACTCTCGTTCAAGGCGCTCGAGCCGAGGGCGTACGAGGAGCTGCGCGACAAGGTGGAGCGGCGCCGCCGCACCACCCAGGGCCTCATCGAAGAGCTGATCGGCACGATGAAGGAGAAGCTGGCCGAGGCCCAGGTGCCGGTCGTGTCCATCGACGGCCGCATCAAGCGCCTCTACAGCATCTACCTGAAGCTCCGGCGACAACGTATCGACCTCGACCAGGTCTACGACCTCGTCGCCCTCCGCGTCGTCACGACGAGCGTCAAGGACTGCTACGCGGTGCTCGGCATCGTCCACCAGGCGTGGTCGCCGGTGCCCGAGCGCATCAAGGACTTCATCGCGATGCCGCGGCCCAACGGCTACCAGTCGCTCCACACTTCGGTGATCAGCGATCGCGGCCTGCCGTTCGAGATCCAGATCCGCACCGAGGAGATGCACCGCATCGCCGAGGAGGGCATCGCCGCCCACTGGAAGTACAAGGAAGGCCGCGTCGGCGCCCAGCGCGACGAGCAGTACTTCAAGTGGCTCCGTCAACTGCTCGAATGGCAGCAGGACGTGCGCGACCCGCACGAGTTCATCGCCAGCCTGAAGATCGAGCTGTACCCCGAGGAGATCTACTGCTTCACCCCGGGCGGCGAGCTGAAGGAACTCCCGCGCGAGGCGACCGTCGTCGATTTCGCCTACGCGGTGCACACCGATGTCGGGCACCAGTGCGTGGGCGGCCGGGTCAACGGCAAGATGGTGCCGCTGCGCCACGTGCTCCGCAACGGCGACATCGTCGAGATCCTGACGCAGAGCGGGCACAAGCCGAGCCGGGACTGGCTGGCGTTCGTCAAGACGTCGCGCGCCCGCAACAAGATCCGCCACTTCATTCAGCTCGAGGAGAAGACCCGGTCGGTCGAACTCGGGCGCAAGCTGTTCGAGAAGGAAGCCAGGCGGTTCGACATCAACCCGAAGAACATCGGCGCCGACGCCTGGCAGCGTGTGGCCACCGAGTCGGGGATGCAGAAGGTGGACGACCTGCTGGCGGCGGTGGGATGGGGGAAGCTGACCGCCCGACTGCTCATCGGCAAGCTGGTGCCGCAACAGGACCTGCAGGAGAAGCCGCCCGAGGCCGGGCTCTTCGCCACGGTCAAGAAGGTGCTCCGGCCCCGCGGCGGGGGCGAGGACAAGATCCGGGTGCGGGGCGCCGACGACCTGCTGGTGTTCCGCGCCAAGTGCTGCAACCCGATCAAGGGCGAGAAGATCGTCGGCTACATCACCCGAGGCAAGGGCGTGTCGGTGCACTCGGCGTCCTGCCGCAACGTGTCGAACCTCATGTACGACCCGGACCGGCGGATCGACGTGGAGTGGGACACGGGCGACGACCCGAGCGCGCCCTACACCATCCGTCTCAGCATCCAGGTGGAGGACCGCAAGGGCATGCTGGCGGCGATCAGCAGTCAGGTCTCCACCATCAACACCAACATCCGGACGATGGAAGCCACAACCGTGCAGGAGCAGGGCTTCATCGAGATGACGGTGGAGATCCAGGACGTGAAGCACCTGGACAAGGTGATCCGCGCGGTGAAAGGACTGCCCGGGGTGCTGGCGGTGGAACGCGCGGCCAGCGGCCGCACGGAGGAGCGGGCTTCGTAGAATTTGAAATTGGAATTTTTTCTACGGCAGCAAGGCGATGGCCTCGATCTCGACGCGCACGTCGCGCGGCAGGCGCGACACCTGCACCGTGGAGCGGGCTGGGGCCGGGTCTTCGAACGCGGTGGCGTAGACCTCGTTCATCGCCGTGAAGTCGGCGAGATCGACCAGGTAGACGGTCGTTTTCACGACGGCGTCCATCGACAGGTCAGCCGCGGCGAGCACGCCGCTGATGTTGTCGAGCACGCGGCGCGTCTGGGCGCGCACGTCTCCCGTCACCACGTCACCAGTCACCGGGTCGAGCGGGATCTGTCCCGAGAGAAACAGGAACTGACCCGCACGAATCGCCTGTGAGTAGGGTCCGATGGCCTGAGGGGCGTCAGCCGAGGACACCGACGCGCGCATGGCCACGACTAGGCGGCCTTGGTGATCTTGCCCGAGCGGATACAGCGGGTGCAGACCTTCAGCCGCTTGGCGGCGCCGTTGACCAGCGCCCGCACCGTCTGGAGGTTCGGGTTGAACCGCCGCGACGACACGTTGTGTGCGTGGCTGATGTTGTTACCGAAGGTCGGACCCTTGCCGCAGATTTCGCAACGATTTGCCATGACTCTGATGGAGACGCGCTGCCTCGGCCGCTGGTGACAGGGGAGTCGGATGAGCCCCCGCCGGGTGCGCGAACCATCGACTATACCACGCCCGGGGTGGCCGTATCGTCCGGAGTCCGGAGTCCGGAGGGCGCGCCATCCGCTCCGGAGCCGTTACGGCACCACGACCAGCGACTCGACCGGCGACGCGATGGGCCTGCCTGTCGTGGCGTCGGCGAGCTGCGGCTTCAGTACCCGTTCGAGACAAGCGAGGAAGGCGTCGGGCGTCTCGGGGGCGGCGCGCCGGAACGCGGTCATCACGTCCACGAGCCGTCGCATGGCCGTCGCCGTTGCGTGATCGAGCTTCGGCATGCCTGCCTCGGCGGCGGCAGCGAGCGGCTCCGACATCGCGCGACCGAGCCGGGCGGCCACCGGCGAGGCCGGCTGGTGCTCGTACAGGACGCCGCGCATCGCGGTGTCGGCGGTGGAGGCCAGCGCCGCCGCGGCCTGCTGCAGGTCCTCGTCGAGCGGACGCGGTTCGGCGTCCCTCTTGTGCGCCATCGCTGCCTGCAAGCACGCCATCAGCACTGCATACGCATCGTCGTCCAGGCCCCGGACCAGCGGCACCACGACCGCCGCGTCACGATCCTGCTGTCGCTGCAGTGCCGCGTGCGGATGCGCTCGCGCCGTGTGCAGCCACCCGCACGTGTCCGGACACCGGATGTCCACTTCCCGCTTCGTGCCGCAGCACGTGGGGCAGATCGTCCTGTCGAGCGCCGGGCACTGCCGGCGCGCCTTGCCCCCACCACACAGCGGACACGCGGCCATCACGCGAGGCTCGCACACCGTCGCAGGGGCGTCAATCGCGCACGAGGTTGACGCGCCTGGCCGACAGCCCTGCCGGCATCGCACTCAGTGCGTAGCGCAACGTCGTGGATCCTGACTTGCACAAGTGAGGTGCAACGAACACGACACGGCGCTCGACGCGCGGCGTCCGGCGCCAGGAGGTCGCGCATGGGCGTCATAGCGGGCGTGTCTCTGGTGGAGTTCTTCAAGGAGCAGGTCGAGGGCGCGGTGGCCGAACAGGGGATTCCCGCGTCGGAGGCCACGTCGCACTATGTGGTCCGGCTGCTTGCCGACACGCTTCGCGCCGATCGCTGCGGTGCCGCCGGAGCCCTGCTCGACCCGCGTCCGCTGGCGCTCCGCCTCGCCGACGCACTCGACGAGCGCTGTCCCGCGCCAGGCGTCGCCCTGCGCGGTGTTGCCGATGCGGCGCTGCTTCTCGGCGGCTTCTTCGCGTGCCGGGCGGGGAGGCACGGCGTCCCGCGGAGCTACTACCATCGCCTCGGCGGCTGGGCTTACGGCGCGCTCGGGCAGGAGCCACAGCGGCTCGCGCCGATCTTCAAGGACCTCGCTGAACGATTCGCTCAGTATGCCGATGTGCTCGGTGAGGTGGGGCAGCGTGCGGAGATCCAGACGGCGTCCGGTCTCATCCGTGCGCTCGAGGCGTGGGAGCGTTCCCACGACGACGTCACCGAACGGCTGCTGGTTGGGCGCGGCGTCGTCCTCTCGAGAGGACGCAGACAGTGGTTGCAGTAATCGCAGACGGCTGCACTCGATTCCGCGTTGGCCGCCCACGGGGCGTGCGCACCGCTTGCGCCCCTGCATCCTGTGCCCTCGGCAGGTTGTACAGTAAAGAACCATTCTGTGCTGTGCAGCGTCTAACGTGCTGTACGGCCGAGACGCGCTGCCGACCGGAATCTCACGCGCGAGAGGCAAGTCGCGTCGAATGAGCAACTTGCGGTTCGGCGATGCCTGGAGGAGCGTTGATCGACGCCTCCATCGTCACACGCCCAGACAGAATCCGGATGGTCCCGGCGTCGGTAGCGCCCACGCCGGGGGCGGCCGCGCCTTCTTCATTCCGCGTGGCACGGGGCGTGCTTAATTGAACGGCACTTAGGACGAACGTGGAAGGGAGCGTGGACATACCATGAAAACCAAGAAGTCCACCCGGACCATCAATACAGACCGTTACGCTGAACTGCAACGCATCCTCGAGGACCGTCGACGGGAATTGAGCAGCGAACTGCGCCGGCAGATGCATGACGTGCGGGCCATCGGTCCCGCCGATACCGCGCAGGGTGTGATCGACGCCGAAGAGGCCTCGGTGCTGGACATCCAGGAGGACATCGAGATCGCCTTGATCCAGATGAAGTCCGAGACGCTCAACCGGGTCAATGAGGCGCTTGGCCGCCTGGAAGCCGGCAGTTACGGATTCTGTTACGAGTGCGGGGACGAAATTTCGGAGGCCCGGTTGCGCGCGCTGCCGTTTGCGTTGCGCTGCAAGGACTGCGAGGAGGAGCGCGAAGAAGCGCAGGCCCGTGAGAAGTTCACGGCCCGCCGCAGCGGCACCTCGGTGATGATCGACATGACCGGCTGAGAGGCCCGTTTCGGCCGCTTCGGCGGCTGAGAGGCAGGAGCAGTCCGGTGGCAACGGCCGCGCCCGGGTATACCGGGGCGGCCGTTCGTCATTTGCGCGTCCGCTCGAGCACCTGCAGCGCGGCAACGGTCTTCATGTCCGTGATTTCGCCGCGGCCGACCGCGTCACGCAGCTGGTCGAGCGTGAACGTGCGCGGCTCCAGGTGCTCGTCCTCGTCCTGTGCCGCCGAGTGGGCCGGCGTGTGGAGGCCGGTCAGGCGGTAGAAGTGCATGACCTCGGTCGTGTAGCCCGGGGAAGGGTAGAGCGACGCAATTCGCTCCGCGTGATCGGCCAGCATGCCGATCTCCTCGTGGCACTCGCGCAGTGCGGCCACGTCGGCGTCTTCCCCGGGGTCCACGCTGCCCGCAGGCAGCTCCCAGACGTGCTGGCCGATGGCGTGCCGGTACTGCCGGACCAGTACGACCGACGACTCGTCCGGCATCGGGACCAGCACGACGGACCCTCGATGCTGCACCACGTCGAGCGTCGTCTCGACGCCGTGCGGCAGCCGCACCCGATCCTTCGTCACGGAGAACACGCGGCCTTCGAAGACGGTGGTCGATTCGATTGCAGACATGCAGTACAGCGTACAAGCGTATCCGAGAGCCCGCGGCTACGTAGCGCCTGGTCCCGGCGGCCCGAGCCAGCAGGCGGTAGTCGTCGGGCCTCACCCGACCGCGAGGCAGCAGGTACGTAGTACGTAGCCGTCGGGCCTTGCCCGACGGGCGCCCCGTCCTCCTCAGGGGTTCTGCAGCGTCCTGTAGCCGAACCGGGCGACGGCGGCGTCGAGCTGCTCCAGCACGCGAGTCAGGTCGTCGGGCAGGGGCGCCTCGAACTCCATACGGCGCCCTTCGGACGGGTGCGTGAAGACGAGCCGCTCGGCGTGCAGGAACGGCCGCTGCAGCGAGCCGAGCGCCTTGAGGTGGGGCGGAATGCGACGCGGGATCCCGCCGTACGTCGCGTCGCCACAGATGGGGTGACCGATCGCGCTCAGGTGCACGCGAATCTGGTGGGTGCGGCCCGTGTGAATCGCCACGCGGATCAGCGAGACTCCGGGCAGGTGCAGGGCCCACGTGACGCGCGTGACCGCCGCTCGCGACCGTCGCGCCCGTGTGGTCATCTTCTGGCGGTCGCGCGGGTCGCGGCCAATCGGCGCCTCGATGCGGCGCCCGTTGTGCACGAGTCCCCATACCAGCGCCACGTATTCCTTCTCTACCTCGCGGTCGTGGAACTGCCGCGCGAGTTCCTGATGCGCCGCGTCGTTCTTGGCGACGACCATCACCCCGGACGTGCCCTTGTCGAGCCGATGCACGATGCCGGGGCGCATCGTCCCGCCCACGCCGCTCAGATCCTGCACGTGATGCAGGAGCGCGTTCACGAGGGTGCCCGTCGCATGCCCGGCGGCGGGGTGCACGACCATCCCGGCCGGCTTGTTCACGACAACGATGTGGTCATCCTCGTGGAGGATGTCGAGCGGAATGTCCTCGGGGGTTGCGTCGGACGCCACCGGTTCGGGCAGCGCCACGGTCACCACCGTGCCCACCGGCAGTACTTCGCTCGCCTTGCCGAGCGTACGGCCTGAGAGCTCGACCTGACCTTCCTTGATCAGCCGCTGCACCTGTGAGCGCGACATGGACGGCAACAGCGCCGCGAGCGCCTGGTCGGCGCGCTGGTTGGCCTCGTCCTCGCCGATGACGATGGTGACCGAGCCGCCCTCGCCGACGGTGGGCTCGTCTGCGGCGTCGAGGTCGTCGCCGAGTTCCAGGTCGTCGTCTTCGTCGTGGTCTTGCATGGCCTAGGCGCGCGCGGCGCGGGGACGCCCGGGGCTCACTGCGTCGGCGGCGGGGCTGTGTGGCCGGCGCGAGAGCCAGTAGAGCATCACGATGCTGAGCGGCACGATCAGCAGCGATATGAACTGCGATGTCGAGATGTTGGCGAAGACCATGCCCCTCGGGTCGCCGCGGAAGCACTCGATCACGAACCGCGAGAGCCCGTACACGAGCATGTAGCCCCAGAACGTGCGTCCGGGGAACGGCCGGCCCTTGCCCTCGAACGCGAGGAGCAGCCCGAGAATCACCAACTCGGCCCCGGCTTCATAGAGCTGGGTCGGGTGCAGCGGCACGCCGAGCGGCGTCCCGACATTCTCGGCGGCGAGCGGGTTGGTGAACGTCACGGCCCAGGGGACGGTCGTCTCGTGACCATAGCAGCAGCCGGCGAGGAAGCAACCGAGACGGCCGACGACGTGGCCGAAGGCGATACCGGGGGCGATGACGTCCGCAACGCGCCACGTCGGCAGCTGGTGCTTCCGGACGTACCAGAGGCCGACGATCACGGCGAGGATCAGGCCCCCGTAGAAGACACCTCCGGACCGCGCCAGCGACAACAGGTCACGCGGATTCTCGAGGAAGTGGTTCGCATCGACGATCACCAGGAGCAGCTTCGCCCCGATCAGCGCGCTGACGATGATGTAGATGCCGAGGTCCATCACCCGGCCCGGGTCGATGCCGCGCTTCCGGGCGCGCACGAGCGCCAGCTGCAGGCCGCCGAGATACGCCGCTGCGAGGAGGACGCCGTACGAGTAGACGGTCAGCGGTCCCAGATCAAACAGCTTCGGGAACATGGCGCCTCGTGAACAGGGTGTCGGCGATGAACAGGGTCGCGCCGACGGTTATGGCCGCGTCGGCGACGTTGAAGGCCCAGAAATGCCACGTGCCGACGTAGAAATCGACGAAGTCCACCACGTAGCCGAGCGTCAACCGGTCGATCAGGTTGCCCACCGCGCCGGCGACGATCAGCACGAAGCCGTAGCGCGCGGCCGCGGACTCGCCTGCGAAGGTTCGCGCATACCAGAGGATGCCGAGCAGCGCGCCCACCGCGAGCGCCGCGACGATGACCGGCTTGTACGCGAAGTCGTGCGCGTTCAGCATGCCGAACGCCGCACCCGTGTTGCGTACGTACGTGAGGTTGAGCAGCCCCGGTATCACGCTGACCGTCTCGTGCAGCGCAATCCGCTGGAGCACGAGGATCTTCGTCAGCTGGTCGAGCACGACGATCAGCAGCGTGATCCAGACTTCCGGCCGGCGCCACGCGGCAGGGCCGGGTTCGCGCCCCGCACGTTCCCCCCGCTCACTCATGCGGGGACGGCTCCGGCGAGCCCGAGCGCGTCCACGCAGCGTTCGCAGAGACCTTCGGTTTCCGACTGGGTGCTCGTGGTCGGCACGTAGCGCCAGCAGCGCTGGCACTTCTCACCGCCCACGCGCGTCACCGTGACGACGAGCGAGTCGTCGGGCTGGTCGGCAGCCGCCGGCACGCGCGTGGCCTTGCTGACGATGCAGAAGGCCGCGAGTTCGTCTGCCGACAGCGCGCCGAGTGTCTGGGCGAAGCGACCGGTGCCGGCGAGGGTGATCTCCCCTTCGAGGGATGTGCCGATGACCTTTGCCTGTCGTTGCGCCTCGAGCTTCGCGTTCACGAGATCACGCACCTCGAGCCGCGTCGCGTACTGCGCGACCAGCGCCTCGTCGCGCCAGCCGTCCACGCCCTCGGGGAACAACGCGACGTGCACCGAGGGTTCCCGTCGATCCGGCAACACCCGCCAGAGTTCGTCCGCGGTGACGGGCAGGATCGGCGCGAGCAGGCGCGACAGCCCGTCTGCCATGTGGTACATCGCCGTCTGCGCCGAGCGTCGGCCCTTCGACGCCGCGCCGAACGTGTAGAGACGATCCTTCGACACGTCGAAGTAGAACGCGCTGAGGTCGACCACTGTCAGCCGGTTCAGTTCGTGGAAGATCGTCTGGAAATCGAAGCGTTCGTACGCGCCGAGTATCTTCGACGCGGCGTCGGCATAGCGTGCCAGCGCGTAGCGATCGACCTCGAGCATCTCGCCGTGCGGCACCATGTCGGCCGACGGGTCGAAGTCGTACATGTTCGCCGCGAGATACCGCAGCGTGTTGCGGATCTTGCGGTAGGCCTCGACCGTACGCGCGAGGATCTGCTTGCCGAGCCGGACTTCCTCACGGTAGTCCACCATCGACACCCACAGCCGCAGCACTTCCGCGCCGCTCTGCTCGATCACCTGCTGCGGGATCACGTTGTTGCCGCGCGACTTGGACATCTTGCGGCCTTCCTCGTCGACGACGAACCCGTGCGTCAGCACCGATCGGTACGGCGCCGCGCCGCGCGTGCCGAGCGCGACGAGCAGCGAGCTGTGGAACCAGCCGCGGTGCTGATCGCTGCCCTCGAGGTACAGGTCGGCGGGCCAGGTCAGCTCGGGTCGGACCGCCAGGACGGCTTCGTGGCTGGTGCCCGAGTCGAACCAAACGTCGAGGATGTCGCGTTCCCGCTCGAACTCCGTGCCGCCACAGTGCTCGCACGCCAGACCGGGCGGCAGGAACTCCTCGATCGGCCGCTCGTACCAGGCGTCGGCGCCATGCTCCAGGAACACCTCGGCGGCGCGCGTCGTGAGCTCGGTCGTGAGCATCGATTCACGGCATTTCGTGCACGACACGGCGGGAATGGGCACACCCCAGGCGCGCTGGCGCGAGATGCACCAGTCCGGCCGGTTGGCGAGCATGTTGTGGATCCGTTCCTCGCCCCAGGAAGGGATCCACTCCACGCCTTCGACCGCCTCGAGCGCGCGCTGACGGTAGCCATCGTGGTCCATCGCGATGAACCACTGCGGCGTCGCGAGGAAGATCAAGGGCTTGTGGCAGCGCCAGCAGTGGGGGTAGCTGTGCTCGTACGACTCGGTGAACCACAGCACGCCGCGCTCACGCAGGGCCTCGACGACCTTGGGGTTGGCATCCCATACCTTCAGACCGGCAAACAGGCCCACGCTGTCGAGGAACTCGCCCGACGGCCCGATCGGCGCGTAGGTTTCGAGCCCGTACTTCTGCCCCGTGTTGAAGTCGTCGGCGCCGTGACCCGGGGCCGTGTGGACCGCGCCAGTGCCCTGCTCGAGCGTGACGTAATCGGCAAGCACGCCGAGCGACTCGCGGTCGTAGAGCGGATGGCGGAAGCGAAGGCGGTCGAACACCTCGCCCTTCATCCTGGCGACCGGTTCGCCTGGCGTGCGCCCCGCCTTGGCGAATGTCGTCTCCGCCAGGGCTTCCGCCACGATCACGAGGCGGCCGTCGACGTCGTACGCGGCATAGTCGAACCCCGGCTGAAAGGCCACGCCCATGTTCGACGGGATGGTCCACGGCGTCGTCGTCCAGATGAGGACGGAGACGGCGCGACGCGCCTGGACGGCGTTGTCGCCCTCGACGCCCGCGGCGTCGGCCAGCGCCGGCACACGCGCCGCCAGCGCGCCTGCATCACGCGGATCGAGCTGGAACTCGACGTAGATCGAGGGCGACACGTGCGCCTCGTACTCGACTTCCGCCTCGGCGAGCGCCGTGCGGTCGTTGATGCACCAGTAGACGGGCTTCTTGCCCTTGTAGACGAGGCCCTTCTCGACACATTGCCCCAGCGCCCGCACGATCGCCGCCTGGTAAGGGAACGCCATCGTGAGGTACGGGTGCTCCCAGTCGCCGAACACGCCGAGACGCTTGAAGTCGCGACGCTGCATGTCCACGTGGCGCTCGGCATAGGCGCGACAGGCTCGCCGGATGTCGGCGATGCTCATCTCGCGCTTCTTCGAGCCGAGCTCCTTGTCCACCTGCAACTCGATGGGCAGGCCGTGGCAGTCCCAGCCCGGCACGTACGGCGCATCGAAGCCGGCCATCGACTTCGACTTGACGATGACGTCCTTCAGGATCTTGTTGAGGGCATGACCGATGTGGAGCTGCCCGTTGGCATAAGGCGGCCCGTCGTGCAGGACGTACTTCGGCCGTCCGGCGCGTGCCGACGCGATGGCTCCCTGCAGGTCCATCTCGTCCCAGCGCGCAATCGCTGCCGGCTCGGCCACCTGCAGGTTGGCCTTCATCGGGAAGTCGGTACGGGGCAGGTTGACGCTGTTCTTCCAGTCGGCCATGAAACCTCAATTGTAGCGGCCTTCGTCGGTCGGCCCGCGGCCGTCGGGGAGGTGAACGCCCCGACGCGAGGAGATGGACGCATCCCGGTGGTGGGGAGAAGGACGCCCCGGAGCGGGTCCCTGCCGCCTCCAGTGCGCTGGGTGGCGTTCCAAGGCGACGGCCGAATGCCGAATGCCGAATGCCGAATGCCGAATGCGCCAAGCCCCAAGCCCCAGGGCCCGACGCCCAACGCCCAACGCCGCGGCCGAGGCCGGCTATGATCCGGCCATGTCCAGCTGCCTGTTCTGCCGCATCGCGGCGGCCGAGATCCCGGCCAAGGTGATTTACCAGGACGCCGACCTCGTGGCGTTCGAGGACATCAACCCGCAGGCGCCGCTCCACTGCCTGATCATCCCGCGGCGGCACATCGCAACGCTCAACGACCTCGCGCCGGCAGACGCGACGCTCGTGGGGACCATGCACTACCGCGCCGCGCAGATCGCCCGAGAGCGCGGCTATGCCGACGGGGGCTACCGCACGGTGTTCAACTGCAACGCGAACGCCGGGCAGACGGTGTTCCACATCCATCTGCACGTGCTGGCGGGGCGGAACCTCGGCTGGCCGCCGGGGTAGAGCAGGAATGCGGGAATGCGGGAATGCGGGAATGGCGAAACCGTGAGGCGCCGCAGGGGAATGCGGGAATGCGGGAATGCGGGAATGTCGAAACCGCGTGTCGCCCCCCGAGCTCTCGGCATTTCCGCATTCCGCATTCCCGCATTCCGCATTCCCGCATTACTGTTTGCAGTAATTCACCGCCTCGCGACGAGGGTCCGCGCAATCCCCTGGATGTCCTCCAGCACGCGCTCGACCTGCAGGCCGGCCTCGCGTGCGGCGGCCTCGACCTCGTCCTGCTGGCCGTACCCGAACTCCATCACGATCAACCCGCCAGGCACGAGACGCTCGCCTGCCTGCGAGAGCAGGCGCCGCGGGATGTCCATGCCGTCCTGGCCACCGAAGAGCGCCACCTGCGGCTCGTGACGCACGTCGGCCGAGATCCCGGGCGCGTCGCGAAGGGCGACGTACGGCGGGTTGGCCACGATCGCATCGAATGCGCCCATCGTCGGCGCGAGCAGGTCGCCCTGCAGGAACGTGATCCGCTCGGCAACGCCGTGCGTCGCGGCATTGCGCCGCGCGACGTCCACCGCTTCGCGCGAGATGTCCACGGCCTCGAGGTGCCACGACGGACGTTCGGCGGCGAGCGTCACGGCGAGCGCGCCGCTGCCGGTGCCCACGTCCACCACTCGCAGGAAGCGGTCGGCTGGCAGGTGCGCGAGCGCGAATTCGACAATGAGCTCGGACTCCGGGCGCGGGATCAGGACCGCTGGCGAGACGGCGAAGTCCCGGCCGTAGAACTCCCGATGGCCGACGATGTAGGCGACGGGCTCCCGGTTGGCGCGGCGCTGCACGATCGCGTCGTACGCCGACAGGAATGCTGTCGGCGCCTCGTCGCCCGCGCGCGTGATCCACGCGGCGTGGTCCCAGCGCAACACGTGGCGGGCGAGCACCTCGCTGTCGATGCGGGCGTTCCGCTCGCTGAGGCCGGCCGAAAGCAGGCGAGCCCGTGCGGCATCGACGACGGCGCGAATGGTCGTCAGGCGTCCACCGCTTCCGTGCGGCTCGCGTCCTTGAGCAGTTCCGACCTGTAGAACGTCGTCACTTCGTCGATGAGCTCCGTGAGGTCGCCGTCCATCGCGGCCGCGAGCTGGTGCGTCGTGAAGTTCACGCGATGGTCGGTGATGCGGCTCTGCGGGAAGTTGTAGGTGCGGATCTTCTCGGAGCGCTCGCCCGTGCCCACCTGGCTCTTGCGATCCTTGGCGATGGCGTCCTGCTGCTTGCGCATCTCCATCTCGTAGAGACGCGAGCGCAGCACCTTCATCGCCTTCGCCTTGTTCTTGATCTGCGACTTCTCGTCCTGTTGCGACACCACCACGCCCGTCGGGATGTGCGTGAGGCGCACCGCCGAGTAGGTCGTGTTCACCGACTGTCCGCCGGGCCCGCTGGAGCAGAACGAGTCGATGCGCAGGTCCTTGTCGTGGATCTGGATGTCCACGTCCTCGGCTTCGGGCAGCACGGCAACCGTCGCGGTGGACGTGTGGATGCGCCCGCTCGCCTCGGTGGCCGGCACGCGCTGCACGCGGTGCACACCACTCTCGTACTTCAAGTGGCTGTAGACCTGCTTGCCCTCGATCGTCGCGATGCCTTCCTTCAAGCCGCCGGCATCGGCGTCGCTCGTGGACATCACTTCGAACTTCCAGCCCTGGCGCTCCGCGTACCGCGCGTACATGCGGAACAGCTCGGCCGCAAACAGCGCGGCCTCCTCGCCACCCGTGCCGCCGCGCACTTCCAGCACGACGTTGCGGGCATCGTTGGGGTCCTTCGGAATGAGCAGGAACTTCACGTGCTCGACCAGCTTCTCGTGACGCGGCTCGAGATCGGACAGCTCTTCCCGCGCCAGGGCCGCCATGTCGGCGTCAGCGCCGGACGCGAGTTCCCGGGCCTGCGCGAGTTGCTCTTCGAGCGCCTTGAGCGCACGGTACGCGTCCACCAGCTCCTGGAGGTCTGACAGGGTCTTGGTATGCGTCCGGTACGCCTGCGAGTCGGCCTGCACCGCCGGGTCGGCGATGAGGCCCATCAGGTAGTTGTATTGCGCCTCGACGGACGCGAGCTTGTCGAGCATGTCAGCCTACAGAGCCTACGGCCTACAGCCTGTCCGAACGCGGCAGGCTGCAGGCTGCAGGCCCACCTGTTGGTCTTTCATCCGCCACTGACCGGTGGCAGGAACGCCACTTCATCGCCATCGCGCACGGGAGACGTCATGCGCGCATACTGCGCGTTCACCGCACTGGAGAGGCTTGGCGCGTACGGCGCGAGCGCCGGCCACTCCGCAACCAGGCTGGACCAGACGTCGGCCACCGTGGCGGGCGTTTCCACCGGCCGCGTCAGTTCGTCCGTGCCGGCAATCTCGCGCAGTCGCGCGAACAGGCGCACCGTCACGGGCATGCGCGCCTCCAGGCCTCCGCAAGAGGCGCCGCATCGTCGGGATCGACGGTGGCCCCTTCCACCCATGACGCACCGTCCACCAGCAGCTCACGCTTCCAGATCGGCGAGATCTGCTTCACGCGTTCGATCGCGAACCGGGATGCGGCATACGCCTCGGCCCGGTGCGCCGCGACGGCGGCGATGACGATCGACGGCTCGCCGACGTCGAGGGTGCCCACGCGGTGATGGATTGCCAGGACCACGCCGGCGATTCGCTCGGCGGCCTCGCGCGCGATGCGTTCGAACGACGCGACTGCCAGCGGCTCGTACGCTTCGTAGGTCAGTCCGCGTACGTCCTGCCCCTGATGACGGCCCCGGACCACGCCCACGAACAGCATCACCGCCCCCGGACCTTCGACGTCGCCGCGCACGCCCTGCTGCACGTGCGCAGCCTGGGCCAGCGCCATGACCCCGATGGTATCGAGCGGATCTGCGGTGATTGCGAAGGGCGCCAACATCTCAGTATAGCTTCGACGCCTCGCGATGCTCGCCGGCTCCGCAGGTCGAACCGCCGCCGAACCCGTAGCCGCCGACACACCGCTGGTGCGCCGGGCCTTGCCCGGCGAGGCGGGCCATGGACGCCGCCCTTCAGGTCGGCGGGCGAAGACGCCAGAAATGGCCGACCGGTCCTGCGCCCTGGCCGATGCCGGGCGCATGGCGGATGGCGCCGTCCAGGTAGGCCCGAGCCTTGCTGAACGCATCGACGAGCGAGTCGCCGAGTGCGAGGCCGGCCGCGATAGCTGCCGCGAACGTGCAGCCGGTGCCGTGCGTGTGCCGCGTGGCGTGGCGGGGGCCGCGGGCCTCGACGAAGGACGTGCCGTCGAAGAGGACGTCCACCACGTCGGGCGTCGCCAGGTGGCCGCCCTTCACGATCACGGCCCGGGGACCCAGAGCGAACAACCGGCGCGCCGCCTCGCGGGCCTCGGCCTCGGTTGTCACGCGAAGCCCGGTGAGCACCTCCGCTTCGGGCGCATTCGGCGTGACCACCGTGGCAAGCGGGAGGAGATCGCGCACCAGGACCGCGACGGCATCTTCCGAAAGCAGCCGGTCGCGGCTCTTGGCGATCATCACGGGGTCGACGACGAGCGGACCCGTCGGGCGCGCGCGGAGCGTGGCCGCCACCGCCTGGACGACGGCCGGGGTCCCGAGCATGCCCGTCTTCACTGCGTCCGCGCCGATGTCGTCGAGCACCGCCTCGATCTGGGCGACGACGATCTCGGTGGCGAGCACCTCGACCGCCCGGACGCCCGTCGTGTTC
>JAEZCY010000323.1 GCA_023429845.1 Acidobacteriota bacterium
GTTCTCCTGCAGGCGGCGCGGCGGCGCGAAGATGTCCGGGGCTCCCGGGGCGCGCTGCACGGCCGGCGGGGCAGCGACCGCCTGCGCGGCGGACCCCTGCGCACGCACCGTGGTGCTGTCCTCGGCTTCCGCGGCGGGTGCCTCGGCGCGACCGAACATCGGCCGTAGCCGCCACAGGTAGCGCACGGTCTCTTCGTCCACGCGCTGCTTCATGGCGGCAAACAGCGTGTAGCTTTCCTTCTTGTACTCGACGAGCGGATCGCGCTGGCCGTAGCCGCGCAGCCCGATCCCTTCCTTGAGGTGGTCGAGGCTGTAGAGGTGATCCTTCCACTGCCCGTCGACGACCTGGAGCATCAGGTTGCGCTCGATTGGCGCGAGTACGCTGCGGCCGCCGATCGGCAGTCGGGCGTCGCCGTCGGCCGCCTTGATCTGTTCGAAGAAATCCGGCCCGGCGATCTGCGGGATGATTTCCTCCGGCAGCTGCAGCAGGTCGCGCCCGACCGCCTCTTCCTTCTCGAGGTACCGCTCCTCGATCTCTTCCCAGAGCTCGTTCTTGATCTGCTCGGACGACAGCGTCTCGAGCGGCAAGTCGGCGAGGGTGGCTTCGTCGACGTCGAAGATGCGCGTGACTTCCTCGCGCAACTGCCCGAGGTCCCACTGCTCGGTGTCGTCGCTCGCGCCCGCGTACTCGGCGACGAGGTTAGAGACGAGTTCCTCGGCGAGCACCATCAGGTACTCGCGCGAGTCGACGCTGCCGTCCTCGAGGCGGATGGCGCCCTCGAGCAGCTGCCGCCGCAGCGCGTAGACACTCTCGCGCTGCTTGTTCATCACGTCGTCGTACTCGAGCAGGTGCTTGCGGATGCCGAAGTTCTGCGCTTCGACCTGCTTCTGTGCGCGCTGGATCGCCCGCGTGACCATGCGGCTCTCGATCGGGACGCCTTCCTCCATGCCCAGTCGCTGCATCAGGCCGGCGATGTTGGCCGACCCGAAGATGCGCATCAGGTCGTCCTCGAGCGAGAGGTAGCAGCGTGAGGACCCGGGGTCACCCTGCCGACCGGCACGGCCGCGCAACTGGTTGTCGATGCGGCGTGACTCGTGCCTCTCGGTGCCGACGATGTGCAGGCCCCCCAGCGAGACCACCTTCTCGTGCTCCGCACGGCATTCGTCGTCGAAGCTCTTGAAGACGTGGTCCCAGGTCGGCGTGGGCACGCGATAGAAGCTGTCGAGATGACGGAAGTAGACGTACTCCTCGTCGTCGACGTACTTCTCCTGCCCGCGCGGCACCTTCTCGGCGACCTGTTCGGCGAGGCACTGCTGGCGGGCCATGTACTCCGCGTTGCCGCCCAGCAGGATGTCGGTGCCGCGCCCGGCCATGTTCGTGGCCACCGTCACCTTGCCGAGGCGCCCGGCCTGAGCGACGATTTCGGCTTCCTGCGCGTGGTACTTCGCGTTGAGCACGACGTGCTTCACGCCCGTGCGCTTCAACATCGTGGACAGCAGCTCGGACTTCTCGACCGAGACCGTCCCGACCAGAACGGGACGCCCCTGGGCCTGCTGGTCGGCGATGTCCTTGACGATCGCGTCGTACTTCTCGCGCTGGGTCCGGTAGACGGTGTCGGGCTCCTCGATCCGGATCAGAGGCCGGTTGGTCGGCACCTGAATCACGTCGAGCTTGTAGATCTTGGCGAACTCTTCGGCCTCGGTGTCGGCCGTGCCCGTCATGCCCGACAGCTTGTCGTACTTGCGGAAGAAGTTCTGGAAGGTGATCGTCGCGAGGGTCTGGTTCTCGCGCTCGATCTTGACGCCTTCCTTGGCCTCGACGGCCTGGTGCAGGCCGTCGCTCCACCGCCGCCCCGGCATCACTCGGCCGGTGTGCTCGTCGATGATGACGACCTTGCCTTCCTCGTCCACCAGATACTCGATGTCGCGGCGGAAGAGCGTGTGTGCGCGCAGGCCCTGCTGGACGTGGTGGAGCAGCGGCATGTTGGCCGGCTCGTAGAGCCCGCCGGGCTGGAGTCGGTGGGCGAGCAGCTGCTCGGCACGCGCCATGCCGCTCTCGGTAAGCGACGCCGTCTTGTGCTTCTCGTCGACGATGAAGTCGCCGGTGAGTTCGAGCGCATCGCGCTCTTCCTGCTTGACCTGCCCCTGCGTCACCGCGCCCGGCTTCAACTGCGGGATGATCCGATCGACCTCGTAGTACAGGTCGGTGGACTCCTCGGCGGGGCCGGAGATGATGAGCGGCGTGCGCGCCTCGTCGATGAGGATCGAGTCCACCTCGTCGACGATCGCGAAATGGTGCCCGCGCTGCACCATCTGCGCGAGCTCGAACTTCATGTTGTCGCGGAGGTAATCGAAGCCGAACTCGTTGTTGGTGCCGTAGGTGATGTCGGCGCCGTACTGCCGCTGCCGCTCGTCGTCGCGCAGGTCGTGCTGGATGACGCCGACCGTCATGTCGAGGAAGCGGTAGATGCGACCCATCCACTCGGAGTCGCGTCGGGCGAGGTAGTCGTTGACCGTGATGACGTGCACGCCCTTGCCCGTGAGCGCATTGAGGTACGCGGGCAGCGTGGCCACGAGGGTCTTGCCCTCGCCGGTCTTCATCTCGGCGATCCTGCCGCGGTGCAGCACGATGCCGCCGATGAGCTGGACGTCGTAGTGCCGCATGTGCACCACGCGCCGGCCTGCTTCACGGACGACCGCGAACGCCTCGGGCAGGATGTCGTCGAGGTCTTCGCCCCGGGCCACCCGCTCGCGGAACTCCGCGGTCTTGCCGCGCAACTCCGCATCGGTCAGTTGCTGCGTGGACGGCTCGAGCGCGTTGATGCGAGCCACATAGGGCTGCATCCGCTTCAGCTCGCGTTCGTTCTGCGTGCCGATGACCTTGGCGAGAAGGGTGTCGAGGACCAAAGGGATGAGTACCAGATGCGGACCCGGAAGCGGGTACCGTGATCATTCGATTGTAGGGAAGGCCCCGTGGGAGGGCAAGCCTTGGCGGTGCGTACGCCCGATTGTCAGGACTCGGACCGCGCCACGAGGTACCGCAGCGGGTTGACGGCGCGTCCGTCGATCCAGACCTCGTAGTGGAGGTGGGCGCCCGTCGAGCGGCCCGTCGACCCGGCGCGACCGATGACCTGACCCCGCGTGACGCTGGCGCCCCGCGTCACGGCAAAGGCCGACAGATGGGCATAGCGGGTCTCGATCCCGAATCCGTGCGAGACGACGACGAAGTTGCCGTACTCCGGGTGGTACCGGGCTTCCGTGACGGCGCCGTCGGCGGTGACATGGATGGGCGCGCCGTGGTCGACATCGAGGTCGAGCCCCGGATGGAGGCTGGCCTCGAGCGTGAACGGGTCGCGACGCGTCCCGAAACTCGACGAAAGCGGCCCGAGCGCCGGCCAGATCGCCGGCGTGGCGCGGGCCAGGGCGGCGCGATGTTCGAGTTGCGGGCGGGCCGTATGCAGCCCGCTCTCGATCGCAGAGAGCATCTCGCGCACGACCCCGACCGCGTCGGCCGCCGTCGAAGGGCCCATCATGGCCACTCGCGCCGCCTCGCGGGAGAGTCCGCCGAGAGCCTGCTGCTGGACGCGTGCCGGCAGCCGCTGCATCGCCGTCTGCTCGGCAGCGCTCGGCGCCAGGCTCGACAGGTCGTCCACGACGGACTGCAGCGTCCCGATCTGGCTGGTGAGGGCGCCGGTGGCGGCCCTCATCGAATCGTTCTCCTGCTGCAGGTCCGCCATGTGCGATTCGAGCGTCGCCCGTTGCCAGGCGGCCTTGCGCGCCGCGCCCACGACCATCAGCATCGGCACGACACAGAGCAGCAGAGCCAGCACCATCGCCGACCGGGCCGACACCGTCAGACGACGGACCACGCCGGTCTTCCGATTCGCGACGACGATGCTGTAACGCGTGGAAAGCATGCAGACTCTTCGGTTCGGGGGCACGGCCGTACCCGTGTCCCGGAACCGGGAACACCTTTCTAGCTCGGTGTGAGGATGGGGCCGCCGACCTTGTCGGTCAACGGCAAACGGGCAGTCTAGCACGGCCGGAACTGCAGGGCTTCGGCCAGATGGTGGCGATTCACCTCGGCCGCTCCTTCGAGGTCGGCGATGGTCTGCGCGACCCGGAGCAACCGGTCCGCGGCCCTGGCGCTGAGTTCGAGCCGGGTCATGGCCTGCGCGAGCAGGTCGCTGATGCCGGGCCTGCGACGGAGCGCGTCGAGCGACGCGCCTGCCAGGCGGCTGTTGACCGCGCCCTCGCGTGCGGCCTGTCGTGCTCGCGCGGAGACGACCCGCTCGCGGACGGTCGCGGTGTCTTCAACGGCCGTCCGCGGCCCGGTCAGCGCCGCAGGGTCGACCGGCGGCACCTGCACGACCAGGTCGATGCGGTCCAGCAACGGGCCCGACACCCGGGCGGCATAGCGATCGGCCTGCCCGGGATGGCAGCGGCACGCGCGCCGAGGGTGTCCCTTATAGCCGCAGGGGCAGGGGTTCATGGCTGCAACGAGCAGGAACGCTGCGGGAAACGTCACGCTGCGGCTCGCACGCGCGAGGCGGACCACACCATCCTCCAGCGGTTGTCGCAGCACGTCGAGCGTGCGTCGCTCGAACTCCGGAAGCTCGTCGAGCAGGAGCACGCCATGGTGAGCCAGGCTCGCTTCGCCCGGGCGCGGTTGAGGGCCCCCGCCGATGAGCGCCGCCGTCGACACGGTGTGGTGCGGCGCACGAAAGGGTCGCACCGGCAGCAGCCCCCCGTCGGGCGGCACCAGTCCGGCGGCCGAGTGCACGGCGGTGGCTTCCAGCGCGTCCTCGAACGTCCAGGGCGGCAGCAGGCCAGGGAGGCGCCGAGCGAGCATGGACTTGCCGGCGCCGGGTGGTCCCGTGAACAGGAGATTGTGATGACCGGCCGCAGCAATCTCGAGGGCGCGGCGGGCGAGGGCCTGTCCGTGGACGTCGGCAAGGTTGGCGGAATCGACCGGGGCCACTGTAGCGAACTCGGGCGGACGAGCCTCGGGGTCTCGCTGTTGCAGGGCGCGAAGTGCGTCGGTCAGCGACTGTGCGCCGCGCACATCGACCCCGGGCACCAGCCGAGCCTCCTGGGCGTTGGTGCGCGGCACGACGAGCATGTCGATCCGGGCGGCTCGAGACGCGAGCGCCGCGGGCAGGACGCCCCGGCAGGGGAGCGCCCGGCCATCGAGCGCGAGTTCACCGAGCACCACCGCACGCGACGCGAGATCGGCCTGGAGTTGCCCGGCGGCCGCCAGCACCACGAGGGCGATCGGCAGGTCGAAGCTGCTCCCTGCCTTGCGCAGATCGGCAGGTGAGAGGTTCACCGTGATGCGGTGCGGCGGAAACTCGAGGCCGGAACTGCGAATCGCACTCCGCACCCGATCCCGGCTCTCGCGCACGCTCGCATCGGGCAGACCGACGATGGTGAACGCGGGCAGGCCGAAGCTGACGTCGGCCTCGACCCGCACGAGTTCCGCCGAGATGCCGACAAGAGCGGCGGTGAACGTGGACGCGAGCATGCCGCGTCGGCTGCAAGTCGCGCGACAGGCGCGGGATCGTCGAAACGCGCCGGTTCGCCGCGATTCGGGCGACCGATGGTGCAGAAATCGCGGTGGGCGGCGCGCGCCCCTCCGCAATTGCTGCTACGACTCGGTGCGGCCTGGGCGTCCCGCGGGCGCGGGACCGTCGGGCAAGGCCCGACGGCTACAGCACGGGGCCCGACGCCTACAGCAGGGACGCCCGGCGGCTACGCCGGCAGGCGCGCTACTGCGTGGAGCGCGAGCGGTTGACGCGGATGGTCAGCGTGTCGCCGACGCCGAGTCTCGTCGACTTCATGCGGTTCCAGGCCTGGAGGTCGGCGATCGAGACGTCGTATGCGTTGGCGATGCCATACAACGTGTCACCGCGCTTGACGCGATGCCGCGTGACGACGACGTCCGTGTCCTCATCCGCGGCGACGTCGCGACGGGCCACGACGCGTGCAGCGTCGCGAACCGGCTGATCGGGCTGCGCGGGGCGCGTCGTGCTCGCCAGCAGGGGAGCCGCCGGTGCCCGCGGGATCAGCAGGCGCTGGCCCACGCGGACCCGTGACTTCTGCGTCAGCCCGTTGGCTTCCGCGAGGTCGGTGCGCGACACTCCGAGCTTTGTCGCGATGGACGCGAGCGTCTCGCGGCGACGGACGGTGTGGAACTTCAGCGCGGCCAGTTCGACAGCGGGTGCGGCGGCAAGGCGTGTCTCGAGCACCGAGCCCGTGCCGAGCGGGACCTTGATCTCGTATTCCGGGTAGCGGAGTGGCGTCGTCCAGCGGCGCAGCTCGGGGTTGAGCGCCTGGATCTCGTCGATCGACGCGCCGGTCCACTCCGCGACGCGGCGCAGGTCTACCGCTCGGGCCACCCGCACCTTGTCGTACTCGAGCGCCTCGATCGGGGGCGGTTCGAACCCGTACTGGGCCGGGTTCTTGGCAATGATCACGGCGGCGAGAATCATCGGCACGTACTCGCGCGTCTCGCGCGGGAGGTACCGATCCGAAGCCGTCAGGTTCCAGAAGTCGTCCAGGCCCGACGCCTTCATCGCGCGCTGCACCCGGCCCGGCCCGCCATTGTAGGAGGCCATCGCGAGGTGCCAGTCGGAAAACATGTTGTAAAGCGTCTTGAAGTACTTCGCAGCGGCGCGTGTGGCCTTCTCCGGATCGGCGCGCTCGTCGATGTACCAATCCTGCTTCAGGCCGTGGTCGTTGGCGGTCGGGCGCATGAACTGCCACATCCCGCGCGCGCTCGCGCGCGACAGTGCGGTCGGCTTGAAGGCGCTCTCGATCAGCGGGACGTACGCGAGGTCGAGCGGCACACCCTCGGCGCGGAACACGCTCTGGACCATGGGCAGGTACTTGCCGCCGCGCTCGAGTCCGCCGGCGAGGAAATCGCGCAGGCGTCCCTGGAACAGCTCGACGTACTTCAGCACGCGGTCGTTGAGCGGGATCGGGATGTCGTGCGACGTCTGCGCGAGGTCGAGCTGCACCGTCTTCTCGACATCGGAGCCAGCGGGGGCGGCCGGGGCGAAGGTGGTCACCTCGAGCAGCTGGTCGATCGCGGCCGGCTCGGAGGGCTTCTCGGTGAAGCCATCGCCCTTCTGCAGGGCGAGCGTCTCGTGCGCGGCAATGCGGTCCACGAGCCGGTCGAAGTGGGTCCGCAGCTGCGGATCGACCCGCGCGCCTTCGGGCGCGTCGAGCAGGACGTCCAGCGACTTGTCGAATGCGGCGCGTGCCTGCTCGAGATGCCCGAGCGAGAGCTCACGCTCGCCGAGATCGAAGAGGCGGTCGGATTCGGCGATGACGGCGGCTGTTGAATCGATGGCCGGCGCGGGCGTCTGCGGTGCGTCCGCCACGGCCGCGGGTGCGGCGGGCTGTGGCGCGACCGCGAGCTGCGGGGCCGGGTTGCGGCTGCACGCCGCGGAAAAAAGGAGGACTGCGACGGGCAGCCCGAACTTTCGTCGCACTGGGCACTCTCCTGCCGCGCCGCGCCGCACACTCGGTACGCACGACCGACGGGGGGTCGCTCTCGGAAGAAGAGCAGACCGTTCAGGTATTCCCTGCAGGGCGAACCTGCGAACGAGAAGTTGGGGTCCGGCTGGGGCCGGACGGACTATCCAAGAAACTGAATCCGGTGGATCCGCCGAATTGGACTCGCGGAAAGTAGCACCCCCCGCAGTCCCCGGTCAAGGCGCGACTGGACCGTCGGACGTCAGCTATGCGGGGGCACGAACACGTCGTTGGCATCGCCGAGATCCCTCGCGGCGGGTGTGACGATGGCGCGCTCGGTCAACATGATGCGACGACCCGCCCGCAAGGCCTGGCGCACGTCGTCTTCGCACACGAAATCGACGGCGGCACCGACGTTCGTGAGCGCGTCCATTCCAGGTGGATCAGGTAGGGACCGCTGTCCCAGCGGTCCGTCTGCACGTCCCAGCGGTCCGTCTGCGCGTCCCAGCGGTCCGTCTGCACGTCCCAGCGGTCCATCTCCGCGTCCCAGCGGTCCGTCGGCCTGCTGCGGCGATGGAGGGCTCTGAGGTTGCGGGGCTGGTCCGCTCGGTGAGCCGTCAGCCCTACCGGCTCCCACCGTTAGAACCGTATCGGCGGTGATGCCGCGGCTGGCGAGGAACTTGTCGATTCGCGACGTCAGTGCAGACGCGTCGAGCGTGCGCACGCGCTCCGGGACGGAGGGACGCAGACTCGAGCCGGCGTCTGCGTGGGGCGTCGTCGCCGCCAGGGGCGCGGCCGGGGTCTGCGCCGGGCGCACTTCGTACGCGACGCGCTTGATGTTCAGCAGGTGCATCGGCGAGATGTTGTCCGACGTGATGTTGCCGCCGTACCCGCCGCAGCCGAGGGTCATCGCCGGGTCGAGGCCGGTGGTCATGCCGACGGACCCATGCGTCGTCGGCGTGTTCACCACGATGCGGAATGCCGGCTTGTGCAACCCGAACTGCAGGATGACCTCATCGTCTGTCGCATGCACCGACATGGTGTGCCCCATGCCGCCGTATCTCAGGATCGCCTTGCAGCGTTCGCATCCCGCGCGCCAGTCCTCCACCACGTAGTAGGAGAGGACGGGGCAGAGTTTCTCGATCGAGAGTGGGTGATCGCGTCCGACGCCCTGGAGTTCCGCAACGAGGGCGCGCGTGCCCGGCGGCACGGCGATGCCCACCGCGGTGGCGATCTCCAGTGCGGTCTTGCCGACGAGCGCCGGATTGGGCAGGCGTTGTGGGGTGACGAGCACGGCCGCCAGCTTCTGCGCGTCCGCCTCGGGCAGGAAATGGCCGCCACCCGCCGCCAACGCGCTCCTGAGCGCGCCATCGATGGCGCGGTCGGCCACGATCGAGTTCGGAGACGAGCAGAGCAGACCGTTGTCGAAGGTCTTGCCGAGCAGGATGTCGCTCGCGGCCTTGGCGATATCGGCGCTCTCGTGGACGTAGCACGGGGCGTTGCCGGGGCCGACGCCGTACGCTGGTTTGCCGGCCGAGTACGCCGCGCGCACCAGCCCGAGCCCGCCAGTCGCGAGGATCACGGCAATCTCGCGCTGCCGCATCAACTCCTGGGTGCCCTCCAGCGTGACGACGTTCATCCAGCCGATGCTGCCGGCCGGGGCGCCGGCCTGCGCCGCGGCGGCCGCCATGATCTCGGCCGTGCGGCTGATGCACCGCGCTGCCGACGGATGCGGGCTCAGGACGATGGCGCACCGCGCCTTGAGCGCGATCAGGATCTTGTAGATGGCGGTCGAGGTCGGGTTGGTCGACGGCACGATCGCCGCCACGGGACCGAACGGCTCGGCGATCTCGATGATCTTCTTCGCTTCGTCGCGGCGAAGGACGCCCACCGTCCGCATGGGACGGATGAACTCGTAGACACGTTCGGCCGCAAAGGTGTTCTTGCGGACCTTGTCGGCGTAGACCCCGAAGCCCGTTTCGTCGCGCGCCAGCTGCGCGAGCGGCTCGACCTGGGGCCGCACGGCCGCCGCCATCGCGTCCACGATCGCGTCAATGCGTTCCTGCGGGAGTTCGGCGAGGTCGGCCTGCGCCACGCGCGCGGCGCGGGCAAGTGCTCGCGCCTCGGCGATGGACGCCAGGTCGCGGTCGGACGGTGGCTTGGCAGCGGAGACGTCGGCCATGCGTGATGTGCGGGCGGCGATCGCGCGGACGTCGCGTCCGGTCAACGAGGTCCGGCGGACCTACCGCGGGCGACGCGACTTTAGCACCAAACGCACCGCGGCCGGCGCGCGGCGCCGGCGGATGTGCGGGCTATGTGCCGGCAGGGGCAGCCGGCTGGGGGATGATGCGTTCGACTTCGCTGTGCGGGCGGGGAATGACGTGCACCGACACGAGTTCGCCGACGCGTCGAGCCGCAGCGGCCCCGGCATCGGTGGCGGCCTTCATGGCACCGACGTCGCCGCGCGCCATCACCGTCACGTACCCGGCGCCGATGTACTCCTTGGCCACGAGTTGCACGTTGGCGGCCTTGACCATCGCGTCGGCCGCTTCGATGGCGCCGATGAGGCCACGGGTTTCGATGAGACCGAGTGCGTCTGACATGAAATCGTGCCGGACTCTAGCATGTTGCCCCCGGGGTCGCAACGGTTTACCCTTGAGCGTTTGCGGGAAGTCGGTGTCTTCCCGCCAATCCATTTTCCCCGAGGAGTCCAGAGGCGTGAAACTGCCTGCCGCCTGTATCGTCGTGGCCATGGCCCTGTCGGCCGTGGCCGGGTGCTCGAAGAAGGAAGACACCCAGCCGCCCGTCGCCACGGCGACGTTCTCGGCCAGCCGCGCCC
>JAEZCY010000376.1 GCA_023429845.1 Acidobacteriota bacterium
CCGGTGATGAGGATGATGGGGCGTGCCATGACGCGGTGATTCTAGCGGCCCGCACCGGCGGGCCGCCACGCCAGCAGCAGGCGTGCGGCGCTGACGTGCAGGCAGTTCGGGCGCCTGTTGCCGGTCGTCCGGCGTCAGCGCGCGACTGTGTACTCCAGCAGCACCGTCCCGCTGCCCTCGTAGATGCGCTGCCCGGCGAGAGTCAGCGTCACGCGGTCGCCTTTCGGCAGCAGCGGGATGCCGGAGCCGAGGAGTACCGGCACCAGGGCGACCTCCACGGTGTCGACGAGGCCGAGGTCGATGCACTGGCGGAACAGGTCTCCGCCGCCGAACAGCCACACGTCCTTGCCTGGTGCGCGCTTCAGGTCGGTGACGGTGCGCGCAAGGTCGGTTGCCACGCGCACGCGCGGATGCGCCTGCGGGTCCAGTGTCCGCGAGAAGACGATGGTCTCCTTGCCGTACACGCCGTTGTCGTCGATGCCGCCCTCATGGGCCTGCATGGTCTCGTACGTGTGCCGGCCCATGATCAGGGTGTCGAATTGCGCGAACAGGGCGCCGAAGTCGATGGCCGGGTCCATCGGGATCCAGTCGTAGCTGCCGTCCTCGGCCGCGATGAAGCCGTCGAGGCTGGCCGCTACCTGGTAGCGCAGTCGTCGCGCCATGTGCACCTCCGGGGCGCAGGATACCGCGCCCGCCGACGGCGCCCCGGCGATGCTCTGATGGGTGCAGCCGCAGCGTCCTGCCCGGCGGTCGTGCGCGGCCGGCCGCGCTGGAGTGCGCGCTGGGCCCGCTCAGCCTGTCTTGCTTGGTGGAGGGCGCAAGGGTTGCCCTGCAGTCGTCGAGATTGGTACACTGGTTGTTCTTCGGCGCCTGCCGTCCTCTGCTGGGAGGTCGTTCAACGGTAGGACACCACGCTCTGGACGTGGTTATCGGGGTTCGAATCCCTGCCTCCCAGCCAGCCTAACTGCTTGCCTCTGAGAGACTTACGGTCCTCTCTGATTGGCGCTTCTCCGTCGTTGCCCCAATAGTGCCCATGTTGCTCTTCGCGCACGCCCGCGCGTAGCCCTCAATCGTGGCGATCGCTCCCAGGCGTTCTCTTGGCGAGCGGCGGCGTGCGTTTCTCTGCGCCGGAGGCCCAGTGAGCGTCAAGGGTCGAATCCCTGCCTCCAGGTGACGCTATCTCGCGCTGGGCCTGCAAACTTCAGGTGTCGCTGGCTGCCGGCGCTCTCGTCGTTGCCAAACTGATGGCTCGGAGGAGTACCACGCCGGTCAGCCATGCCGCCGGCGCGGCATATCAACGGTCGCGGAGCAGCGTGCGCCAGTTCACAATCAGCTGGATCGGGGGCACCGCTGGGTCCTTGGCGCGAACCGCGGCCAGAAACCGCCTGCCCTCCACAGCGGCGGCGTACGCGTTTGCCGTCGGCGTGACCAGCGGTGTCGTTTCGACGAAGGCGGACGCGTCAAAGAGCTCGCGCGGCGTGCCGAGCGCGATGTCGCCGCCCGTCCCTGCGAACGACCTGATGGTCATCCACTTGCGCTGGGACAGATACGCGACTTCGCGACCACCATCGATCCATTGGGGTGAGGTTCCCCCGTCGATCGAGACCTTTCTCTTCACCTGCCCTGATGGAAAGCTGGCGACCCACACTTCATCACGGCCCGACTCGTCGGTGACATAGGCGAGCCAGCGATCGTCAGGAGAGACCGCCGCGTGATACTCGTTGGCCGCGGTGTTCATCGGCAGCCGCTCGGCACGACCGTCCTGCAAGTCGTCGACGTACAGGTCATCGCGGGTGGCAGGGTCGATGCGCACGCTCACGATCCGCACGCCATCGTTGCTCCAACTCGACGCGAACGCAGGCAGCTGGGAGCCGCCGATCTCGGCGTCGCCACTTGAGTCGCGCAGCCCCTTGATCAGCAGCCTGGGCGGTAGCTTCGCCGACGTGGTGTACACGAGGCGGCGGCCGTCAGGGGACCATCGTGGTGCGAACGCGACCCCGTCGAACGTCACCTGCGTCTCGGTGGAGGCGCCGAGATCCCGAACCCACACGTCCGCACCGCCATTGACGCGACGCCGCGAGACAGCCAGCGACTCGGCGTTGGGCGTGAGTGCCAACCCGACGTAGCGCGCTGGCGTCTCCACGAGGGGCACCGACGCGCCCGTCTCCGTGAACAAGCGCAAGGTGGCTGGAGTTCCGCCCGGATACGGCCACACGGCGAGAGGGCCGGCGGCCGACACCGAGAACGCCATGCGGCCCAGCTGCGTGATCGGGATGCCCGCCAGCAGCTCGATCGGTTCGCCGACGAACTCCAGCGTGCCTTCATCGAACGCACGAGCGAACAGCTTCGCGTCCCTCCCAAAGAACAGATACCCGCGCGAGTACACAAGTGACGACGGGTTCTGCTGAACCTTCATCAGCACACGGGATGGCTCACCGGTGAGCGAGCCGAGGCGAATCTCGCCCGGAATCGCGGCCGAATAGAAGAAGTGGCGGCCGTCACCGATGAACTGCGGCCAGAAGTGGCTGCCCTCGTCCCTCGTCACCGGAACCACGGCGCCGCCCTCGGACGAGACCCGCGAGAGTCCCCCTGGTCCGCCCGTGAAGAGGATGACGCCCTCGGCATTCCACGTCGCGCCGGCCATCGTCGAGACATTCGTCGCAATGGTGAGGACGCGGCGATCCGACACGCGCACCTTGAGGAGTTGTTGGCGGGTGAAGAAGCCGACCCACACGCTGTCTGGTGACCAGAACGGCGTGTTGGCGTCCTCGGTCCCCGCGATCTCGACCGCACCGTCGGCGGCCGCATCGAGGGAGCGAATCCACAACCGCTTGATGCTGTCGCGCCCTACGGCGATGTAGGCCAGGCGGCGTCCATCCGGAGCGAGCGCGATCGGCACGTCGAAGCTGGAGGCATACGTCGTATCGGGCGCCGGCCACAGCTCGAAGCGGAGATCGGGTGCCGGCGACTCGGCGACCTGGGTGGGATCCGCTACCGAGAGTGCGTAGACACTGAAGGTCGCCACCAGCGCCGCAGCCCATCCCGCGCGCTCGATCCAGGACATCCGCGTCGGGCGATCCGTGACGGAAGGACCCAACGTTGGCGTGGCGAGAGAGCGTAAATCGAACAGTAGGTCGTTCGTCGTCTGCCAACGATCATCAGGCGCCTTCGCCAGACACCTCGACAGCGTACGCGCCAGTGGTCCGGGCACGGCCGGTACCAGGTCGCGGAGCGGAACTGGCTCGTCCTCGCAGACGCTGGCGACAACCGCCGCCGGCGTGTTCCCCGTGAATGCCCGTTGTCCGGTGATCATCTCGTACGCCACCGCGCCGAACGAGAAGATGTCGGTCCGCGAATCCACGAGGTGGCCGGTGAGCTGCTCCGGTGAGCCGTACGCAGGCGTGGCCATGACCGGCGCCGGATCGCTGCCGCCCGTGCGCGTGGCAATGCCGAAGTCGAGTACCTTCACGCCGACCGCCGTGAGCATCACGTTCGCAGGCTTGACGTCCCGATGCACGATGCCGCGGCGATGTGACTTGTCGAGGGCATCGACGATCTGCGTGCAGTACTCGATCGCGCGCCCCAGCGGCAGCGCGCCACGCGCGAGCCGCTGTTGCAGCGTCTCGCCTTCGAGATACTCCATGACGATGTAGTCGACGCCGTCCTGGCTGCCGATGTCGTGGATGGTGCAGATGTGCGGATGATTCAGGCTCGAGACGATCTCTGCTTCGCGGGTCAGCTCATGGCGCTCCGACCCCGCATGAAGATCGCGCAGGAGAACCTTGATGGCCACGGTCCGCTTCAGGCGGGCATCGGCCGCGCGGTACACCTCCCCCATTCCGCCGGCCCCCAGCAATGCCTGCAGCTTGTACGGCCCGAACGTTCGTCCGAGAAAGCGGCCCGGGACTGCCAGCTGTTGGTCGAGTCGCCTGGTCAAGTCAGCGCGAAGCTCCCGGCTAAGCTGCGCATCCAGAACGGCTGGTGCGTTGAGGCCATGCGCGATCAGCGACTCCACCTCGGTACGCAGGGCATCGTCGCCCCGGCACGCCGCCGCGAGAAACTCGTCTCGCTCGCTCGGACTCCGCTCGAGCGTCGCGTGATACAGGCGTTCGATCTCCCGCCACCGGTCAGGCGTCATGGGTCCCAGACAGCTCTCGCGCGAGCCAAGCCCTGGCGAGATCCCAGTCGCGGGTCACCGTGATCGGCGACACCTGCAGCACGACTGCGGTTTCGTCGATGGTGAGACCTCCGAAGAAGCGCAGTTCCACGACCCGGCTCTTGCGCTCGTCGAAGGCAGCAAGTGCGTTCAACGCGTCGTCGAGAGCAACGAGCTCGGCGTCCGTCGCGTGGGGGATCTCGGGCGCCTCGTCGAGCGAGACCCACACCGCGTTACCACCGCGCTTCAACTTCTTTCGGGCCCGTGCCACGTCGACGAGGATGCGGCGCATGAGGCGAGCCGACACCGCGAAGAAGTGGGCCCGGCTCTGCCAGCGGACCCGCCCGCCGTCGATCAGCCGAACGAACGCCTCGTTCACGAGCGCCGTTGTCTGCAGCGGATGGCCGGCTGGCTCTCGAGCCATGTAGTGATGGGCCAGTTGCTGCAGCTCGCGCTCCACGAGGGGGATCAGTTGCTCGAGCGCTCCGGCGTCTCCGTCGTTCCAGGCGCCGAGGAGGCGGGTGATCTGCGCGGTATCGCCGGTCGCCATTTCGCGTGGGTTCATCTTGCCACGGGAGCGGGCCCGACGGCCGACATGATGCAATCGGTGCTCGAACGACGCTAGTACCTGTAGGGCGGGCGTTGGATGAACACACCTCCTGCCCGGGTCGATATCTGATTCGGCCAGCAAGCAGCGTTTGGCTGGGAGGTCACTCATGCGTGAATTCGTTGTGGCGGTCCTCTTCCTCGCGTTCACGGCAGGGACCAGCGGGCAAACGCCTGCTCCTTCTTCAGGTTCAACAGGCGACGAGGCCGCAGTCCGGGCGGCGCTCAGCACGTTCTACCGAGGCTGGAATGCTCACGACGCCACGTTGATGGTCTCGGTGTTTGCCGAGGACGTGGATCACATCAATGTGTTCGGCGAGTGGCACAAGGGGAAGGCGGCCATTCAGAAGGATCTGACGATGATTCACGCGGGGCCGTCGCGGAACAGTCAGCGGACGCCAACGTTCGAGAAGTTCCGCTTCCTCACGCCCGACGTGGTCGTCGTGCAGGTGTCGAGTGTTCAGACCTCCGCTCTCAGCACGGCCGGTCCGACGCTTGGCACCTACGTGCTGCAGAAGCGCGAGGACAAGTGGCTGGTGGTCAGCTTCACGAACGTCGCCCCGGGCCTGCGGCCAGACAAGATGGGCAACAAGGACTGAGCCATGGGGCGGGGTCCGTGCGACTCGCACGAACGAATAAGACCTGAAGTCTCACGAAAGCGGCACCCATCCGAAACCCTGGAAGCGATGCGGGCCTGGCAATTCGTCGCGTCGGGCGAGACTGCGTGGGTCCGCCGACCAAAGTCACAACCGCCGCCGGCTTCAGCAAACGGAACGGCGACGTTGGAGGTCCTCGCCTGCGAGATCGGTGGCTATCCGATCACCGGGCAAGGTTGGAGCCGTTTGGAACCGGCACAGTGGAGGCCATTGACCCGTTGCCCCAATAGTGCCAAACCTGGGGGAGAAGCGGGAGGAATCGAGTAGACGGCAGTGCACGAAACGGAACCCTTCAACTGCTTGTGTCTCAAACAGTTGGAACCGGAAACCCTGCGCCATCAGCCAATTGCAGGAGAGTGTAGCTCCGAATTCGAATCCCTGCCTCCCAGTCAGCCTAACTTCTTGTCGCTGAGAGACTTGCGGCGATCTCGGTTTGGCGATTCTTTGCCAGTGCCCAAATAGTGCCCATCTCACGCTTCGCGCGGCAACACCCGCGCAATCCGACTTGTCCGGCGGCGATCGCTCCACCAGCAAAGTTTGGCGACCCCTAAAACTGCGTTCTCGGCGCCAAGGCCAAGAGTGCGTCGAGGGTCGAATCCCTGCATCTCACGCAACACCATCCTTTTGCCGTGCCGGGACTTGCGGCGTCTCGCTGTCTGCTGGCAGACGACAGTGCCTCCAGCATGCCTCCCTCCTCCGCGATGCTGGATGACGCTGCGCGTCAGCGTGTTCTGACGAGCCAGGTGTACTGAAACAACTGCGTGCTGCCCCAAGGCGTCGTGTGGACGTGCGGGCGCGCATCACGCAGTTCGAAGGTGAGCCCGATCTCGTTGGCCAGCTGTTCCGGCGAGTAGCGTGCCACCGGAAGGCCGCTGCACTTCTCCGGCCCGTCCGGCGCGGAGGTGGCGATGATGGCGCTGCCGCCAGGCTTCAGTGTCTGGAGCAGGTGGTGCTTGTAGCGCGTGCGATCGTCGGGCGTCGTCAGGAAGTGGAACACGGCACGATCGTGCCAGATGTCCATCGGTTTCAGCGCCCAATCGCTCGTGACATCCGCTTCGATCCAGATCGGCGTCTGCCGCTGATCCGAGACGCGCCTTCGCGCGGTCCAGCGCCGCGCCGGAGATGTCGAGGACCGCTAGGGAAACTCTGCACAGGTAACTGTGCCGGGTGACGAAGCGGAGCCCGACGCCCCGGCAGGCGGCCCAGCGGCACGACGTCGTCGCCCGCGCGGCGCGCCCGCGGGCGTGGGACGCGGTGAGGCGCTCATGCCGGACACACCTGCGGCATCAAGCGGCGTCGCAGCAGGTAGAGATTCGCGAGCGCAAAGGCCGCAAACAGACGCGCGGTGTTCTTCGCCAGCCCGCGATAGCGGACCTTCGTGAAGCCCCACAGGCGTTTCACGACGTGGAAGGCATGCTCGCCGCGGGCGCGCGCTTGGGACCGGCGGCGGTTCTCGAGGCGCTGCCCGGCCGTCAACGGCCGTTGCCGCGTCCCGCGGCGGTTCACGCGATACCGCACGCCCTGGGCGCGGGCGCACGCGCGGTGGAACTCGCTCCAGTACGCCTGGTCGCCATGGAGCACCTGCTCTTCCCCGTGCAACAGGTGCGGGAGTTGCGTGATGTCGGCCACGTGCGCGGCCGTAGTCGTCAGACTATGGACGATCCCGTGCGGGTCGGTGCCCACATGCGCCTTCATGCCGAAGTGCCACGTCTTGCCCTTCCGGGTTTGGTGCATCTCCGGATCCCGCGCCTGCACGGCATTCTTGGTGGAGGGCGGCGCCTCGATGAGCGTCGCATCGACGATCGTGCCCGCTTTCAGCAGGAGCTGCCGCTCCTCGAGCAACGTGCGCACCGCGGCGAACATCGCCTCCGTCAGCTGATGCCGCTCCAGCAGGTGGCGGAATCGCAGGATGGTCGACTCGTCTGGCACCGTGTCCACGCTCAGCTCCATCCCCGCAAAGCGCCGCATCGCCTCGGAGTCGTACAGCGCATCCTCCATGGCCGGGTCCGACAGATTGAACCAGTGCTGCAGAAAGTAGATCCGCAGCATCGGGGCAACGGCATCGGCTGCGTCCCCTGGCCCGCCTTCGGATAGTGCGGCTCAATCAGCGCCAGCAGCCGCGTCCAGGGAATGACCGCGTCCATCTCGGCGAGAAACCGCTCCCGCCGCGTCACCTTCCCCTTGCTGTCCCACGCCAGTGAAGCAAATGTCGGCTGCGTCATCGGATCTCCCGGTCCGACGCAGTATGCCGACCTCGCCATCGCCTGTCGATCCCCCCGTGCAGAGTTTCCCTAGGAGAATGGCCCCACGTCCGTCGAGCGCCTGTTCGCCGACGCCCGGCGCAGTATTTGCGATGGCATCCCCGAGAGGCCCGAGTGAGCGTCAAGGGCCGAGTCTCTGCCTCTCGGTGGCTCGATCTCGTACGCTTCTCGAGGGTTTCGAGCGGTCTCGCTGCCCGAGGACGCCCCGGCGCGTCATGGGTGCGTCGGCGATACCGGGCGGACCGCGACGCAGGTCCTGAGATGGCGCCCACGCGGCGCCATCTCCGTCTCACCACTTCAGCGACGAGCCCGTCTGATACTCCGTCACCCGTGTCTCGAAGAAGTTCTTCTCCTTCTTCAGGTCCATCGCTTCCGACATCCACGGGAACGGGTTCTCGGCCGCGGCGAACAGCGGTGCGAGTCCGAGCTGCGTACAGCGTCGATTGGTGATGACGTGCATGTACTCGGCACACAACTCCGCGTTCAGGCCGAGCAGCCCGCGCGGCATGGTGTCGCGGCCATACGCGATCTCGAGCGCGCAGGCCTCACTGAGCATCTGGCGTACTTCGTCCTGCAGCGCCGGCGACCAGAGGTGCGGATTCTCGATCTTGATCTGGTTGATGACGTCGATCCCGAAGTTCAGGTGCAGCGATTCGTCGCGCAGGATGTACTGGTACTGCTCCGCGATGCCGACCATCTTGTTCCGGCGCCCGAGCGACAGGATCTGCGCGAACCCTGTGTAGAACCACATGCCCTCGAACACCACGTAGAACGCCACGAGATCGCGAAGGAACGCCTGGTCCGTTTCCACGGTACCGGTGGTGAACTGCGGGTTGGCGAGGTTCTGCGTGTAGCGGAGCGCCCACGCGGCCTTGTCGGTGATCGACGGCACCTCCCGGTACATGTTGAAGAGCTCGCCCTCATCGAGACCGAGGCTCTCGCAGATGTACTGGAACGTGTGCGTGTGGATCGCTTCCTCGAAGGCCTGGCGCAGCAGGTACTGCCGGCACTCCGGGTTGGTCAGGTGCCGGTAGATCGCGAGCACGATGTTGTTGGCGACGAGCGATTCGGACGCCGCGAAGAATCCGAGGTTGCGCTTCACCATCCGCCGCTCGTCCTCGGTGAGCCCGTCGCGTGAACGCCACAGCGCGATGTCTGCCTGCATCGACACTTCGGTGGGCATCCAGTGGTTGTTGCACGCCGACAGGTAGCGCTCCCAGGCCCATCGATACTTGAGCGGCAGCAGCTGGTTCACGTCCGCCCGGCAGTTGATCATCGCCTTGTCGTCGACGCGCGGGCGTGTTCCCGCACGATCGATCTCGCCAAGGCCGGTGGTGGTCACGGTGTCGGAGAGATGCGTTGTCATTACTGGCATGCCTCGCACGTGGGATCGTCCATGGAGCAGGCCGCGCCTGACGGCGCGACAGGCACCGCGTTCAATCGCTGGTCCGGCCCCTTCATGGTGCTGCGCTCCACGTGCGTGGCTGCGCGCGACCGCAGGTAGTACGTCGTCTTCAGTCCGCTCGCCCACGCGAGGCGGTACATGGCGTCGAGTTTCGGGCCGTCAGGCCGGTCGACGTAGAGGTTCAGGGACTGCGCCTGGTCGATCCATTTCTGCCGGCGCGCCGCGGCCTCGATGAGCCACCGCGGGTCGATCTCGAACGCGGTCGCATACAGCGCGCGCACGTCCGCGGGAATCCGCTCAATCGCCGAGAGGCTGCCGTCGTAGTACTTCAGGTCGTTGACCATGACCTCGTCCCACAGCCCGGCGGCCTTGAGGTCCGCCACCAGCCAGGGGTTGACGACCGTGAAGTTGCCCGACATGTTCGACTTCACGTACAGGTTCTGGAACGTCGGCTCGATCGACTGACTGACACCGCAGATGTTCGAGATCGTCGCGGTGGGCGCAATGGCTATGACGTTGGAGTTCCGTATGCCGACGCGCTTCACGCGTTCGCGCAGCGCGTCCCAGTCGAGACTGATCGAGCGATCCACCGCGATCGCCTGCCCGCGCGCCTCCTCCAGGAGCGTCAGAGAATCGCATGGGAGGATGCCGCGGCTCCAGAGCGAGCCGTCGAACGTCTCGTACGCGCCGCGTTCGGACGCGAGGTCCACCGACGCGCTGATGGCGTGGAACGCCACCTGCTCCATGCTGGCGTCGGCGAACTGCATCGCCTCGGTCGAGGCGTACGGCAACCGCAGGCAGTGCAGCGCGTCCTGGAAGCCCATGACGCCGAGCCCGATGGGACGATGTCGCAGGTTCGAGCGGCGCGCCTGCGGAATCGTGTAGAAGTTGATGTCGATCACGTTGTCGAGCATCCGAACGGCCGTGCGCACGGTGCGGGCCAGCTTGGCCGTGTCGAGGCACTCGGGCGTGACATGTGCCGCGAGGTTGACCGACCCGAGGTTGCAGACCGCGACCTCGTCATCCGACGTGTTGAGCGTGATCTCCGTGCAGAGGTTCGAGGAGTGCACCACCCCGCAGTGCTGTTGCGGTGAGCGCAGGTTGCACGTGTCCTTGAAGGTGATCCAGGGATGCCCCGTCTCGAAGAGCATCGTCAGCATCCGCCGCCACAGGTCCACGGCGCGGACGCGCTTGAAGACGCGAACCTCGCCGCGCTCCGCAGCCGCTTCCGCGGCCTCGTAGGCACGCGCGAAGTCGGCCCCGACCGCCTCGTGCAGCTCGGCGAACTCGTCAGGCGACAACAGCATCCACGTGCCGTCGGCAGCCACCCGCTGCATGAACAGGTCGGGGATCCACAGCGCCGTGTGCATGTCGTGCGTGCGGCGACGATCGTCCCCGGTGTTCTTCCGGAGCTCGAGGAACTCCTCGACGTCGATGTGCCACGGCTCGAGGTAGGCGCAGACGGCCCCGGCGCGCTTGCCGCCCTGATTCACCGCGATGGCCGTGTCGTTGGCGACCTTGAGGAACGGGACGATACCCTGCGATTCGCCGTTGGTGCCCTTGATGCGGGCGCCGAGCCCGCGGACGCGCGTCCAGTCGTTGCCGAGACCGCCGGCGTACTTCGACAGGAGGGCGTTGTCCTTGATGGCGGCAAAGATGCCGTCGAGATCGTCGGGAACCGTCGTCAGGAAGCAGGACGACAGCTGCGGGCGGTTCGTGCCGGCGTTGAAGAGCGTCGGCGTCGAGCACATGAAGTCGAACGACGACAACAGGTCGTAGAACTCGATCGCGCGCGTGTTCCGATCGGGCTCGCGAACGGCCAGCCCCATGGCGACGCGCATGAAGAAGGCCTGCGGCAGTTCGAACCGTGTGCCGTTGCTGTGGATGACGTAGCGGTCGTACAGCGTCTGGAGTCCGAGGAACTGGAAGCGGCGATCGCGCTCGGGACGAATCGCCGCCGCAAGACGCGGCAGGTCGAACGCGAGCAGCTCCGGCGTCAAGAGCTCGAGGTCCACGCCCTTCGCGACGAACGCGGGGAAGTAGCGCGCGTAGTCGACCTCGACGAAGGCTTCGTCGAGGACGAAGCTGGTGGCTTCGCGCGCGAGCACGTCGCGCAGCAGCCGTGCGGCGACGTAGGTGTAGCTCGGGTCGACATCGATGAGCGCGCGAGCCGCCATGATCGTGGCGAGTTCCAGCTCGTGTTCCGGGATGCCGTCGTAGATGTTGCGGCGGGCCTCCGCGAATAGCCGGTCCACGGAGAGGTCGCCCAGTCCGTCGCAGGCCCGGACGATGCGCGCGCGCCAGTCGTCTTCATCGAGCGGCCCGCGGGTCCCGTCGTCGCGGGTCAGAGTGAGGGTGGGGCCAGCGGGTTGCGGCGTGACAGCAGCCCGTCGCTTCGCTGCCTGTCCTTCGCGGTAGAGCACGTACGCACGCGCGACCTTCTGATGACCGGCGCGCATCAGCGCGAGCTCGACCTGATCCTGGATGTCTTCGATGTGCAAGGCTCGCGTGGCATCCGCGCGGCGGGTAAGCGCTTCGGTCACCCCGGTCGTCAGTGTCTCCACCTCGTCGTGGATGCGGCCGGACCCGGCGGCCTGCGGGCCCTCGACCGCCAGGAAAGCCTTGGCGATGGCGGTGCTTATCTTGCTCGGATCCCAGTCACTCACCGTGCCGGTGCGCTTGATGACGCGCAGCCCGGACGCTGGAAGGAGCCCGGACGGGTCAGGTGTAGAAACGGGGGGAACGGGAGCAGCAGCCGGCGTCGACGCGATCATCAAGAGTCCTCTCACCTCAAGCCGGGGAGAGAGGACGCCGACACCGCGATCAGCCCGTCACGAGAGGCCGAACGTCGGAGGCGCACCCGGGGATCCCCGCCCGAGGACGTAGTTGCAGTGACACGGCAGGTCTCCTGGCTTGCGGGTCATCGCCCATTCCGCTGGCCTTCCCAGTGGGTCTTCTCACCAGTGGCACGCACGTGCGGATGCGCTCGCCGCTCACAGTTGCGGAGTCAGCTCCGGAATTGCCGCGCAGGGCGGCGCACCGGATTCCCTCTTTCGCCCGATCAGGTGATCGGCGACCGTGAACACGATATCTAGTATCACCACGCTTATTCCTGTCAACATCTAGTCGCCATTCGCCGAGCATTGAGGGGCGTCGAAGACGCGGCAAGTGGCTTGTCGCCTCAGGACGGGCGAGGTGGACAAGAAGAGGATGGCGGGATGCCAGGCGCCTCTTGGGGCCGGGAGAACGGGCGTGCATTGGCGCGGTTTCAGACGCGACGGCGGTCATGCCCGAGCTCCTGGCCTAGTTGACGGGGCGGCAGGGATGGCACGAACAAATGGCGCATGCCGACGACTCTGGTGTACGTCTTGGCCGCCTTCGCCGAGACCGGCGGCTGCTTTTCGTTCTGGGTGTGGCTGCGCAGCCAGCACTCCGCACTCTGGCTGGTGCCCGGGATGGTCTCGCTGGCGCTCTTTGCCTGGCTGTTGACCCGGGTCGACAGCAGCCACGCCGGGCGAGCCTGCGCCGCCTACGGCAGCGTCTACATCACGGCATCGCTCGTGTGGCTGTGGGCTGTCGAGCGGGCGACGCCGGACCGATGGGACGTGCTCGGGGCAAGCATTGCCATGTTGGGAGCGGCATTGATCGTGTTCGGCCCGCGTGCCTTGTGACGAGGAGCGGCCATGCGGGCGTCCGAGCGCCGGTGGCCTGATGGTGTGCAGTTCGGGTCGCCAGTGACGAGGCTTCGAAAGGTTTCGGTATAACGGTGCGTTCAGTGAGGCAGTGCGGGACGGGGCCGGGCAGGTGCGGCAATCATCTCGGCCGTCACCACTCGTCGCGTCGGGCACGGTGCCCCAATAGTGCCCAACCTGGGGGAGAAGCGGGAGGAATCGAGTGGACGGCAGTGCACGAAACGGAGTGCTGTAACCGCTTGCGCCTCAAGCGGTTATCGTCGGAAGTCCAGCGCCATCAGCCACTTGTGGAAACGCTTGGCTCCGAATTCGAATCCCTGCCTCCCAGCCAGCCTAACTCCTTGCACCTGAGAGACTTGCGGCTCTCTGGATCTGGCAATTTGCGGCGATTGCCCAAATAGTGCCCGCGCCGTCCCAGTTCGCCGCGCGACCTGTCGACTTCTGAGA
>JAEZCY010000017.1 GCA_023429845.1 Acidobacteriota bacterium
CCTCGGCGCCGCGCGGACCGAGCACGGGCGCGCCCAGGTGCAGTCAGCGCAGGCGGAACGGGACCTGGTACGCGCGAAGCAGCTGCTCACCGCCGGCGCGGTGTCGCGCGAACGTGTGGAAACGGCCGACGTCCTGGCCGCGACGCTGCGCAGCGCCGTCGAAGCGGCCGACGACCGCGTCCGGATCGCCGAGGCGGACCTGCGGCTCGCGCGCGCCAGTCTGCTCGTCCCATCGCGTGACGACGGAGGGGCGACCGTCGAAGTGCGTGCTCCAGTCGATGGCGTGGTGCTGCGGCGGTTTCGCGAGAGCGAGGCGGTCGTGCCGCAGGGCGAGCCGATTCTCGAGATTGCCGACCTCGGCAGGCTCGAGGTGGTCGGCGATTTCCTGTCCACCGACGCGGTGCGCATCCGTCAGGGACAGGCGGCGGTCGTCACACGGTGGGGTGGCGACCAGGAGCTTGCAGGTCATGTGCGCCGCGTCGAGCCTGCCGGATTCACGAAAGTGTCGGCCCTGGGCGTCGAGGAACAGCGCGTGAACGTGATCGTCTCGATGGACGACCCGCAACTGGCCGCCGCGCAACTCGGCGACCGTTACCGCGTCGAGGTGCGCGTGGTGGTCTGGGAAGCCGACGACGTGTTGCAGGTGCCGATCGGGAGCCTCGTGCGCCACGAGAGCGGCTGGTTCGTGTTCGCCATTGTCGGTGGCCGAGCGGTCCGCACGCCCGTGGAGGTCGGCCGGCGCAACGACACGGAGGCGGAGGTGCTGTCTGGCCTGGCCGTCGGGTCGGCCGTCGTCGCGTTCCCCGGCAGTGCGCTCACCGACGGCGTGAGGGTCGCGCTGCAGCCCGTGGGCTGACGGGACGCGGCCGCCACTCGTCGCGCAGCAAGCCGTACATCAGGATGTCGTCGCACGTGCCATCGAGCTTGCGCGCGCAGCGCCGACGGCCCTCCTCGACGAAGCCCGCGCGCAGGTACAGCGTCCGGGCCCGATCGTTGGACGCGAAGACCTCGAGTTCGATGCGCTCGAGCGTGCGGAAGCCCTCCTCGAGCGCCCGGGCGAGCAGCACGGCGCCGATGCCGCGGCCACGCGCCGCCGCCGCTACTCCCATGCCAAGCCGCCCGCAGTGGGTGAGCCCCTCGAAGGGGCCCGGCATGACGTCCACCCAGCCGACGAGCCGCGCGGCGCCCGCCGCCGTGGGCGAGGTGTCGAACGCGCCGAACTGCACGCCGCCGGCTCCAGCCACCCGCGCGATGTGGGCTCGCGCCTGGTCCAGGGTGAAGCCGTCCGTCGTCCCGAGATAGCGGCGTTCCCGCGCCACCGCGGCGACGAGTGCCTGCACCGCGGGGGCGTCGTCGAGCGACAGGGGTCGGACGGTCATCAGCTGTGCCCGTTCAGCGCGGGACGTCGTACGTGCCAGCCGAGGCGCGCAGGATCTTGAGGAGCACGTCGCTGTTCTCGTACACACCGGTGAACTGCCAGGCGCCCGGGCCCGTGGCCGAGAGCGGCACGTCGGAGGCCGTATGTCCCGCGAACGTGTGGCCGTTCGACGCAGTGTCGGCCGGGCAGCCGTCGGCGGCAGGACACGGCGTCGCGCCGTTCTCGATCGTGCCCGGGACCATGAAGCCCGGGATGTCGTCCGGCCGCGCCCGGGACGGATTGGCCACGGCGACGAGTTGGCCGTTCTCGCGTTGATCGAGCACGCCGGCCTCGGTCTGCACGCGGTCGGCCGTCCAGTTCTCGTGACGATCCGGCGCCGCGGCCCAGCCGAGGAGCAGCTTGCGCGATGGGTTCGGATCGACGGGGAAGCCGCGCTCGTCCACGACGTAATTCGTGGTGAACGGCAGCACCTGCTCCGGAAGGAAGCGGAACACCGCGGCATAGTCGCGCACGGCCCTGCCGAGGGCCGACGGCGCATAGCGTTCGTTGCCGACGCCAATCAGCGAGAAGCCACCTGTCTCGTGGTCGGCCGTGACGATCACCAGCGTGTCGTTGTCCGGATCGGCGTCCGTGTTCGTGCCGCGCGCGAACGCCAGAGCGACGGCCACGGCGCGGTCGAACTCGATGGTGTCCCAGATGGTGCGGTCCGGGTCGGCGGCGTGCGCGCGCTTGTCGATGGACGCGCCCTCGACCATCAGGTAGAAGCCCGACGGCGAGTGCGTCGTCAGGCTCTTCAGGGCGAGGCGGGTCATGTCTTCGAGCATCGGCGTGTCGCGGTACGGCGCGTTCTTCTCGAGGGCGAGTTCGTCGCTGTAGCGGCCGGCGCCCACCTTGTCGAACGCCACCACCAGGTGCGATGCGTGGAACAGTCCGAGCAGCGCGCGTGGCGCCGGCCGCCCCGGATCCAGCCAGGCGCGGACGTCAGCGCCGGTCCGTACGGTTTCGTACCCCGCTCCGCGGAACTCCTCGATCAGGTTGCGCCCGTCCGGACGCGTGCCGCCCGCGGTGGGAGGCGCGAAGTGATTGGCCCCGCCGCCGAGCAGCACCGCGACGCCGTTGCTGGCCCGCTCGTCGAAGAACTGCGCCGCGATGCCCGGCCCGGCGAACCGGCTCGCCGTGTGCGTGGCGTTGGCCGCTGGCGTCGAGTCCGTGAGATCCGCCGTCGTGACGATGCCGACGTTGAAGCCGGGGCCGCGGGTGCGGCGCAGGATCTCGCCGAGGTACTCGATGCGCGGGTTGTCGAATGGATCAGCGGTGTTGTCCGGGAACACGCCTTGCTGGTTGTTGGCGTTCTTCTGCCCCGTGACGTAGGCGGCCATGCCCGGCGATGAATCGGTGATCACGGCGTTCAGGGAACTGGTCATCACCTGGCCGGTCACGTCGAGCGTGTCCATGGCGAGGCGCCCGGCCGCCCTCCCGTTGTGGAGGCCGCGGGACAGGATGCGGGCGGGGGTCCGGGGCGCCGCGCCCATGCCGTCGCCGAGTAACAGGATCACGTTCCGGGCCCGGCGCTCGGCCGGGCGGTCCGCGCTCTGCCACGCCTCGACGCGAAGCCGCGCGTCCGCCGACGCCCCGTCGGCGGTCGTCGCGCGGGCGGTCAGCGCGCCCGGCGGGTCCATGCTGAACCCACGAAGCAGGAAGTTCGCACTGCCGGCCGGGGCGCCCGCCTGTGCCTTCGGATCGTTGCGCGCGGTGGACTCACGATCATTGATCCAGACGCGCAGACCCTCCGGCGCCGTGGGGCCGTCGGACGTGGCCTCGACACGGATATCCACGAGTTGCCCTGCCGCGAGCACGCCGCCATCCGGCGGCATGATGCGTATGGTGGTGGCCGCCAGCGCCCCGGCGGGCGAGCAGGCGAGGATGGCGACGAGGAGGACATGGCGCAGCCGCATGCGCCGATGATAGCGGGCCTCGGGCCCGGACCCTCGCGTCGCAATCGCGTCGCGCCATCCAGCTATACTCCCGCGCATGAAGAGAGTCCTCCTCGCGATGCTCCTGATGCCGGCGCTGCTGTCGGCACAGGGCGGCCGCGCCAAGAACGTCGTCCTGTTCCTCGCTGATGCCGGTGGCATCTCGACGGTGACCGCTGCCAGCCTGCATGCCCACGGGACGCCCCGCGGGCTGTTCATCCAGCGGATGCCGCACATTGCGCTCTCCGACACCAGCACCGCGTCGCAGATCGTCACCGATTCCGCCGCAGGTATGACGGCGGTCGTCACGGGACAGAAGACCCACAACGGCGTCATCTCACAGGGGACCGACACGGTGCGCGGCAAGACCGACGGCACCCCGCTCAAGACGATCCTCGAGTACGCCGAGGAGCGCGGCCTGGCCACCGGTCTCGTGACGAACGACTCGCTGTATGGCGCCACGCCGGCCTCGCTCTACGCCCACGCGAACGACCGCGGCAAGACCGCGGCGATCTTCCAGCAGGCGTTCACGCCGCGGTTCGGTGACGGCGTGGACGTGATGATCGGACCGGGGCGCCCCAATCTCACGAAGGCGCTCGCGGCCGAGGGCATCGAGCTCGCCGCGCTGGCCGAGAAGGCAGGCCGTCCCATCCTCGGCTCGGTGGAGGAGATTCCGGCCGATGCACGCCGCGCCATCGTCCTGCTCGACAACGCGCAGTTCGATCTGGAGCAGGCGGTCCTCGCGGCGCAGCGCATCCTGTCCAGGAACAAGAAGGGCTACTTCCTGATGGTGGAGGGCGACACGCATACCGACAACATGCGGCGCGGCCTCGACCGGATGGTCGCCCTCGACAACGTGATCTCGCGGCTCTCCACCGTGGTCGGCAAGGACACCCTGCTGATCTTCACTGCGGACCATTCGTTCGACCTGGGCCTGCGGGGCGGGTTGCTCGGCAAGCCCCTCCTCGAAGGGCTCGAGGCCGAGGAGGCGAAGGCGGCCGAGGAGAAGCGGCGCAACATGCGGATCCCCGCCCTTCGCATGGACAACGGCCACACCGGCGAGCCGGTGATGATCGCAGCCAGGGGGCCGGGCGCCGATCGCGTCCGCGGCTACATGCAGAACACCGACGTGTTCCGCGTGATGATGCAGGCGTTCGGCTGGAAGGCGGATCAGGACTGACGCTTGGGGCCTTGGGCATGGCGCTTGGGTCTTGGTCGCGTCGGCCTTGGCCGTGCTGCAGCCGGTTAGGGGACGTCTGTGAAGGCGTCCATCCCGGCGCCGGCACGAGGAGCTCGAAGATGGTGCGACTGACGGTCCGCGGCGCGCTCGCCGTCGCCATTGCGCTCGCGTTCGTCGCCACGGCGTCCGCGCAACCGGACGAGGCGCGGACGCCCCGGATGATTACCGAACTCGGGCTCCGCGAGGCGCCTGAGCCAGTGCGTGCGTCACCAGGGTGGCGGCCGCCCCGGCGCGTGCTCGTGCGCGGCCTCACGCCGGCTTTGGGTGCATGGCTGCAAGCCGTGGCGCCTGGCGTCGAGCTCGTCGGCGCGGATTCGGTGTCGGAGGCGCAGGGCGCGGCCGCCGACGTCGATGTCTCGCTCGGCTTCTGCGAGGAATCCGTGCTGGCAAGCGGTGCGCGGATCCGCTGGGTGCAGACGCTCAATGCCGGCGTCGAGCGATGCCTGACGAGCCCGGTGATTGCGCAGCGCGGCATTCTCCTCACGAACATGCAGCGGATTGCCGGTCCGGTGATGGCCGAACACGTCATGGCGCTGGTGCTCGCCCACGCGCGCGGACTGCCGGTCTACCTGGCTGCGCAGCGTGACGGTCGCTGGGCCCGGGGTGGCGACTTGATGGCCGGCGGATCGGCTGACGCCTACGCGCTCACCGGCAAGACGATGCTGGTGGTCGGATTCGGAGGCATCGGCAGCGAGGTGGCGCGACGCGCGCACGCGTTCGGCATGAACGTCCTGGCGATTCGCAACAGCAAGGCGGCCCCGCCACCCTTCGTGAGTCGCATGGGATTGCCGTCCGACCTGGCGACCTGGGTTGGCGATGCCGACATCGTGGTCGACACGCTGCCGTTGACGCCCGACACGCAGGGCATGTTCGACGCCAAGATCTTCGGCGCGATGAAGCGCACGGCGTTCTTCGTCAACGTCGGCCGGGGCGGCACCGTCGTGACCGACGACCTCGTGCAGGCGCTGCAGAGCGGCACGATTGCCGGAGCGGGTCTCGACGTCGTGGACCCTGAGCCGCTGCCATCGGGCCACCCGCTCTGGAAAGCTCCCGGGCTGATGCTCACCCCTCACGTCTCGGCCGACTCGGACATCGACGACGAGTTCCGGTGGTTGCTGGTTCGCGAGAACCTGCGCAGGTACGTCCTCGGCGAGCGGATGCTCTCTGTCGTGGATGCGGCGCGCGGCTACTAGCCGTACGCGCCGTGTAGCCGTCGGGCCCTGCCCGACGGGCAGCGTGGCGGCCGAGGGGACGGCAACGTACCGCGGACGTCGCGCGGCGGAAGCGATTTCCTGATATACGTGTCGGCCATGCGTCGAAGGGAGTTCCTCGGTGGAGTGGCCGCAGCGGGCCTGGCGCCTCTGTCGGGCGCGGCCACATACGCCGGCACCGCCGCCCCGCGTGCGGGCGCGCCGTCTCAGGCCGGCAGCCAGCCAGCGACGCCGGCCAGCGCCGCTGCGACGACGTTCCAGCTGGCATGCATGACGCTGCCGTACGCGGCGTTCCCGATGGAGCGCGCGCTGGAGGGCGTCAAGGCCGCCGGCTATTCGAGCGTCGCGTGGGGTGTGAACCACAGGGATGCCGCCGGGCAGGCGCGGCCGGCGGTTGACGTGCACGCGCCGCCGTCCGAGGCCGCCGCGCTCGCGCGCCGCTGCCGCGACATGGGGCTCGAGCCCGTGATGATGTTCTCGACCGTCTTCCTCGAGGAACCGGACGCCGCCGACGGCCATGCGCGGCGGATCGCGCAGGCGGCCGCGGCGAAGATCCCGTACCTGCTCACGTTCGGGCGCACCAGGCCGGGTGAGTACGAGCGGGTGATCGCCTGCCTGAAGGCCGTCGCGCCCGTCGCGCAGCAGTCTGGCGTGCAGGTGCTGATCAAGCAGCACGGCGGCAACACCGCCACGGGCGTGCAGTGCTCCGCGATCATCCGCGAGGTCGGGCACGAGGCCGTTCGCATGTGCTACGACGCGGGCAACGTGCTCGACTACGAGAGCCACGATCCGATCGCCGACATCGCGCAGTGCGCCGGCGACGTCCGCGCGTTCGCGGTGAAGGACCACCGGGACTGGCCGAAGGACGAGGACTGCGGCCCGGGCTTCGGCGAGATCGACCACTACCGGCTGTTCGAGCCGGTGCTGCACACGGGGCGGACGATGCCGCTCGTGTTCGAGAACGTCTTCGAGCCGCTCGTGCCACGGCCGGCGGCGCCCGAAGGCGTAGACGTGCTGGCGCGGCGCGCGCGCGAGTACGTCGAGAGCGTGCTTGGCGGGCTTCAGGCCCGCGGGCAGAGTCAGACGCGGTAGGTCCGCGCCCCGAGCGCGGCCGTTGGGCAGGCCTGCTCCCCCGAGCGTGGCCGAACGATTCCTGGAGGCAGACGTCATCGTGATCAACGACATCAGCAGGCGTGCATTCCTCGGCACCGGAACGGCGATTGCCGCGAGCGCCGCTTTGACGCGGCGCGTCGGTGCGCAGGCGGCCGCGCCGGTCACTACGGCGCCGGTGGCCAACGCGATTCCCACGGCCGTCATCGGCACCGGCAGCCGCGGCACGCAGGACCTGCGCGCAGTGCTCGAAGTGGGCAAGGCCGTGGCGCTGTGCGATACGAAGGCCGACCGTCTCTCCAACGCGGCAGCCGTCGCGACGCGTGACGCTCCGCAGACGTACACGGACTACCGGCGCGTGCTCGATCGCAAGGACGTGGAGGCGGTGGTCATCGCCACCCCGCCGCACCTGCACGCCGAGATGGCGGTGGCGGCGCTGCAGGCGGGCAAGCACGTCTATTGCGAGAAGCCGGTGGCCATCACACCCGAGACCGTCCAGCAGGTCGTGAAAGCCGCGAAAGCGTCGGGCAAGGTGTTCGTCACGGGCCAGCAGTTGCGGTCGTACAAGCGGCTCGGCGCCGCAGTCGGCAGGATCCGCGAGGGCGCCATCGGCGACGTGCTGATGGTGAAGGCGCAGCGGCACTCGGAGTCCGATCTGAGTCACACCGGGTCTTCGGCCGACTGGTTCTTCGACGTGGAGAAGTCGGGCGGTTACCTGATCGAGATGTCGGTGCACAATCTCGACCTGTGCAACTGGGCGGTCGGGGCCACGCCCGTCCGAGCGGCGGGTTTCGGCGGCATCCTCCTCTACAAGGACGATCCCCCGGGACGCTCGATCATGGACGGCTACACACTCAGCTACGACTACCCGTCAGGGGTGAAGCTGTATTTCACGCAGATGGTGTTCCATCCGAAGGGACTGCCCGGCGGTGGACAGTTCGTCCACGTGTACGGGCAGAAGGGCGCCTGCGACCTGATGGGCGACACCAACGTGTACCCGCTCGACGGCAAGGCGCCGCCCGTGGAGCTTGCCGCGAAGGTGGAAGAGTATCCGCACGCGCACATGCTCGCGTTCTACGATTGCATCCGCGGCAGTGGGAAGAACCCCGCCGACGTGGTGGTCGGCGCAACCGGCGCGCTCACCGCGATCATGGGCCACCAGGCGATCACCACGGGTAAGGTGGTGGAGTGGAAGTCAATCGCCGGCGGGCTGGTCTGAGCCGGCCCCTGAGTCAATGTCAAATTTCAACTTGCACATTCCCGATTCGTCCACCATGTCCCTCCCCAACCGCAGGCAATTCCTCCACGCGTCGGCAGCCGCGGTGACCGCCGCCGCCGGCGCGCTCACGGCCACGCCGCTCCGCGCCGCCCAGGGCAAGGCGCCTCTCTACAAGATCTCGCTCGCGCAGTGGTCCATCAACCAGCCGCTGCGCAAGGGCACGATGCAGCACCTCGACTTCGCGAAGATCGCGAAGAGCGTCGGCATCGATGCCATCGAGTACGTCAATCAGTTCTTCATGGACAAGGCGACCGACAAGGCGTACCTCGCCGAGATGAACGCGCGGGCCAAGGGCGAGGGCGTGACGCAGGTCCTCATCATGTGCGACAACGAGGGCCAGCTCGGCGACCCCGATGGTGCCAAGCGCCAGACCGCGGTCGAGAACCACTACAAGTGGGTCGAAGCGGCGCAGGCGCTCGGCTGCCACTCGATCCGCGTGAACGCCTACAGCAGCGGTACGCCGGAGGAACAGCAGAAGCTCGTGGCCGATGGCCTGCACAAGCTTTGCGAGTTTGCCGACACGCATGGCCAGCACGTGATCATCGAGAACCACGGCGGCCTGAGCAGCAACGCCAAGTGGCTGATGGCCACCATCGCGCGGGCCGACCACAAGCGCGCCGGCACGCTGCCGGACTTCGGCAACTTCGGCATCTCGCGTCCCACTGAGCGTAATCCGACGGCCAAGCTCGAAAGCTACGACTCCTACGTCGGCGTGAAGGAGATGATGCCGCTCGCCAAGGGCGTCAGCGTCAAGCCGACGGTGTGGGACTTCCACGGCAAGAACGGCCCGATCGACATGCCGCGCATGATGAAGATCGTCGTGGACGCCGGCTTCCGCGGCCACTGCGGCATCGAGCATGGCGCCTCAGGGCGCGAGCTGGAGAGCATCCGCGAGTTGCGCGAGTTGCTGGAGAGGACGCGCGACCAGCTCGCCTGATGATCCGCCCGCAGGCGTCGGGCCGGGCCCGACGCCTGCGTATTGGATCGCGACTCGCCGCCGCTGGCGTCTCCATTCGTAGCCGCCGGGCCTTGCCCGGCGGTCGCGCGTCGGCCACGCGCGTCACTCCTGCTGCAGGTATTCGTCCAGCACTCCTGCCAGCGCCGCGCCGTACTCCTGCCACAGCGCCGCAGACGTGTAGGACTTGCGGCCCTCGATCCAGTTCGCGTTCAGCTCGTGCACGAGCGCGTCGATCCCGTAGCGCTCCAGCCACCCGTCGCCGAGTGTGCCGCTGTTGCGGAACGCGCCATCGGTGTGTCCTTCGGTGAACCACGTGCGCGCCCGCAGCAGCCCTTCGAGCCGCGCCATCCGTGTCAGGTACGCTGCAAGGTGCGGCACCGGCGGGCGGCTGATGTGCAGCAGGCCGCGGCCGTCGTTGTGCAATTCGATGGCGAGGTCAGGCTTGCGCCCGCTCGCGACCATCCCTTCGAGCCAACGCTCGAGCGCCGTGTTCTCGGGGGCGAGCTGCGGGTCTGCGGGGCGATCCCAGTTGCGGTTCAGATCCTTGCCGAGCACGTTGAACCGAGTGCCGCCGCGGGCCACGCCGTCCTTGTTGGCCATGGGCAGGACGTACAGCACGTAGCGGCTACGCCATGCCCGCGCCTCGGCATCGTCACGCAGCAGCCGCTGGATCAGGCCGTGCGCGACCCAGCTGCTGCCCGCCTCCCATGGATGCGCACGCGCCCGCACGAACACGCGCTTCGGTGCGTCTTCGTCGCCGATGCGCAGCAGTTCGAGCTCGCGTCCCTGTGCCGTCTTCCCGATCGACGTCACGCCGACGAAGGGATGAGCACGCGCCGACGCGATGAGGCGTTCGAGATCGCTCACGCGGTAGGGCTGCATGCGCGCGACGTGCAGAGTGTCGCCCGGCATCGTCAGCGTCACGCGCACGCGGTCGCCCGGCAGGGCATCGGTGGGCACCGTGGTCCACTGCTGCCCGTCAGCCGAGATCGCCACGGTCTTCAGCTCGCCGGCCACCGACCCGTGCCGGCCGTTCCACACGTTGTCGAGGTTGACGAACTCCAGCGTGACGCGGGCGCCGGGGGTGCCGACGAGGCGGACGTGGATGTGACCGGCCGCGCGATTGGGCGCGCCCCGCTCGTGGTCGTAGAGCAGGTGCACGCGGTACGCGCCGTCCGCGGCCCGTTCGTACCAGACCGGCGAGGCGTTCTCGATGCTCGTATCGATCAGCGCCAATGGTGCGGGAGGCGAGGGTTGTGTCTGCGAGAGGACCGGCGTCGCGAGGGTGGCCGCGAGAACGAGGGCGAGGGCGGACGGGAGGGCGTGGGCGAGCACGCAGCATGGTCTCCGACGCCACGGCCGCGAGGCAACAGGGAGACCACGTGTGACATATGACGGCGATCGCGCGACGTGAGCGCGCGCAGGCGAGTACGATCGACCTGTGACTTCGCAGGCCCGCTTCCCCCAGGGAGTGGGCCTTTCGTTTACTCCAGGGAGCGGATCGCCATGAGTTCGTCCACCGCGTCTTCCATCGATCGCATCAACGGCGTACCGGTCCGGCAGTGCCTCGACCTCGTCGAGGCGGTGCGAAAGGACCCCGCCAACGGCCAGACCCAGTGGCGCTCGACAACCACGTGGAAGGGCGGCTTCTCGTGCGAGTCGCGCATCCGGTCGCACCAGCTGCACCTGGACGAGCCAGAGGTGCTCGGCGGCAGCGACGCGGCCCCCAACCCCGTGGAAGCGGTCCTGGCGGCGTATGGGTCGTGCCTGGCGATTGGCTACACCCTCAACGCGGCCGTGCGCGGCATCGAGGTGCGCAGCCTCTCGGTGGACGTCGAGGGGCACATCGACCTCGCGGGCTTCTTCGGCATCTCGAGCGAGGTGCCGGCCGGCTTCTCCGGTATCAGCACGAAGGTGCACCTGGACGCCGACGCGACGCCCGAGCAGCTCGACGCGCTGCATCGCCACGTGCTCGCGACATCGCCGGTGGGCAGCATCCTCGAGCGCCCGCTCGAGGTGCACACGGAACTCGTGCTGCCCGCTCGGGCCTGAGCAGGCAGGAGCGTCCGCCGCGAGCGAGGGGCGGCCTATCGCTTCTTCGCGGCGGTGCGTCGAGACATCGCTCGTGCAGACTCCTCGGCAGCCCGGAGCTTGGCGATTCTCCCAATCAACCGGACCGGGACCGCAGCGTCAAGCGGGAACCGGATGGTGCCCTTGCCGTTGTACTCACCCGGGGCCAGGGTGTCGCCGAGCGCGTCGATGACGGGGCGCGTCGCCGGATACACGGAGTAGTGCTGCGCGAACGCCGCGCAATAGATGACAGGACGGCCGCCGACGCGGAACGTCGGGATGCCGTAGGAGATGCTTTCGACGGCGCCAGGCAGTGCCGTGCGAATCGCCGCGATCACGTGCGGCAGCACCTGCCGCGCCCGTTCGGGCAGCGCCTCGACGTAGTCGTCCACCGTGGCGGCAGGTGCGCGGCTCATGGGAGTGCAGAGGAGGTTACTCCGGTTCGGCCGGCGTACGAGACGGGATTGTGACCGCCTGCCCGCCCAAGCCCGGTTCACCCAGTGCCTTGACCACAGGCAAAAAATGGCCGCCGTTTCGGGCGACCATTATCCTGCAACTTGTTGATTCTAAAGATGGTGCGGAAGAGGGGACTCGAACCCCTACGAGATTGCTCCCGCCAGCCCCTCAAGCTGGTGCGTCTGCCAATTCCGCCACTTCCGCGTGCGGTGAGGTTGTCGTCCATGCGGCAAGCCGCCGGCGCGACGAACGCCGAACTATAGCAGGTCCGTGCAGTCGAGGGAAGCGATCGACGCGGGGATCTGCCTGTGCAGCGCTACTGCTTCTTGGGTTCGTCCTTCGGCGCATCCTGACCGGCTTCTGCCGGGGGGACGCCAGGTGCCGGAGCGACCGGCGTGCCGACGGGCGCCGGATTCTCGACTGCTGACGGATTCGTGGGCGGCGCGGGCGCCTGCGCCGGAGCCTTCGCTGGTGCCGCACCCGGTACGCCGCTCATGACCGAAGAGGGGCCACGGGTGCCAACGATTGCGAGCCCGAGCGCGCCAGCCATGAAGAGGGCGCCGAGCACCGCGGCAGCCTTGGCGAGCACCGTCACGCCCTGCCGGGCGCCGAACGCCGCCTGGCCACCACCACCACCGAATGCCGCGGCCATGTCGCCGCCCTTGCCCTGCTGCAGAAGGACCGCCAGCAGCAACAGCAGGCAGACGACCACGTACACGGTGACGAGAAGCCAGTACAGCATAACGGCTAAGCATACCACGCGCTGTGGACCTGCGGCAGCCGTGCCGTCGTAGACGTCACGGGTATGCGCCGCAGGACCGTCGCCCAGGGGCGACGGCTACGTATACGGAGGGCCGGACCTCCGACGCAGTCGACGGCGATCGACGATTCAGATGGCCGCGGACGCGATCTTGAAGAAGCCCTGCGGGTCGAGGCTCGCACCACCGACGAGGGCGCCGTCCACGTCCGGCTGCTGCAGGATGGCCTGCGCGTTGTCCGGCTTGACGCTGCCGCCGTACAGAATCTGGCACTTGTCGGCCGCACCGGCGCCGAGCCAGGCGCGCAACCGCGACCGCACGTGCGCATGCGCTTGCTGCGCCTGCTCGGGGGTGGCGTTGCGCCCGGTGCCGATGGCCCACACCGGCTCGTATGCAATCACCATCGTCGCGAACTGCTCGGGCGCCACACCGTCGATCGCGGCGCGCAGCTGCGTATCGAGCACCTCGAAGGTGCGACCGCCCTCGCGCTCCTCGAGCGTTTCGCCGATGCAGGCGATCGGTGACAAGCCGGCCGCGTACGCCGCGTGGATCTTCCGCGTCACGTCGGCGTCGCTGTCGCCGAACACGCGTCGTCGCTCGGAGTGCCCGAGGATGACCAGCTCGGCGCCCGCTTCCTTCACCATCACCGCGCTCACGGCACCGGTGTACGCGCCGTCCTTCTCCCAGTAGCAGTCCTGTCCTGCCGTCGCGATGCCGGAGTTGCGCAGGGCGTCGGCGACGGCGTGAATCGCGGTGAACGGCGGCGCGATCACGAGTTCCGCTTCGGTGAAGTCCTTCGCGAGTGCGCGGAATTCCTTGGCGAACGCCACGGCGTCTGCCACACCCTTGAACATCTTCCAGTTGCCGGCAATCAGGGGTGTTCGCATCGTCATTTCTCCGGCAGTACCGCCACGCCCGGCAATGTCCGCCCGCCAAGGAACTCGAGGCTGGCGCCGCCGCCGGTCGAGATGTGGCTGACCTTGTCGGCGACGCCAGCCTTGTGGACCGCCGCTATGGAGTCGCCGCCGCCGATGATGGTGATGCCGTCGACCTCTGCCACTGCCTGTGCGACGGTGTTGGTCCCGTTTGCGAAGGCCGGAATCTCGAACACGCCCATGGGGCCGTTCCAGACGACCGTCTTCGCGCCCCGGATGAGCTCGGCGTACCGCGCCGCCGTCTTCGGGCCGATGTCGAGCCCCATGCGGGCGCCGATGGCGGCATCACCTACTGTCAGCGTCTCGGCGGCGGCTTCGGCCGAGATCGCCTCGGCGACGACGTGGTCCTCCGGAAGCGCCAGCGTCAGCCCGCGGGCGTCGGCCTGAGCCTTCAGGTCGCGCGCCGTGTCCACGAGATCGGCCTCGACGAGCGACTTGCCGACCTCGAGCCCCTGCGCCTCGAGGAACGTGTAGGCCATCGCGCCGCCGATGACGAGCGCGTCCACCTTCGGCAGGAGGTTCTGGATCACCTCCAGCTTGTCGCTCACCTTTGCGCCGCCGAGCACGGCCACGAACGGGCGTTCGGGCGACGACAGCGCCTTGCCCATGTAGCTCACTTCATTGGCCATCAGCAGGCCTGCCGCGGCCTCCTTGACGTGCGCCACCATGCCCTCGGTTGACGCATGCGCGCGGTGCGCCGACCCGAACGCGTCGTTGACGTAGACGTCGGCGAGTTCGGCCAGCTGCTGGGCGAACGCCGGATCGTTGGCCTCTTCTTCGGCGTGATACCGCAGGTTCTCGAGCAGCACCACCCCGGGTGTGCCGGCCTCGGCGATCGCCTCCGTGGCCGCCGGTCCGACGCAGTCGCTGGCGAAGGCGACGGGCTGGCCGAGCAACTGCGACAGACGCCCGGCCACCGGCTTCAGGCTGAACTCCGGGTTCGGCTTGCCCTTCGGGCGACCGAGGTGCGAAGCCAGGATTACCGTGGCGCCCTGTTCGACCGCGTACCTGATGGTCGGCAGCGACGCCTGGATCCGCGTGTCGTCGGTGATCTGCCCGTCCTTCATGGGCACGTTGAAGTCGACGCGGATGAACACGCGCCGACCCTTCAGGTTCAGGTCCGCAATCGATCGCTTGGCCAACTTACAGCCCCTTGCCCGCCATGTAGTTCAGGAGATCGACGCAGCGGCTGCTGTAGCCCCACTCGTTGTCGTACCAGCTCAGCACCTTCACGAAGTCGCCGTCCATCACCTTCGTGTACGCCGAGTCGATGATCGAGCTGTTCGGGTTCTTGCGATAGTCGATCGACACCAGCGGCTCGTCCTCGACGGCCAGGATGCCCTTGAGCGGACCCGCCGCGGCGGCCTTGAACGCGGCGTTCACTTCCTCGGCGGTCGTCTTCTTGCCGACGATCACCGCCAGGTCCACCACCGAGACGTTCGGTGTCGGCACGCGCATGGACATGCCATCGAGCTTGCCCTTCAGTTCCGGCATCACTTCGCCCATCGCCTTTGCCGCACCCGTCGTCGTCGGAATCATAGACAGCGCCGCGGCGCGCGCCCGGCGCAGGTGCGTGTG
>JAEZCY010000019.1 GCA_023429845.1 Acidobacteriota bacterium
AGCAGCGCCTCGACGCGGCTCGGGTGATGGTCGCGCTCAACGGCGACGCGCTGGCGCGGATTGCGCGCGACTGGGATGCGCTGCCGCCAGCCTGGAGCGTCTCCCTCAGTGAGGACCATCCGTTTGCGTCGGACCTCGACGTCTTCGGGCACGCGTCGCTCGTGCAGGTGCTCGGGCCCGTGTATACGCCGACGGGACGCGACACGCTGGCCCGCTGGATTCTCGAGCCCGCGAGCGCGGATTCTGCGGCGATCGCCGCGCGCCAGGAGGCCGCGCGCGAGCTCGCCCCCGCCCTCGACTTCCGGCAGCACGCCGCCGCCCTGGCCCGGAACGTCCCGGGCGTGCGGTCCGAGGATTCGGCACTCCCGCACGTCCTCCAGTGGGCAGAAGCGCCGGGCGCATTGACGGACCGCGACTGGGTGCCGTGGATCGCGGTCGTCCTCGCGGCGGCCACCGTGCTCGGCGCGGTCGGAGCCTTCCTCGGCTTGGTGAGCAGCGCGTGGTGGCTGCTGTCCGGCACGCTTGGCTGGGGGCTCCGCTGGTTCGTCCACGGGCGCCTCGAGCACGCGATCGGCGGTGCGGGCGGAGAGCACGGGCTGCGGCCCTGGGCCGCCCTCATCGCGTACGTGAGTGCGACGCGCTTCACGTCGTCGCTCCTCGTTCAGGTGCGGGCGGACCTGCAGGGCCCGCATGGCGATGCTCCGCAGGCACTCCGCGCGCTGGAGCAACTGGTGGCGCTCTCCGATGCGCGGCACTCCGTGTGGCTCTACGTGCCGCTGCAGACGTTGACGCTGTGGGATCTGCACGTCTGGTGGGCCATCGAGCGGTGGCGACGGCGGCACGGCCGCGAAGTGCGGCGCTGGCTCGATGCGGCGGGGCGGGTGGATGCGTTGTCGGCGCTCGCGTCGGTGCCGTTCGATCATCCGGACTGGGCATGGCCCGAATTCCATCCGGACGCGGACCGCATCGAGGCATCCGACGCAGGGCACCCGCTGCTCTCCGACGCGGTGCGGGTGTGCAACGACGTGGTCGTGGGGCCGCCCGGCCGCTTCCTGCTCATCACGGGGTCCAACATGTCGGGCAAGAGCACGCTCCTGCGCGCCATCGGGCTGAACGTGGTGCTGGCGCACGCCGGAGCACCTGTGTGCGCCGCCCGCTTCCGCCTGCCCCTGCTGCGGCTCCACACGAGCATGCGGGTGTCGGACTCCCTCGAGCGCGGCCTGTCGCTGTTCATGGCCTCGCTCGTGCGACTCCAGCAGGTCGTTTCCGCGGGCCGCCAGTCCACATCGGCGCGGCGGCTCTGCTACCTGCTCGACGAAGTGCTGCAGGGCACCAACAGCGCTGAGAGGCAGGTTGCCGTGCGGACCATCATGCAGCACCTGCTGAGATGCGACGCGATAGGCGCCGTCACCACGCACGACCTCGAGCTGGCCGCGGACGCGTCCTTCACCGACCGCGCCGACAGCTTTCACTTGCAGGAGACGCTCGCCGGGTCGGGCGACGATGTGTCGATGACGTTCGACTATCGGCTGCGGCCAGGCCCGGCGCGATCGGGCAACGCGCTGCAGTTACTGCGCATGCTGGGGCTTGCCGATTCCCACACCTCGTGAGCGCCGCTCGTGACTTCGCGGGCACTCGTCAGCGTGACCTGGCGCGCACACGTCGGGGTAGGTTCGTGGCGTGACTTGGGCTGTCGGCGAGCGACCGCAGCGAGTACGATTCGTTAGCGCGCGTGACGCCGGTCGCTGGCGCGACGTGCGACAGACATGGTGCTCGGACCGGAGGTCCAAATGGGAATGTTCGGTCGCTCTGTTGGCGCGTTTCCGCTCGTTCTGGCCTCCGTGATCGCTGTGTGCGTCGGCAGCACCGGCAGTGCCCGCGCCGCGTCCATTGATTGCTGGTCGGCCACCACGCTTGCCGATGCCATCGCAGCCGATGCGATTACGTGTGCCGGCCGCACCCTCTCGGATTTCGCGTTCGAGACCTCGAGCACGAGCGGCGCCGCGACTCGGGCTCCAGAAGACATCGCCTTCGAAATGGGGGTGGCTCCCTGGGCGCATATCGTCCATCTGACGGCGCTTTGGGACGCACCGCCCGGGGAATCCATAACGGGCACATTGTCGTTTCGCTTCGCGGACATGCGCGTGGATGCCGCCACTGTCGGCCTCTACTCCGAGCAGGATTGGTCCAACGGCACGGTCGAGGCGAGAATTTGCTCCGAAGGGGAGCTTCCCTGCGAGGCCGGCATGCTCGTTGGGCCCGAGTTCCCTTTCCAGACGTTTCCTCGCGTGCACACCGGCAGCGTCACGCTGCGTTTCGTTCTGGCGAGCGACTATTTCCGGCCGGACCCAGCACCAACCACCGTCTACGCACTGCTGGTCGTTCCTGAACCAGGGGCGTGCGGTCTCGTCTTTCTCGGGCTTGCCGGCGTCGCACGCGCCCGCCGCCGTACCGCGGCTGCGCGTGCACGATGACGCCTCACCGTGCCCTGACGCTCGAAGCGAGGAGCGGCCGGCGCGCGGTTGCCCACGCCCGGCCGTCAGTGTGTCGCGCCTACGTGCGGCACGGCGTGTAGCCGTCGGGCCCTGCCCGATCAGTCACGGAGTACCGCCTACGCATGACCGGTGTAGCCGTCGGGCCCTGCCCGACGGTCACGGCAGCACCGCTGCGTGCTAGGGCGTCACGGTGCGGCGCTTGCCGATGGCCATGCGGTAGATGGCAAGCAGCAGGATCGCCCCCAGCAGGGACATGAAGAAGCCAGCCGCGTCGCCCGGGCCATACAGCCCCAGTGCCTGACCGATGAACCCGCCGAGCAGCGAGCCGACGATGCCGAGCAGCATGGTCACGATGATGCCGCCCGGGTCACGACCCGGCATCACGAACTTGGCGAGTGCGCCAACGATCAAGCCGAAGACAATCCAACCAAGAATGCCCATCTCATGCTCCTCCTCACATAGCCGCAGGCAGCACCGTGCTGCCCGGGACGCAATATCGCTGCGCCAGCACAATGCATGGACCGATCCACTCTGGACTCGTCAGCACGGTGCGCGTCTGTAGCGTTGTTCGCGCGCGACATGTCGCGCAATTGTCGGATTTCCATACACACTGTGCCGTTGCCGTGCTGTGGAACGGGCTGCGTCCGGCGTACGCGACGAGTCGCTCAGCGTGACAGCCGCGCGAGCACGTCGTGAAGGTCCGCGGGCGTGCCCCGCAGCACCGGATTCCAGATGTCGCCGGTCTCCCCGAATCGCGACAGCACGGTATCCAGCGTGAAATCTTCGGGCCGGATGTCCTCGTCGAGTTCCTCCCAGCGCAACGGTGTGGACACGCCGGCAAACGCGCTCGCCCGAGCGCTGTAAGCGCACGCGAGTGTCTTGCCTTCGATGTTCTGCAGGTAGTCCACGTACACGGTGCGTCCGCGCCGGGCCACCGTGCGCTCGACGGTCGCGGCCTTGGGGTGCTGCGTGGCGACGGCAGTCGCCACGATCTGGCACAGCAGCTGGCCTGACTCGTAGGTCGTGCCTTCCGCAAGAGGGATGTAGACGTGCATCCCCGTCGAGCCCGACGTCTTGAGCGCGGCGGGCACCGAGAGCATCGCCAGCGCGTCGCGCACCCAGCGCGCCACGTCCCGGACCTGCGAGAAGGACACACCCGGCATCGGGTCGAGATCGATGGCCACGAAGTCGGCGTGCGCCGGCGCCTGCACGCGCGAGAACCACGGGTCGAAGGAGATGGCGCCGAGCTGGGCGACGTACAGCAGCGTCAGCAGCGAGCCTCCGACGAGCCGCGGCATCGGACCATCCTCGTCCTCGTCCACGTACTCGACGCGCACGCCGGGCGGTGCGCTGTCGGGCGCGCGCTGCTGGTAGAACGCCTTGCCGAGCACGCCATTGGGATAGCGCTTCATGACGAGTGGCCGGTCCGCGACGACCGGCAGCAGCCATGGCGAGAGCCGCGTGTAGAAGCGGAGCAGGTCGCCCTTCGTGAGGCCCGACGCGGGCCAGAACACCTTGCGCAGGTTCGTGACGTCGAGCGAACCATCGGGCAGCACCACCGTGCCGTCACGTCCGGCATCCTCGAGCGCCTGCAGGTGCTCGACGACCGGCCGCACCTCCTCAGGCTCCTGGTAGGGACTCCTCTCCGAGGCGTCCGCCTGCGCTGCTCGCGGAACGTCCGTCTGCGCTGCCCGCGGGACGTCGGCATGCGCTGCTCGCGAGGCGCCCGTTCGTGTGGCGTGTCCCGCCACGGCCTCCATTCCCACATCGTCACGCAAGCCGAGGAAGACGGGGTGACGGAGGTGCCCATCGCGTGTCCACTCGCCGAAGCGCACCTCGCACAGCAACCGAGGCTCGACGAAGTGCTGGCCGCGGGTGCGCGGCGCATCGATGAACGGCGAGGTCGGCCGGGCCAGAGGGCGCAGCTGTTTCAGCAGGGCGGTGATCGAGGCGTCGCTGAAACCCGTGCCGACGTTGCCCGCATAACAGAGGCTCGCCTCGGTTCCTCTGACGACGCGCGCCGGCTTGCCTCTCGCGTCGCACGGCCGCCCGACCATCAACGCCCCGAACCCCGCACGTGTGCCCCTGGGGTCGGTCCACCCGCCGATCACCAGCGTCGCGGTCTTGTGCAGCTTGATCTTGCGCCACGTGCGCGACCGGACGCCCGACAGGTAGGGTGCGTCAGCGTTCTTGACGATCAGTCCTTCCCAGTCCTCCCGTCGTGCCCGCTCGAGCACGTGTCGCCCGTCGCCCGCCGTGTAGGTCCCCTCACGCAGCCGCTCGTTCGTGCGGACGTGCAGCAGGTGCTCGAGGCGGGCCCGGCGGTCCGCGAGCGGCAGCGGCCGTAGGTCCTCCTGGCCCTCCCTGAGCACGTCGAACACCACGAGGGCCGTCGGCACCGTGGCCGTGCGTGCCTCGATGTCGCGCGCGCCTTTCAGGTGCATGCGCGACTGCAGGGCCGTGAACGTCGTGGGCTGCCCGCGTGCGTCGAGTGCGACGATCTCGCCGTCGAGGACGACGGGCACGCCCACCTGCGCCGCGAAGTCACGGAGGGCACGGACGATGTCGGGAAACTGGGGCGCCTTGTCGTTGCCGTTCCGCGAGAGGAGCAGGATGCGCGGCGAAGGATGGCCGGGTTCCACGACGGCGATTGCCCGGATGCCGTCGAACTTCTGCTCGTACACGAGCGATGAGTTCTCGAGTTTCACGGCGTCCAACTCGCAAGGCGTGGCCAGCATCGGCGCCGGGGGGGCTTGTTCGCGCCAGGGCTGGACCGGACGAGCCATGAGGCGTAATCATCCGGGCCCCAGCAACCGATAGCAAGGATCCGGGAACCCCAAGGCCCAAGGCCCAAGGCCCGCGGTTTGCAACAGAGGCGTCTATGGCAGCGCGTGCGACGTGGAAGGGACACCTGAAGCTGAGCCTTGTGACGATACCGATCCGGGTCTTTCCGGCGACGGACGCACGGGCCACCATCAGCTTCAACCAGCTGCACGAGGTCTGTGAGACCCGCATCCAGCAGAAGAAATGGTGCCCTCACTGCGAGCGTGAGGTGGCCAACAACGAGATCGTCAAGGGCTACGAGTTCTCGAAGGGCCGGTACGTGACCGTGTCCGAGGAGGACCTCTCGAAGGTGCGGCCCGAATCGACGCGTCTGATCAACCTGACGCAGTTCACGACGGTGGACCAGATCGACCCGATCTATTTCGAACGCCCCTACTACCTTGCGCCCGACGGCAACGTCGCCGCAGAAGCCTTTGCCGTGATCCGCGAAGGCATGCAGGGCAAGGCCGGCATCGGCAAGCTGGCGCTCTACGGCCGCGAGTACATCGTCGCCGTCCAGCCCCGTGAGAAGGGGCTGGTGATGTACACGCTGCGGTCGGCTGACGAGGTGCGCAGCATGTCGGCCATCGAGGAGCTCGAAGGGGTGCCGGCGAAGCTCAAGCCCGAAGAGGTCAAGCTGGCGCAACAGGTGATCGGGACCTTCGAAGGCGACCTCGACGTCAAGGACTTCCAGGACAACTACCAGGAAGCGCTGCGCAAGCTCATCGACGCCAAGGTGGCGGGTGAGGACATCGTCGAAACCGAGGAGGAGGCTCCGGCGAAGGTCGTTGACCTGATGGAAGCCCTGCGTCGCAGCCTCGAGACGGTGAGCGCCGGCAAGAAGACGCCCGCGAAGGCCACGCTGAGCTCGGCCAAGTCCTCGACGGCCGCCAAGAGGACGAGGAAGCGCGCGAGCGCGTAAGCGGGAGGCGGCGTCCCTGTACAATCGGTGGCCGCGCCGGCGCCCGGCGCGGCGAAAGGACTCCCGTGATCGAGTCGTTGACCTCCCTGTGGCCGGGCGTCCTCGCCCTGGCCGACCCTGTCGGAACTGCCGCCACTGCTCCGGCCTCGCCGCTCTGGAGCGTCACGAGCCTGATCTCGCTGGCCACCCTGGCCGCGCTCGAGATCGTGCTCGGCATCGACAACGTGATCTTCATCGCGATCCTCTCCGGCCGGCTGCCGGAGGCGCAACAGGCCAGGGCCAGGCGGCTCGGCATCTCGATGGCCGTCATCTCGCGGCTCGCGCTGCTGCTCGGCATCTCGTGGGTCATGGGCCTGACGCGACCGCTCTTCGAGATCATGGGCCGCGGCATCTCCGGCAAGCAGCTGATCCTGCTGCTGGGCGGCCTGTTCCTCATCGGGAAGGCGACCTTCGAGATCCACGAGAAGCTCGAAGGAGACGAGGGTCACGCCGGCGCCGTCCGCACGGGCGCGACGCTCGCCAGCGTCGTCGCGCAGATCATGCTGATCGACATCGTGTTCTCCCTGGACTCGGTGATCACCGCGGTGGGGATGACGCCGCACGTGCCCATCATGGTCGTGGCCGTCGTGCTGGCCGCCATGGTCATGCTGGTGTTCGCCGGGCCGATCAGCAACTTCGTGGCGCGTCACCCGACGATGAAGATGCTGGCGCTGTCGTTCCTCATTCTCATCGGCGTCATGCTGGTGGCCGAATCCTTCGACCAGCACATCGACAAGGGGTACATCTACTTCGCGATGGCCTTCTCGCTGTTGGTCGAGTTGCTGAACATGCGTCTCCGCCCCAAGGGGCAGCCGGTGGAACTGCGTCGCTCGCACCTGCCGCAGAAGTCGTGAGTGCCGCGCGGCCGGGCAGGGCCCCCGCCAAC
>JAEZCY010000191.1 GCA_023429845.1 Acidobacteriota bacterium
CCCCCCCCCCCCCCCCCCGCCCCCCTGCCGGCGGCGGCGGCCTCCGGTCCCGCCGCGCAACGTCGGCGGTCCCGCTTCCTCGCTCCTCCTGCTTCGGCGTTCCTCTTCCTGCGGTCGGTGCGTTAACTCCGGTTGCGCGCGCTGCCGCCAGTTGTCGTGAGCCAGTCGCCCGACGACCTCGGGTACTCTCCGGCACGTGCCAGGCAACCACAGCGTTCGCAGTAGCTTACGCGTGTGAAGGAGTGCGCGGTCGCGTGTGGCGCGCTGGTTGCTCCTGCCCTTGACGTGCGCGGGCCGGCGATTCGTCATTGTTCGCGGGCCAACCTCCCGGCGGCACCGGCCGCGCACGATTCCCAAGGAGGAGAACCATGACAAGTCCCCTGCTCGCGCTGTTCCTGACTCTGCTTGCACCTGCCGCTCCCACCGGGGTCGTTCCCGATGCCGTGCAGGACACGAAGGCGGCCGCCGCCCCCACACAGGCGGTCAACGTGAACACGGCCAACGCCTCGCAACTCGAAGCCCTGCCCGGCATCGGTCCGAGCACCGCTCAGCGCATCATCACGTATCGAGAGAAGAACGGTCCGTTCAAGAAGCTCGAGGACCTGATGAACATCCAGGGCATCGGCGAGAAGTCGTTCCTCAAGCTCCGCCCGCATCTCACGCTGGGTGCACAGGCCGATGCGAAGGCTGCCCGCAACTGAGCCGTCCGTCGTCGCGAGGTGCTCCTGCCGGGGCGCCTCGCTGCTCGAGATCCTGATTGTGCTGGCTATTGCGGGTCTGCTCGGCAGTGCTGCACTGGGCGCGCTTGGCGAGGTGCGTGACGAGCGTGCCAGCCGCGAAGCGGCGCGCGGCTTCGTTGCCGACCTGCGAGGCACGGCGCAGGCGGCCAGGCGCGCGCAGCGGGCGATGGCGATCGAGTTCCAACTCACGCCGTCGGCGCAGTGGCGCGTACTCGAGGATGGCAATGGCAACGGGATCACCACGTCCGACATCGGCGCAGGGATCGACGCGCCCGGCACGGCCTGGTTGCCGGTGTTCCGCGAGGGGGCGGCGCGGCTTGCCGTGTCGCGCACCGTTCCGACCGCCGACGGAACCGGCTCGATCGCTGCCGGCACCTCGCCCCTGCAATTCGGCGTGATGTCCCGGGTCGTGTTCACGCCCCGAGGCACGGCCACGGCGGGTTCCATCTACGTTGCCGGGCGTGGCGACCGCATGTATGCGATCCGGATCCTCGGCAGCACCCAGCGGATCCGGCTGCTCTGCCTGTCTCCCAGCGACACATGGGACAACTGCTGATGATCGAACACATCATCGGCGAACGGCGTCGTGAACCGCGACGCCCCGCCGTTGCGCACTGGGGCGGCGGCGGACCGCAGGTGCCTGGCGTGCGCGTCATCGACGTCGTGGACGTTTCGGCACACGGCTTGTGCTGCCGCCTGGCGCAGCCGGTACGCCCCGGGCGAGTCATGCTGCTGCGGTTGCCCGTCGTCGGCGTGGTTCAGGCCACGACGGTGCGGTGTCTGGTGTGGCGGTTGACGCGCAGCGGCGTGCAGTACGAGGCGGCGTGGTCGATCGAGCGGGCCTGGAGCGGGTGAGTACTCACTACCCAGATCCGCCTCCTGCCTTCACGACGCCCGCCTTGGCCGCGGCTCCAGGCCGGGCAGCTCCCGGGGACGGTCGCGTGCAGGCCTGGATCAGGACTTGGATGGGCAGGCAGCGCACGCTCTCGGCATCTCTCTCAGGGGCCTCCCATGACCACGCGTCCTTCGGCTACGTTCGTCGATACTGTGCCGCCTGCCGGTGGCCTTCTGGCCGAAGCCGTCATCGTGCTCCGGGCCGAAGCGCAGGCGCGGGAAGGACTCGAGAGCCTGCTCGCGCGTCAGTACGGCCTGGTGGCTCCGGCCATCCATCTCGCAGGCGAGCCGTTGGACCTGGGGCCGGCGCGCGTGCTCGTACCAGGAGGAACGGACGCGCTGCGCGTCACCGCGAAGGGACCGCCAGAGGCGGTCGCACCAGCGCGTGAGGCGGTCGCGCTGCTCCTGGGGCTCCTGCCCCTGCTGGCGGACGCGGAGCGCAAGACCGACACTCGCCGCGTGCTGCAGGCGCTGCATCCCGAGCAGGGCGGTCTGCTGGGCATGACGCCCGTGATGCGACAACTGCACGACCGTATCGCGCGCGCGGCGCGAAAGAACTTCATCGTGCTGATCCAGGGTGAGAGCGGCGCGGGCAAGGAACTCGTGGCGCGCCAGGTGCACGCGATGAGCGACCGCCGAGACGGGCCGTTCGTGCCGCTCAACTGCGCGGCGATCGTCGAAACGCTCCTGGAAGCGGAGTTGTTCGGTATCGAGGAGCGCACGGCGACGGGCGTGCGGGGGCGCCGCGGACGCTTCGAGCAGGCCGATGGCGGCACGCTGTTCCTGGACGAGGTGTCGGACCTCTCGGCCTCCGCGCAGGCCAAGCTGTTGCGCGTGATCCAGGACCCGACGGTCGAGCGCGTCGGCGGCAGCGGCAGCCGTCGGGTGGACGTCCGGATCGTGGCTGCGACCAACCGGCCGCTGAAGACGCTCTGCAAAGGCGGGGAGTTCCGCTGGGATCTCTTCTACCGCCTCAACGCCATCGAGATCGAGGTGCCGCCGCTGCGCGCCCGCCGCGACGACATCCCGTATCTCGTCGAGGCCATCCTGCAGCGATCGGGCGACGGGCAGACGTACCGGATGACGCCAGATGCGATGGAAGCGCTGATGGTGTACGAGTGGCCGGGCAACGTGCGCGAACTGGAGCGCGTGATCGAGCGTGCGGTCACCCTTGCCGGTTCGCACGTCCTCCGTCTCGAGGATCTGCCCGACACCGTCATCGGACGCTTCCGCGACGCGTTCCTGCCCGTCAATGACGATGAGAGCATGCGCGCGTGGGGAAGCCGGTACGCGCGGTATGTGTTGAACCGGGCGGGCGGCAACAAGCGAGAGGCCTGCCGGGTGCTCGACATCAGCTACCACACGCTTCAGGCCTATCTCGCCTACAAGGGACCGCGCCCTGAACAGGCCATCCGTCGCGCCGCCATCGAGCAGGCACGAGCGGCGCGGGCAACCGTCACCGATGCGTCGACGAGCACGCCCGACGCCTACCGACCGGCTCTGCCGCGTGGTCCGAGCGTCGTGCACGATGGGCCGGCGCCGAGGCTCGACACGTAGCGGCGACTGCACTAGAGTGGCGGGGATTTCATCACGGAGACCGCGTGCACCGCGGTCGAGGAGCGTGCCATGGTTCAACCCCGTTCAACCTCCCGTCTCCAGGTGTACCTGGCGGCGTTCTCTGTCATCGGCGTGGCCGGCGGTACGCTGATGGCCATGTCGCCGGCTGCCGTTACCGCGGTGGCGCAGCCCGCCGCCAACACGTTGACGGCGGAGGAGAAGGCCGCCGGCTGGCGGTTGCTGTTCGACGGCACCACGACCAAGGGTTGGCGTAACGCCCACGGCGACACGTTCCCCGACAAAGGCTGGGTGGTGAAGGACGGCGTGCTCACGGTGCTCGAGTCCGGCGGCGGGGAAGCTGCCAACGGCGGCGACATCGTCACGCTCGACGAGTACGGCGACTTCGAGCTGCAGCTGGACGTGAAGCTCACCAAGGGCGCCAACAGCGGCATCAAGTACTTCGTCACCGAGAAGCTCGGCACCCCGGGCCGCGGCTCGGCCATCGGTCTCGAGTTCCAGTTGCTGGATGATGCCGAGCACCCGGATGCCAAGATGGGCCGGGACGGCAACCGCACGTTCGGCTCGTTGTACGACCTGATCGCCGCGCCCGCGCAGAAGCCCGTCAAGCCGGTCGGCGAGTGGAATACCGTGCGCGTCGTGTCCAAAGGCACGAAGGTCGAGCACTGGCTGAACGGCACCAAGCTCCTCGAGTTCGACCGGGCCAGCGAGGCGTTCAAGAAGCTGGTCGCCAGCAGCAAGTACAAGGACTTCGACGGATTCGGCCAGGCCAAGAGCGGCCATCTGCTGCTGCAGGACCACGGCAATACCGTCTATTTCCGCAACGTCAAGGTGAAGGGCGCCGCCCTTCCCAACACCTGAGGCCGCCTGCCGCAGGACCCGTCCCGCGTCCTTGAGCCCCGGACGCCGAGCCTGTACTCTTGAAGGGTTTGCGGTCCGTTTCCCGGACCGCCCCTTCGCTGCATGACCAACACCCAGACCTCCCTCAAGCAAACACCCCTGCATGCCACGCACCTCGGCCACAAGGCCCGCATGGTGCCGTTCGGCGGCTGGGAGATGCCTGTCGAATACTCCGGCATCACCGAGGAACACCTCGCGGTGCGCTCGCGGGCCGGGCTCTTCGACGTGAGCCACATGGGAGAGATCGAGATCGCGGGCGCCGATGCCCTCGCGGCCGTCCAGCGGATCTCCAGCAACGACGCATCCCGCCTGGCGATCGGCCAGACGCAGTACTCGGCGCTCACGACCCCGCAGGGGACGTTCGTGGACGACCTTCTCGTCTACCGCATGGCCGACGACCACTTCATGCTGGTGGTCAACGCCTCGAACATCGAGAAGGACTACGCCTGGATCGCCTCCCAGGTGCGCGACTTCGCCGATGCCCCGGCCGTGAACACGAGCAGCCGGTATGCCCTCCTGGCCCTGCAGGGTCCGGCGGCGCTCGACGTGCTGCAAACGCTGACCACGGTGCCGCTCGAGGAAATCAAGTACTACTGGTTCGCGCCTGGCGAGATCGCCGGCGTGCTCGGGACCATCTCGCGCACCGGTTACACCGGCGAGGATGGATTCGAGGTGTTCGTCGCCCCTGCCAAGGCCCCGCAGGTGTGGCAGGCCATCCTGCGCGCCGGAGCCGATGCCGGCGTCGTCCCCGCGGGACTCGGTGCGCGCGACACGCTGCGCCTCGAGGCGTCGATGCGCCTCTTCGGCAATGACATGGACGAGTCCACCACCGTGCTCGAGGCCGGGCTCGGATGGATCGTCGGGTGGAAGAAGGACACGTTCACCGGCGCCGAGGCGCTGCGCGCGCAGAAGGCGAGTGGCGTCGAGCGCACGCTCGTCGGTTTCGAGATGGTGGACCGCGCCATCGCCCGTCATGGCTATCCCGTGCTGGTGGACGGCACGCGGGTGGGCACGGTGACGAGCGGTACGCAGACACCGTACCTGAAGAAGGCGATCGGCATGGCGTACGTGCCGACGGCTCTCGCCGAACCGGAGCGCCCGATCCACGTCGAAGTACGCGGACGGCATGCAGCCGCCCGCATCGTCCCCATGCCGTTCTACAAGCGGCCCAGGAGCTGATCCGCCCATGTACCCAGCTGAACTGAAGTACACCAAAGACCACGAGTGGGTGCGTGCCGGCGGCGACACCGTTGACGTCGGCATCACCGACTACGCGCAACAGCAGCTCGGCGACGTCGTTTTCGTGGAGTTGCCGCAGGTGGGCCGCACACTCACGCAGGGTGAGGTCTTCGGCACGATCGAGTCCGTGAAGGCCGTGTCCGAACTGTTCTCGCCCGTGGCCGGCGAAGTCGTCGCCGTCAACGACGCGCTGACGAGTGCGCCCGAGCAGGTCAACAGCGATCCCCACGGCGCGTGGATTATCAGGGTCAAGCCCACCGATGCAGCGGAACTCGACTCGCTGCTCGATGCCAGCGCCTACGCGCAGCAGCTCGGTTGAGGCAGGCGCCCGGTGGGCGCCGACGCTCTTTGCAGCAACGCAGGGGCCGCTGCACCAGCGGCCCCTCGGTACGAACGCAGCACCCTCGCACCATCACAGATGACCCTACCGGCCTCAGACGCGTTTGCCACCCGCCACATCGGCCCACGACCCGACGACCGCGACCGCATGCTGCAGGTCCTGCGGGTGTCGTCACTCGAGGCCCTGATTGACCAGGTCGTGCCGTCGCACATCCGGCGTGTCGAACCGCTCGTCGACCCCGCACCGGAGACCGAGGCCGCCTTCCTGGCGCGGCTGCGCACCCTCGAGCAGAAGAACGCGCGGTTCCGGACGTTCATCGGCGCGGGCTACTACGGCACGGTGACGCCGGCCGTCATCCAGCGCATGGTGCTGGAGAACCCGGGCTGGTACACACCGTACACCCCGTACCAGGCCGAGATCGCGCAGGGCAGGCTCGAAGCGCTCCTCACGTTCCAGACGACGGTCAGCGACCTCACCGGCATGGAGGTCGCCAATGCGTCCCTGCTCGACGAGGCGACCGCGGCGGCCGAGGCGATGACGCTGTTGCGGCGAGTGAGCAGGAAGCCGGCCTCGGCGCAGCGCTTCCTCGTGGTGGGCGAGGTGTTCCCGCAGGTCCGGGAACTCCTGATCTCGCGGGCCGAGCCGCTCGGCATCCGCGTGGACTGCGTGGCCGCCACGGCAGTCGCGATCGGCGATGACGTCTTCGGCGTGCTCGTGCAGTACCCGGATGGCAACGGGCAGGTCGTCGACATCGCACCCCTCATCACGCAGGCCCACGAGGCAGGAGCCCTCGTGGCCGTGGGTTCCGATCTGCTGGCGCTGACGATGCTCGTGCCGCCAGGCGAGCAGGGCGCGGATGTCGTATATGGATCCGCGCAGCGCTTCGGCGTGCCGCTCGGCTACGGTGGGCCCCATGCGGCGTTCTTCGCCACCCGCGAGGCGTTCGTGCGGCAGGCCCCGGGTCGCCTCATCGGTGTCTCCGTGGACAGCCAGGGCGCCCCGGCGTACCGGATGGCGCTCCAGACGCGCGAACAGCACATCCGGCGCGAGAAGGCGACGTCGAACATCTGCACCGCCCAGGCCCTGCTGGCCAACATGGCCGCGTTCTATGCCGTCTTCCACGGCGCGGACGGACTCACCGCCATCGCGGCGCGCGTTCACGCCCACGCGACCCGCCTGGCGGGCGCCCTGGTCGCCATGGGGCTTACCCAGGAGAACACGGCATGGTTCGACACCCTGCGCGTGAGCGGGGTCGATGCCGCGGCGCTCAGGGCAGCGGCGGAGGCCGCACAGATCAACCTGCGCTATCTCCCGGACGGCGCCATCGGGATCAGCCTCGACGAGACGACCACCGCCGATGACGTGGCGGCGATCGCCAGCGTGTTCGCGAAGGTGGTGGGCCGTGGCACGTCCATCGCCGGCGACGTCAGCTCACCGGTGCCGCCCGCATTGCGCCGGACCTCGGCGTTCCTCACGCACCCGGTGTTCACCGAGCATCGGTCCGAGCTGCAGATGACGCGGTACATCCGGCACCTGGAGCGGCGCGACATCGGGCTCGACACCTCGATGATTCCGCTCGGCTCCTGCACGATGAAGCTGAACGCCGCCGCGGAGATGCTGCCGATCACCTGGCCGGGTTTCGCAGCCCTGCATCCGTTCGTGCCCGTGGAGCAGGCAGCTGGCTATCTGGAGATCTTCCGCGACATGGAGCGGGTGCTGTGCGACATCACCGGCTTCGCGGCGGTGTCGCTGCAGCCCAACTCCGGCGCGCAGGGCGAGCTCGCCGGGCTGATGGTGATTCGCGCCTATCACCGCGCACGCGGGGACGCCAACCGTCAGGTGGTGCTGATTCCCTCATCGGCGCACGGCACCAATCCAGCCAGCGCGGTCATGGCCGGCATGACGGTGGTCGTCGTCGCGTGCGATGCCGACGGCAACGTGGACGTGGCCGATCTACGGGCGAAAGCGGAGCGCCATCGGGACGCGCTCGCCGGGCTGATGGTCACCTACCCGTCCACGCACGGCGTGTACGAGGACGCCATCCGCGAGATCTGCGACGTGGTGCACGAGCACGGCGGCCAGGTCTACATGGACGGCGCGAACATGAACGCACAGGTGGGGCTCACGAGCCCGGCGCTGATCGGCGCCGATGTCTGCCACCTGAACCTCCACAAGACGTTCGCCATCCCGCACGGTGGCGGCGGACCCGGCATGGGGCCGATCGGCGTCGCCGCGCATCTCGCGCCATTTCTGCCGTCGCATCCGCTGGTGTCCACCGGCGGCGCCTCGGGCATCCACGCCATCTCGGCGGCGCCGTGGGGCAGCGCGCTGATCCTGCTGATCTCGTACGGCTACATGTCGATGCTCGGCGGGGAAGGGATGACCGAGGCAACGCGCTACGCCATCCTCAACGCGAACTACGTCAAGGCGCGGCTCGAAGGCGCGTATCCGGTGCTCTACACCGGCCGCGACGGCCGTGTCGCGCACGAACTGATCCTCGACTTGCGACCGCTCAAGCAGGCGTCCGGCATCGACGAGATGGATGTCGCCAAGCGGCTGATGGATTACGGCTTCCACGCACCGACCGTGTCGTTCCCCGTGCCGGGCACGTTGATGGTCGAACCGACCGAGAGCGAATCGCGCGACGAGATCGACCGGTTCTGTGAGGCGATGCTGACCATTCGCGCGGAGATCGAGGCGGTCATCGACGGAAGCGCCGACGCGAAAGACAACGTGCTGAAGCACGCGCCGCACACCGCGGCGGTGTGCACGGCCGACGAGTGGACGCGTCCGTACACGCGCACGACGGCGGCCTTTCCGCTGCCCTATCTGCGTACGCACAAGGTGTGGCCGGCAGTCGGGCGCGTGGACAATCCGTACGGCGATCGCAACCTGATGTGCGCCTGCCCGCCGATTGCCGAGTACGCCGACGAGCCGGTGGGGGCGTAGCCGTACCGAAGACAGGCGTGTCGTCGCGGGCTCGCCGCTCGTCGGTCGGCCGTGACGACCGTGTCGCCGACGGGAGGGACGCCTGTCGGCGAGGCCTGCTCAGGACAGGTGTGACGGAACGGCGGCCGTGAAGGCGTCGATCAGCCGCCGCGTTACCGGGCCCGGCGCGCCGTTGCCGATCGCGTAACCGCCGACTTGCACGACAGGGACGATCTCGCGCGTCGTGCTGGTGATGAAAGCTTCCTGCACGCTGCACAGGTCGGGTTCGTGCAGGACGCACTCTTCTGTGGGCATCCCTTCCCGAGCCGCCAGTTCGAGCACGAACTGCCGCGTGATGCCGACGAGCAACCCGGCACCGGCCGGCGGCGTCTGCAGCACGCCGTCACGCACGACGAAGAAGTTCGACTGGGCGCACTCGCACAACTCCCCGACGTGATTCTTCATGAGGGCCTCGAACGCGCCCTCGCGGTACGCCTGCTGCATCGCCAGTGCGTTGTTCAGCAGGTTGTTGGACTTGATCGCCGGGTCGACGCTGCCCGGATGGTTGCGCACGACGGAGGCAAGCGCCAGGCGGACGCCGTCAGTGAGTGCCGTGGCAGGCAGGTCGTCGTGCGGCTTGACGATGATGACGACGGTCGGCTGCGGGCAGGCAGCGGGGTCGTACACGATCTCGCCGACGCCTCGCGTCAGGAGGATGCGGACGTACGCCTCGCCGTCGAGCGCTGCGGCCCGGATGGTCCCCCTGATCCGGCCGAGGACCTCGTCGTCCGTGATGGGCGAGGTGAGTGCGATCCGTGCGGCCGACGCGTGCAGGCGGCGCATGTGCTCGGGATAGAGGAACGGGCGCTGCTCGTACGTGCGCACCACCTCGTAGACACCTTCCCCGAACAGGAAGCCATGGTCGAAAACCGAGACCCGGGCATCGTCACGCCCGTGCAGGATTCCATCGATGTTCACAGCGACTGACACAGCAGACGAGCGTACCATGCAACCATGCGAGTGCTGACTGCCGCCCAGATGCGCGAGGCCGATCGGATCACCATCGAGGAACTCGGGATCCCGTCACTCGTGCTCATGGAGAACGCCGGGCGTCAGGTCGTCGCCGCGATCGAAGCGGCGTTCCCCGAGATCGCGACGCGCCGCGTCGCCGTGCTGTCCGGTCGCGGCAACAACGGCGGCGACGGCTTCGTGATTGCCCGGACGCTGCTCGAACGCGTGCTGGAGGTGTCCGTGTTCGTGATCGGCCCGCTCGCGGACGTCCGTGGCGACGCGCGGCACAACCTCGAAGTCCTGGGTCGGCTTGGCGTGTCCGTGGTCGAGATCGCCGACGAGCAGACGTGGGAGTTGCACTTCTCCGAGATCTCGACGTGTGACCTGATCGTCGACGCGATCTTCGGCACCGGCCTGCGGCAGGTGCCGGACGGCATGTACCCGACCGTCTTCGGCGACATCAACGGCAGCGGCATTCCCGTGGTGGCCGTGGACGTGCCGAGCGGGTTGCTCGCCGACACGCACGAGGTGCAGGGCGAGGCGGTGCGGGCTGCCGTCACGGTCACGCTCGCCGCACCGAAGATCTGCCACGTGCTGCCGCCGGCGCAGCGCGTGTGCGGGAACCTCGTGGTGGCCGACATCGGCATTCCCGAGATGGTGATCGAGCGCGTCGATGGCGCCCACGTCGACGTGATCACGCGCGGCGTGACCCGCATGCTGATCGAGCCGCGCGATCCCGAGGCGCACAAGGGTGAGTTCGGCCGCGTGCTGATCGTCGCGGGCTCGATGGGCCGGAGCGGCGCCGCGCACCTGGCCGCCATGGCCGCGTTGCGGTCTGGCGCGGGTCTGGTCACCGTGGCGACGCCGCGCTCGGTGCAGCCGATCCTCGCGGCGATGGCCCCGGAATACATGACCCTCGGACTGCCGGAAGACGAGGACGGTCAGTTGACCGAGGAGGGTCTCGAGCGGGTGCTCGACACGGCCGCGGACGTCATCGCCGTGGGCCCTGGTCTGGGCACCGGGCCTCGGGTGCGCGCCTTCGTCCACGGCATCGTCGGGCGCGCGGGCGTGCCGCTGGTGCTCGACGCCGACGCCCTGAATGCGTTCACCGGGGAGCACGTATCGAAGCTCACGGGGCACGACGGCCACGACGTGATCATCACGCCGCACCCCGGGGAGATGGCGCGCCTCATGGGCGTCAGCGCCGACGAGGTCCAGGCCGACCGCATCAGTGCGGCGCGCCGCTTCGCACAAGCCCACCAACTCCACGTGGTGCTGAAGGGCCACCGCACCCTGATCGCTGCGCCCGAAGGCACCGTCGCCATCAACATGACTGGCAATCCCGGCATGGCCACCGGCGGCACCGGCGACGTGCTGACCGGCGTGATCGCCGGGTGGCTGGGACAGTTGCTCGATCCAGAAGGGGCGGCGCGCCTCGGCGTCTACCTGCACGGCCACGCCGGCGACCTGGCCATGGCCGATCTGGGTGAAGCCGCGCTGACCGCGTCAGACCTGCTCCTCTACCTCGGCGACGCGGTGCTCGAACTCATCGCGGAGCGCACGCCGGCTGCCGAGGACCACGAGGAGTGACGACGCACAGCACGCAGTCGGAAGCAGAGACGATGGCGCTGGCGAGCGCCTTGGCCGGGAGCCTCGGCCCTGGCGCCATCGTCTTGCTGCACGGCGACCTCGGCGCAGGCAAGACCGCGTTCGTGCGCGGCCTGGCGACCGGCCTCGGCCTGGACGCCGACGAGGTGAGCAGCCCGACGTTCACGCTCGTCCACGAGTACCGCGGCGGGCGGCTGCCGCTGTATCACGCCGACCTCTATCGTCTCCCTGATGGAGCGTCTCTGGAAGACCTCGGCCTGGACGATACGGGGGAAGACGGGGTCCTCGCGGTGGAATGGCCCGAACGGCTCTCGCGCCGGTTGCCTGGCGCCATCGACGTGCACGTGGGGATCGATGGCGAGACGTCGCGCACGGTTACCATCGCGCGCCCCACTCCCTGAGCCGTCAGCCGCGCGTGTGTGGCCACCGGTTCGCCGCCACCGCCACCGCATCGAGCGGGCCGCATGAGAGGGGAGTCCCCACTCCAGGCGACCGCGCTCAGGGCTCAACTCCGGGAGGGCAGGGCATCGTCCCCGATGGAGCCGCCGTGCGCGGCCGGTTCCGTGGCACGGCGTGTCCGTGAACCGCGGTACTCCGCCCAGAGTGCCGCGCTCAGCACCAGGATGTTCGATCCGATCACCGGCGGGGCCTGCATCACCAGCCCGTATGCCAGCCACAGCGAGGCGCCGGCCATCTGCACCCGCCGCAGGCGCGTGTGCCCGTTCGCGAAGTAGGAAGCCGTGAAGACCGCCGTCGCCGTCCAGCCGATGGCGTCAGGGAGGGTCATGCCGGCTCCGCTCGCAGCGCCGCCGGCATGTCGCGCAGCGTGACCTTGTCGGTCCTTGCCCATTCCCAGTCCTCGAGCGAGAGACCGTAGCTGCCGAACAGCTCCCGGATGCGCGTCGAGCCCCAGCCGGCGACGTGCCCGAGTATGGGCACCATGACGCTGAAGGCGCTGTCGCTCAGCAGGGTACGCCGTGCGATCCGAGCGAGATGCCGGTTCTCCGAAACGGCAATGGTGAAGCCGTCCCGGTTGTTGACGTGCAGCATGACGTGGACGTCGGAACTGCCATCGCCGACGTAGATCGTGTGCTCCGGCCGGCTGCTCATGCCTGCCTCGAGCTGCTCGAGGACGGCCACCTTGCCGTACCCGGCCGGCACGTGCCGGATGGCGGTCACCTCGCCGCTCGACTCGTCGAACTCGAGCTCGGTGCCGAAGATGTGCGCCTCGGGCACGATGCCGTCGAGCGCCGCGCAGATGACCTCGCGCGGGGCGGCCGAGATCACCCGGAACGAGAAGGTGCAGCCGGGAATGCCGTGCGCCAGCGCGTCGACGAGTGCCGGGATGTCCCGCTTGAGCCGGACGCGCCGACCGGCTTCGACCAGATGTTCGCGACGCACGGCCCGGAACTCGGGATCATGGCGAAGCAGGTAGGCGAGCTCCCCGCCCTGATGCACGAGGTTGCTGCGCGCCAGCCCGGCAACCTTTTCCTCGAACCCCGGAGAGCCGAGCAGTTGACTGAGCACCACGCCCGAGTCGTTGAAGCTGAGGGTCTGGTCGAAGTCGCTCGCGACGAGGACGTGCACTGCGGCGTCTGCAGTCATATCAATCCTTTGCCGGCGCGTCAGCTCCGGCAAAGTGAGTATATCAACACATCTCAATTGCCATTAAGTCAGTCAATAATGTTGCTTAGCGTTACAAAGTTGTCATATCATGTGGCATGCGACGCAGCGCCGCGACCATCCCCAAGTATCAGGTCGTGTTCGATGCCGTTCATGAGGACATCCGCTCCGGCCGTCTGCCCGCCGGGGCACGCGTGCCGAGCGAAGCCGAACTCGTCGAGCAGTTCGGGGCCTCGCGCATCACGGTCGGTCGAGCGATGCGTGACCTGCAGCGGATGGGCCTGGTCGAGCGGCGGGTCGGCTCCGGCACGTACGTTTGTCGCCCGGCGGCGGTCGCGGCCGCCGAATGCACGTTTGGTCTGCTGGTGCCGGATCTGCCGGACATCGAGATCTTCGAACCGCTCATCCGCAACCTGATCTCCTGCCCGGACGCCCGACCGCACGCATTCCTGTGGGGCGGTGGGGACGAGTCGAACGGTTCGCGGGCCGCGGCTACCTGGTCACGGGCGCAGCAGTACCTGACGCGCCGCGTGGACGGCGTGTTCTTCGCGCCGCTCGAGTACCTGCCACCCGACGACCCGACCAACATCCGTGTCGCAAGTGCGCTTGCCGAGGCCGGCATCCCCGTCGTGCTGCTGGATCGGTCGGTCTACCCGTATCCGAGGCGAGGCCCGTATGACCTCGTGGGTATCGACAACCGACGCGCCGGCTTCGCCATCACCGAGCACCTGCTCGAGCAGGGCGCCCGGCGCGTCGCCTTTCTCGGCTCGATGAATGCCGCGTCCACGGTGGGCGCCCGACGGGCCGGCTATCGCGAAGCCCTCGACGCGCTCGGCGCCGATGCGGCGCTGGCCGGCCACCCGGTGCCGACGCCTGACGATCGCGCCGCGATCGCGGCGTATCTCGACAGGCACCGACCCGACGCGATCGTCTGCGCCAACGACCGCGGCGCGGCGCGGCTGATGCACACGCTGCTTGGCCTGGGACATCGGATTCCGCAAGACATCCGACTGGCGGGCGTGGACGATGTGGAATACGCGGCGTGGCTGCCGGTGCCGCTCACGACCGTGCACCAACCCGTGCAGCAGATTGGCGAGGCCGCCATGGCGGCGATGCTCGAGCGCCGTGCTCACCCGGGGCGTCCGGCGCGCGACATCTTCGTGCAGTGCCCGCTGGTCATCCGCGAGTCGTGCGGCGCGGCTGCGACTGCCAGCTGACGACCACGTCACGCCCTCGCGCGGCGAACGCCGGCGGACCGGCAGCACCGGGCGGCCGTCACCTGCGCCGAGCTCTTCGCCGCCAATCCCGTGCCGTCGTCACGCGCATCGTCGGGTGTTCGGTCGCCTGCGCCTCAACGTTCATCAGAGCGGCACGACGTCAGGTAAACGTGTGCGAACGCGTGTCACACCCACAAATCCGTGGGGAGCGTACATGATGAACGCGCCGGCGCGCGCCGGTTCGAGGAGAATTCATCATGCCGTCTGCCACCATCGCCGCCCCGCTCTCGCGTCCGTCGCTGCGCCCCGCGTCTCCCGAGGCCGCCGCGCCGCCACCGACGCCTCAGCAACACGTCCTCCGCCTCGCCACTGGCTACATGGTGTCGAGCGCGCTGCACCTCGTGGCGTCGCTGCAGGTAGCCGACCGGATTGCCGCGGGCACCACGCGCGTCGCGGATCTCGCGCGTGGCCTCGACGTGCAGGAAGATGTGCTCTACCGCGTGCTGCGCCTGCTCGCGTCGGTCGGCATCTTTGCCGAGTGCGCGCCGAGGGAGTTCGGACTCACCGCCGCCGGCGAGGCGCTGCGGCGCGATGTCCCGGGTTCGATGCACGACATGGTCAACTGGCTCACCGATCCCTTCCACTTCCGGGTCTATGCCGAAGCGGGCACCACCATGCGTCACGGCGTGCCGGCCGTGGAGCACGCCATGGGAGCGCCGGCCTTCGACTATCTGGCCATGGACGCGGCGGAGTCGGCGATTTTCAACGACGCGATGACGTCGTTCAGCGCGGCGGTGGTGCCCGCGGTGATGGCCGGCTACGACTTCGGCGACATCCGCCTGCTCGTGGACGTCGCCGGCGGCCATGGTCACGTGCTCTGTTCGATCCTCGAACGCTACCCGCACATGCGGGGCGTCCTGTTCGACGTGGACCACGTGATCGCCGGGGCAGAGGAGAAGGTGGCGCGTCGCAACCTGGGCGATCGCTGCCGGCTGGCCGTGGGCGACTTCTTCACGGCGGTGCCTCACGGCGGCGACGCGTACGTGATGAAGCACATCATCCACGACTGGGACGACGATCGCGCACTCACGATCCTGCACAACGTGCGCGCGGCGCTGGCGGGGGTGCGGAATGGGCGCGTCATCCTGCTCGAGTCGGTGATTGCGCCCGGAGACGCCGCCGACTTCGCGAAGTTCATCGACTACGAGATGCTGATGATCACCGGTGGTCGTGAGCGCACCGAAGAGGAGTTCGCGGTGCTGTTCGACAAGGCGGGGTTCGCGATGACGCGCGTGGTCCGTGTCCCCGGGTCGCCACTGAGCGTCATCGAAGCGCGCCCGCGCTGTGCGGGCGCCCAAGCGAAGGGGGGCCCGATGCGTCGAGCGCCCGGTGCCGCGGCCTGCGACCTGCGGCCTACCGGGGCAGCAGCGCCTCGAGTTCCTCCGCGCGCACGCGGCGGCCGTACTGGTTCACCTGGAACGCCTCGGCGTACTTCACCTTCGAACCGCGTTCCTGTCCATACCGCGCGATGAGTTGCGGGCGGAACTCGTCGGCTGCCGACGCGAGCCAGCCTTTCACCGTCTCGATGATGTACGCCTGACGCGCCGCATCGTCCTTGGGCATGTTGGGCAGCGTGCGCCCCTGCCACGAGTCCGCATCGGCAAACTGTGAGGGCATTGCCGCGATGCAGGCGAACTTCTTCTCGGCAACGGCGTCGATGTCCACGACCACGTCGGGTACGAACGCTTTCGGAGTCGTGAACCCGTCGGCCGAACTGAGGTAGAGCGGGTTGCCGGCGGTCGGGGGCGTGTCGGGCACGAAGAACGGTGCGCCGACGACGACGGCGGTGTCGTCGAGGAGCACGCCGACGTTCCGGTGGTCCGGATGGTAGTCGTACCGCCGGTGGCCGATGACGATGTCGGCCTGCCAGTCGCGGATCTTGCGTGCAAACGTCTTGCGCGTCGCCAGGTCTGGCACCAGTTCGCCGTCGTGGATGTCGAGCACGTCGGTCGTGATCCCCAGGATGCGCGCGCATTCCTGCACTTCCTTGGTCCGACGGATGGCCAACGGCCCTCCGGCCTGGCTGAAATGCCCGATGTCGCCGTTGGTGGCCGCGACGAACTTCACCTTGTGCCCCTGCGCGGCCCACATCGCGGCGACGCCGGCCGCCTGCAGTTCCGCGTCGTCGGGGTGCGCGCCGAAGACGATGACCCTGAGCTGCCGGGGCGACGCGGGTTGAGTGGCCGACACCGCGATGCCGCACGCGAGGATGGCCAGACCAGCTGTTGCGAGAATCGAACGAGACATGGGAACGACCACGGAGTTGCGAAGAAGGGACGCGCGGCAAGCCGCGCAACTGCGTCCCGCGCTGCTGTGGGGAAACCAGCAGGTGCGACACATGTGCGCACCTGCTGACAGTTCTGCCGGCTCAGCGCGGCGCTACCTGGGGAACATCTCCGAGAGCGCTTCCGGCCTGACCTGGCGGCCGTACTGATTCAGCTGGAACGCCTCGGCGTACTTGACCTTCGAACCGCGCTCCTGGCCGTACCGGGCAATCAACTGCGCGCGGTACTGGTCGGCCACGGCCGCCGTTCGCTGCTTGGCCAGCTCCAGCAGGTACGCCGGCCGCTTCGCATCGTCCTTGGGCACGTCGGGGCGCGTGCGGCCCTGCCACGAGTCCGCATCGCCGAACTGCGAGGACATGGCGCTGACGCACTGCCACTTCTTGTCGGCGGCTGCGTCGATGTCCACGACGACGCTGGGCTCGAACGGCTTCGGGTCCGTGAAGTTGTCCGAGTAGTTCAGGTACACCGGGTTGCCCTTCGTGGGCGGGGTGTCGGGGACGAAGAACGCGGCGCCGACGACCACGGCCGTGTCGTTGAGGAGCACGCCGACGTAGCGGTGGTCCGGGTGGTAGTCGTAGGGCCGGTGGCCCATGACGATGTCGGCCTGCCAGTCGCGAATCTTGCGGGCGAAGACCTTCCGGGTCTCGAGATCGGGCTCGAGCTCGCCGTCATGGATGTCGAGCACGTCGGTCGTGATGCCGAGGATCCGCGCGCACTCCTGCACCTCCTTGGTGCGGCGGATCGCGAGTGGACCACCGGCTTCCGCGAAGTGCCCGATGTCGCCGTTGGTCGCGGCGACGAACTTGACCTTGTGACCCTGTGCGGCCCACAAGGCACCGACACCGGCGGCCTTGAGTTCGGCATCGTCGGGGTGCGCGCCGAAGGCGATGATGCGGAGTTGACGCGGTGCAGTGGGCTGGGTGGCCGACACGGCCACGCCGAGCGCCAGAAGACAGAATCCGAGGGAGGGGAGAATGCGACGAGACATGTGGCGCATTCTAGTCCGGGTGCAGGGTTCTGGGTACCGGGCAGGCAGGAATGCGGGAATGCGGGGAATGCGGGAATGGCGAGGGCG
>JAEZCY010000330.1 GCA_023429845.1 Acidobacteriota bacterium
CGTCGATGGCGCGCCGCACGGCGTCGTAGTCGTCGGGCAGTTCCACAGGCGTGTTCACCAACGACGTGTCGATGCCCTGCAATTGCCCGGTGTGGTACTGCATCTTGAAGTCGCTGAACTTCAGGCCGTTGGCCGTGGAGATCACCACCACGCGCTGGTCGCTGGTGATCTCGCCACGCGCTGCGAGCTTCTCCAGCACGGCCAGGGCGACGCCGGTGTGCGGGCAGTTGAACATGCCGGTGCGATCGGCGCGAGCTGCCGCATCGGCCAGTTCGCTCTCCGTCGCCTGCTCCACGATGCCATCGTAGGCCTGCAGCGTACGAATCGCCTTACGGATGGAGACCGGATTGCCAATCTGGATAGCCGACGCGAGCGTGCCTTGCGCCTGCACCGGTTCGAACTCCCAGTTGCGCGTGTACGCGAGGTACAACGGGTTGGCACGCGCCGCCTGCGCCACGACGATCCGCGGTGCCTTGCTGACGACGCCGAGTGCGCGCATCATGTCGAACCCGGCGCCGAGCGCGCTGACGTTGCCCAGGTTGCCGCCGGGGATGACGATCACGTCGGGCACCTGCCAGTCCATCTGCTGCACGATCTCGATGGACACCGTCTTCTGCCCCTCGAGACGCAGGCTGTTCATCGAGTTCGCGAGGTACACGCCCTCTTCGGCCGCCAGGCGCTGCACGATCGCCATGCAGCCGTCGAAGTCGGTGTCGAGCGACAGCACCAGCGCGCCGTTGGCAATGGGCTGCAGCAGCTGCGCGACCGACACCTTGCCGCGCGGCAGCAGGACGATGGCCGGAATGCCCGCCGCCGCCGCGTAGGCCGACAGCGCCGCCGACGTGTCACCGGTGGACGCGCAGGCGATGGCTCGCACCTGCTGCCCGTCGCTGATCATCTGACGCACGGCGGAGACGAGCACCGTCATGCCCAGGTCCTTGAAGGACCCGGTGTGCGAATTGCCGCACTGCTTGATCCACAGATCCGGCACGCCCAGGCTGGCGCCGTAGCGCTCGGCCCACAGCAGGTTGGTGCCGCCTTCGTCCATCGACACCACCTGGTCGTCGCGGATGTCGGGGCACACCCATTCCTTCTTGCCCCAGACGGCCGAGCCGTACGGCCAGGTCGTGCGCTTGTAGCGCTCGTCGAAGAGCCGCATCCACGCGCCGGCGGACCGATCCCTCAGCGCGTCGACGTCGTGCGCCACCTCGAGCAGGTCGCCGCAGGTCGGGCACCGGTACAAGGGTGTGAAGAGCGGGTGGGTGCCATGGCACCCGGCGATGCAGCGGAATGAAGCGCGGTACATAGGAGCCGATTACAGAATCGTGGCAACGGTTTCAGGGTTGCGCGTGAACCACAGCCGATGAAGCAGCCCCGGCGCGATGCCGATTTCAGATCCGCAAGAGCAGCAAGGGGTTATCGCCGACTGACGGGAGCAAGGAGGACTGGTGTGTCCGTTGCAGCACCAGTACGGCGATGCGTGTGATCGCTTCGGCTCTCGACACCCGGAAAGGACGCGCGCGGTGAAAGTAGCACACCTGCCGGAACCGGCGGAAGAACGCGTGGTCTTTCGTGACGGACTCGGTGTGCGCGAGTGGCGCGATGCCGGCACCGGCGACCGCGTCGAATGGCTGCACCTCGTTCCGGCGTTTGCCGGAGTGGAGGGCCCCCTGCGCGAGCGGGTCGCCCGGCTCGCCAAACTGCAGCACGTCAAGTTCGCCCGCATCCTGAGCCTCGAGCCGGCGCACAAGGGACAGGGCCCGATCCTGGTGTCGAGCCACGTCGCGGGGAGCCGACTCGCCGACGTGCTCGAGATGGCAGGGCATGGGCTGCTGACCTTCGATGCCGGCGCAGGCCTGCAGGTGACCCGCGACGTCCTGGGCGCGCTTGCCGTGCTGCACGACTCCCGCAACGTCACCCACGGTGCGCTCGGACCCGAGCGTGTCGTCGTCACGCCCACCGGTCGCGTGGTCATGGTCGAGCACGTCCTTGCGCAGGCGCTCGACAGGCTGCAGTTGCCACGCCACCAGCTCTGGCGGGATTGGCGGATCGCCACACCGCCCGCCGCCGGTACGGTGCGCTTCGACATCAAGACCGACATTGCCCAGGTCGGCTTGTTCGCGCTGGCCGCCATGCTCGGCCGCCCGCTCGACGCAGAGGAGTATCCGCATCGACTGCGTGGGCTGCTGCCGATCGTGCAGGACAGGCTGGCGAAGTCGCCGGCGGCAGCCATCGCCGGCGACGTCGTCGCCTGGTTGGAGCGCCTCGTTCCGGTGGACAGCCGTCGGACGTTCGCGACGGTGCGCCAGGCACAACAGGCGTACGAGGCGCTCGTGTCCGGCGGTGCGGCGGCCATGGGCATCTCGCTGGCGCGCGTGAAGGGCGTGATGGCTGCCGTCGGTGCCATCGGCGTGTCCGCGCCGACCGACGCCGGCCCAGCGGCCGCGCCGGTCATCGTCCCGGCGACCGCCGTCACGATCGCGTCGCCGCTTCGGGAGTCCGCGGACGACGCGCCGGTTCCCCTCGTCAGCCCACCGCCCGCCGACGATGTGGTGCTGACGTCAGCCGACGACAGTGCGATCGACATCGAGGCGCTCCTGGCGCTCGAGGCCGAACTGGAGGGCGGGGGCCGCAACCTCGAGACGATCGCCCGCGAGCGTGAAGGCCTCGAGAAGCAGTTTGCCGACCTCGTCGAGTCCGTTGCGCCATCGGAGACCGATGCGGCCGTCCGATTGATCCCGGAGACGCCGGCGGCCACGGAACCCCTGATCGACGATCGCGTGCGGTGGTCGTCGATGCCCGTCGAAACCGACGTGGTGGCGCCCGTTGTGGCCGACGAGCAGCCTGCACCCAACGCGGAAGCCTTCAGCGAGCCCGTCGGAGACGACGTGTGCGCGCCGTCGGTCGCTGCCGCCGCGGAGACGCACGAGGCCCTCGTAGAGGTCGGCATCACCGAGCACGACGAGGACGTCGTGGTCGGCATCTTCGCAGCCGACCAACTCGCGTCGCCCTCTGTCGAGATCCATGCCGCGGACGTGGAGCCGTCCGACGCAGCGCTCGATCGGAGTCCAGCGGAGTGGTGG
>JAEZCY010000346.1 GCA_023429845.1 Acidobacteriota bacterium
CTGTGGCGCACCTGCGGGCCGACCCGGCTCCGCGCGCTGCCCCGACGCGCCACCCGTACCGCGACCTGCGGCTGACGGTCCGCGCTGGCCCGTCTGCGTGACGCGCAGCAGGCAGACGTCGGCGTCGCCCGGCGTCGCGACGACCGTGAACCCGCGGGCCGTCAACACTGCCGGGTCCACCTGCTCCACGTAGACCTTCGCGCCGGCCTTCAGCGGCAGCACGCCCTTGTCGTCGTGCAGCAGCACGACCGACTTGCGCTGCGCCTCGAGCGCTCGCCTGGTGAAGGCCGCGTTGCGGACGATGCGCGCGGCAGCATCGGGGTCGGCGTACGGGTTCTCGAAGATGCCGAGGCCCATGCGGACGCGCAGCAGCCGCTTCACCGACTCGTCGACCCGCGCTTCGGTGATGGCCCCCTTCCGCACCAGGTTCACGACGTGTTCCGGGGTGGCGTCGTTGCTGAACAGGTCCGTGCCGGCCTCGATCGCCTTCCGATACCGCTCCTCCACGGTGAGATCTTCGACGCCCCACACCATCGACGTCGTGATGCCCGAGTCGGAGTTGACGACGCCCATGAAGCCGAGACGGTTGCGCAGCAGGTCGGTGACGATCTCCTTGTTGAAGGCCATGCCGACCTGGTCCGTCGTGATGCCCTTCGGGATCGAGTAGTAGGGCATCATGGCGACGGCGCCGGCGTCGATGGCCGCCTTGAACGGCCGCACGTGGTAGTCGAAGTTCCCACCGGGATACACGTCGTACTTGCCGTACGCGAAATGGGAGTCCTGCCCCTCGATCGCCGGGCCGCCGCCCGGAAAGTGCTTCACGACGAGCGCCACGCTCTTCGGTCCGAGCCGACGACCCTGGAAGCCGCGGATCATCGCGGCGACCATCGCGCTGGTGAGGTCGGCGTCCTCGCCGAGCGTGCCCGCGATCCGTGCCCACCTGGGCTCGGTGGCGAGATCGACCTGCGGGTGGTACGCGCCTCGGATGCCGACCGACACGTATTCGTCGGCGGGCGATGCGCGAGAACTCCTCGACGAGCGCGACGTCGCGCGTCGCCGCCAGACCGAGCGTGCCCGGCCATTGGGAGAAGCTGCCGCCCGCTTCGTCGATGCCGATGACCATGCCCGCCCCGAGATGATTCCGCGGGTTGGTCACGAAGAACGCAGGGATGCCGAGCCGCGATCCTTCCGCGATGGCCTGCACCGCGTTCAGCCACGTCGCCATCCTGGCCGGCGTGGTGTTGACGCGGTTGATGAACTGTCGGATGTGCAGTTTCAACACGGCGTCGGACGTGCTCGGCAAGGTCCACGCAGGGCCGCCGAACGGGTTCGGCATCGGACGCGAGTCCTCGTTGACCGTGCCGTCTGCATTCATCGGGAGCGTCGGGCCGACCATCATGCCGGCCTTCTCCTCGAGGGTCATCTGCCCGACGAGGTCGTCCACGCGCACGTCCACGGGATTGCGCCAGTCCTCGTACGGGTCGAGCCGCCCGTTCTTGTTCAGATCCTTGAACGAGAGTCCGTCGACCTTCAGGATCTGTACGCTGCGTGTGCCGAGTTGCGGTTGCATGGCGGCTGGCGCCTGGCTGCGCGCCGAGATTCCGACGGCGGCGGTGAGCAGGACACTGCAGGTGAACGCGACGCGAAGGGGCATGCGGCTCCTGGTTGGCTGGTGTGAGCCGCCATTGTAGGGGCGAGGGCTCGAGAAATTTCCAAATTGCCCGCTCTCACCCTAACGGAGCCCCGCGAGCTCCGCGTCGGTCCACGGGCGCACGCGACCCTGGGTGGCGGCGCGCACGCGTTCGACCGTGGCTGTATCCACCGCGGACGCGCTGTGTCCCCACTCGCGCCGGATGTACGTCAGCACCGCCGCGATCTGCGCATCGTCCAGCGCCGCGCCGATGGCTGGCATCAGTCCTGTCGTGCCTTCCTTGCCCTGGAGCAGGACGCGCACGGGCAGGCTCGCGTCCGCGAGCGCCAGCGGCGAGCCCACGAGACTCGCGGCGCGCCCGGCCTGCCCGCGTCCGTCGGCCTGATGGCACGCCTGGCAGAACGATTCGTAGACGACGCGCCCTTGCGCGAAGCGCGCCTGCTCCGCCGTGGTGAGTGGAGGCGGCGCGTCCGCGTCGCCTGGCTTGCCCGGCCACGTCACGCGCGTGAGCACGGCCGCGGCCTGCTTGCCGAGCCGCGTGTCCGAGCCGGCAAGGCGCACGAACGCGTGCGGCCTGTCGGTCAGCCGCAAGGCCGGTCCGGTCGGTCCGGTTCTCGTCGTCGTCGCGGGGCCGCCGTAGGCATAGGCGCCGCCCTGACTCAGCCGCCCCCCTGGGCATGTGGGGCAGACGCTGGCCGCCGGGTTCGGGAGCGGTGGGAGCAGGCCCGGAAGCGGCGCACCGAGCAGCCCGATTTCGGCGCCGTGCATCAGCGCCTCGCGTTGCCACGCCTGCGCCGAGTCGTCGGCGATGCGCGCGAGCCACGTCTGCGCCTCGACGTCGCGTGCGGCATGGAACAGCGTGGCGGCCACCATGGTCACGGCTTCGCGGGCAGGTGCCTCGCCGCCGGCGGCGCCGTCCCGCTCCAGCAGCCGCGCCAGCAGCCGCGATTCGGCGCCTCGCACCCCGCTCAACACCACGTCCACGAGTACCGGGTCGTCGTGTCCTCGACTCAGGAGCATGTCGGCGAGCGCCGACACCTTGGAATCACCGTCCGGCATCTCGCCGAGTGACGCGGCGACCTGCAGCCGCACGTGCCAATCCGGATCGCTCGCGCGAGCGATCACGTCGGCGTGCACGGGGTGAGCGGGCTCCGACAGCCAGCGCTCGGCGACGCTGACTGCAGCCGACCGGACGATGGGCGACGCGTCGTCGAGGGCGAGCCGCACGTCCGCCGGGGTAACGGCATCGACGCCGTCCAGAGTCCACAGCGCATGGGCGCGCGTCCTGCCGTCACGAGCGTTCCGGAGCAGTGCCTGCAGTGCGGGCGGCGTCGCCGAATCCGCCCGTTCCACCAGCATGCGTTGTGCGGTGTCGCGCCGCCAGCCGTTCGGATGCGCAAGCGCCGCGACGAGGCCTGCGGTGTCGGCCGGCATGGGTGAGACATCGCGCCGCGTGGTGTCGTGCACGACGCGCCAGATCCGGCCGAACCCGCGAGGCTCGACGAGCCCGTGCTTCTCGGTGTAGGTCTTCAGGTACTCGGTGAGGGACAGCCGGTGCTCGATCATCCCGCGGTACATGTCGACGATGTACAGGGCGCCGTCGGGAGCGTTGGCGAGGTGGACCGGGCGGAAGCGCTCGTCGGTGGACGCGAGGAACTCCGCCTCCGTGTACGCCTTTGCCGCGCGGATGCCGGCGCCATCATCGCGGAGGGTGAGCCGGCTCACGACGTTGGCCGCCGGCTCGGCGACGAACACGTTGCCGTAGGTGTCGTGCGGCAGGCGATCGCCGCGGTAGACGAGCGGGCTGCAGACCGATGTGTACCGTGCGAGGGTCCCGTCGTCGCGGAGGACGCTGAACTGGTAGCCGCGGTTGACCCCGGGCGTGGGACGCACGGGCCAAACCGCGTTCAAGCCGTTCTCGGCCGTGGACAGCCTGTCGTGGCTCCCGCGGGTACGCAGCACGCTCGGGTTGCGGACGTAGTACTCGCCAGCGACGAGGTCCACGTGCAATGCCGATTCGTTCGAGTTGCGGTACGTGCGCCCGGCATCGTCGTGCGTCGCGCCCCATTGCCCGCGGATCGGCGAAGGCGCTGTGAGCAACGTGCCTGCCTTCCAGCGCAGGTGCAGTCCCGACTGTCCTGCGGTGCGAAGGCGGTTGTCGAGCGACCAGTCGAACGTGTTGGCGTTGTTCTGGACGTCGATCTCGCGGCGCCCGAACCGGTCGCTCACGAGCGACTTGTCGTCCATGCGGAGGTCACCGTCGGTGTCGCGCATCAGCCAGACGTGCGGTGGTTCCGCGACGAGCACGCCCGTCTCGAGCACCTTGACGCTGCGGGCCAGGACGAGCCCGTCGGCAAACACGGTGCGCGCGTCCATGCGTCCGTCGCCGTCCGTGTCGCGCAGCACCACGATGCGTCCGACCGGGTCGTGCTCTCCGCTCGCCGCGATGTCGGGCATGTAGCCGGGCATCTCGACCACCCACAATCGACCCTGTGGATCCCAGTCGATGGCGACTGGATCCCGCACCAGCGGCTCGCTCGCAACGAGCTCCAGGCGGTAGCCGGGTGCCATGTGGAACGTGCGTTGCGCTTCGTCCGGTGAGAGTGCGGGCGACGCGGGGGCGACGCGTTGCACTCCGGGCGGCCACGCCGCAGGCGCCGGCGTCTGCCGGCCGCTCGTCGTGACAACAGCCGCAGCCATCGTCACGAGGACGGCAATGGGGAATCGGGACACAATGGCAGACATGGCGGAGCGCTTTCTGCGGTCGGATCGGGCGGCGGTTGCCGGAAATGTCATCGGAGCTGCCGGATCCTGCGGGGGGCCGCGCGCGTCGCGGCGGGAGTTCCTCGGCGCGGGCGGCCTCGCGGTGGCGACCCTCGTGCTGCCCACCCTGACGCGAGCACTGGCCGCGCAGCGCGAGCCCATCATAGACATCCACCAGCATGTCGGCTACAGCGGACGGCCGAACGACGTACTGCTCGCACATCAGCGCGCGATGGGTGTCTCCCGAACGATCCTGCTCCCGGCCGGCCGTCCCGTACAGCGTCCGTCCACCCTCGACGGCAAGGCGAACGGGTTGCAGGCGGAAGCACTCGGATTCGACGCCTGCCGCGACATCGCTCGCGCGCGTCCTGGTGAATACCTGTTCGCGGCCAACGAGGTGCCGGACGTGGAGGGCGCACCCCGGGAGATCGCGCGGCAAATCGCGCAGGGCGCGGTGTTGATCGGCGAGCAGAAGTTCGGCCTGCCTTGCGATGCGCCGGAGATGCAGGCCCTCTACCGGCTCGCCGCCGAGCGGGGCGTGCCCGTGCTCATGCATTGGCAGTTCGGCTCGTTCAACCACGGCTTCGAGCGCTTCCATCGCATGCTGGAGAAGTACCCGACAGTGGCGTTCATCGGTCATGCGCAGACGTGGTGGGCCAACATCGACGCGAAGCACGCCGACCAGGCCGTGCTGTACCCGAAGGGGCCCGTCGTTCCGGGCGGCCTCACCGACCGCTACCTGCGCGACTACCCGAACATGTACGGTGACCTGTCGGCGGGGTCCGGGCTGAACGCCCTGACACGCGACGAGGCATTCACGCGCGACTTCCTGACGCGGCACCAGGACAAGCTGCTCTTCGGGAGCGACTGCAACGACCACATCGGATCGGGAGAGAAGTGCCAGGGCGCACAGACCATCGCCGCCCTGCGTCGCCTCGCCTCGAGCAGGCAGGTGGAGCGCAAGCTCCTGCACGACAACGCCGAACGGCTGTTCAAGCTGTGAGTGCGTCGAACTCACAGGGGCTGCGGCGAGCCGGGACGGCCACCTTACTCGACCCGAAGGTGGTGGGTAGGGGGTGCCCTGCGGGCGGGCCGACGAGCGCGGAGTCATGACTCTGACATCCACACTGCGAACGCTCGTCCTGCTGATCGCACCCTTGCTGGTCGTCAGCGTCCTCGCTGCGACCACACCCACCCTCGAGCGTTTCGAGGCGGTGGAGCCGCACATGGGCACGCTTGCGCGCATCACGGTGTTCGCCGCTGACGCGCCCGCCGCACGCCACGCGCTCCGCGCCGGATTCGATCGCATCCGCTCGCTCGACGAAACCCTGTCCGACTATCGGCCCGACAGCGAACTCAGTCGCGTGACGCGCGACGCCGTGGGCCGCCCGGTGGCGGTGGGCCCGGACCTCTTCGCGGTGCTTCGAGCGTCGCAGACCCTCTCGGTTGCGACCGCCGGCGCGTTCGACATTACGCAGGGCCCCGTGATCCGTCTGTGGCGTGAAGCACGGCGGTCGAAGCGACTCCCGGATCCGTCCGCCCTGGAGGATGCATCGAGGCGCAGCGGCTTCCGTCACATGCATCTGGACGACGCGGATCGGACCGTCATGTTCGACATGCGGGGGATGTCGCTCGACGTGGGCGCGATCGGCAAGGGCTACGCGGCAAGCGAGGCCATCGCCTCAATCACTGGAACCGGCATCCGCAGCGCGCTCGTGGCGCTCAGCGGGGATCTTGCGTTCAGCGACGCGCCTCCCGGGCAGGAGGGCTGGCGCATTCGCGTCCACCGTGGCGATGTCGGCGACGACAGGATTCCTCCCGTGCTGCTGCTGACCAATAGCGCCGTCTCGACGTCGGGCAGCGCCGAGCAGCACCTCGACGTCGATGGCCGTCGGTACTCCCACGTCATCGACCCATCGTCGAAGGCCGGATTGCTCGACGACATCACCGTGACCGTTGTCGCTCGGCACGGCATGGATGCCGACGGGTTCGATACGGCGATCGGCATCATGGGTCCCGAGCGCGGCATCGCCCTCGTCGATGGACGACGAGACGTCGCGGCGCTCGTCGTGGTGCGGAGCGACGGCAAGTCCGTCGCGCACACCTCGGCGCGGATGCGCGAACTGGCGGGTCTGGCGCCGTAGCAGCGCTTCACCACTCAGCGGGGCGTGCTGGCCACGAGCGCGTCAATCGCCATTCGCGTCGGGAGCGATGGCTGCGCCCCGGCGCGCGTTGCCGCCAGCGCCCCGGCGGCGTTGCCGAAGCGGAGCGCGTCCACCGGTGAGACTCCCTCGGCGAGCGCCACGGCGAAAGCCCCGACGAAGGCGTCGCCGGCGGCCGTGCTGTCCACGACATCCACCCGAAACGCCGGCACGGCCGTGAAGTCACCGCGCCGATCGAGCAACTCGGCGCCCGCAGCGCCCAGGGTCACGACAACGGCGCCGGCACCCCGCGATCGCGCGCGCCTGGCGGCATCGCGCGTCGATGCCCGCCCTGCCTCGCCACGGGTGCCGCCGGCAATCTCGAGCGCCTCCGTCTCGTTGACCACGAGATAGTCCACGACGGCCAGCAGGCGATCATCGAGTTCGCGCGCGGGTGCGGCATTGAGGATCACCGTCGCGCCGCCGTCGTGCGCGAGGGCGGCGGCGCGCTCCGCCACCGCGAGTGGGACCTCGAGCTGGAGCAGAAGGACACCTGCGGCGGCAACCGCGTCGCGCGCCGCGTCGACGTGCGTCGCCGTCATCGCGCCATTTGCGCCACCGACAACGATGATGGTGTTCTCGCCGCGGTCGTCCACGGTGATCGAGGCGATGCCCGTCGGCACGTCGCGCAGCACGTGCACGTGCCGCACGTCGATGCCTTCCGCGGCCAGGCCCTGACGCAGGGCCGTGCCGAACTCGTCGTCTCCGACGCAGCCGGCCATCGCGACCTGACCACCCGCCCGCCGCGCCGCCACGGCCTGGTTCGCGCCCTTGCCGCCCGGCGCCGTGGTGAAGTGGCGGCCCGCAAGCGTCTCGCCGGCCCGTGGGAAGCGCGGCGCACGCACGACCAGATCCATGTTGAGGCTGCCGACGACGGTGATCATGGTCCGGCGCTATCCCGTGACCTGATGAACCAGCGGCTGGCCGCGCTCGAACGCCGTCACGCTCGCGAGTGTCGTGTCGGCGATGTTGGCAAGCGCCTCGCGCGTCAGGAAGCCCTGGTGCGATGTGATCAGCACGTTCGGAAACGTCAGCAGCCGGGCGAGGACGTCGTCCTGTAGCACCTGCATGGAGAGATCGCGGAAGAACAGCGGTCCTTCCTCCTCGTAGACGTCGAGGCCCGCGGCCGCGACCCGCCGCGTCTTCAGTGCCGCGATCAGCGCGCGGGTGTCCACGAGCGCGCCCCGGCTCGTGTTGATCAGCATCACGCCCTGCTTCATCAGGGCGAACGCCGCGTCGTCGATCAGATGATGCGTGGCTGCCGTCAGCGGTACGTGCAGCGAGATGATGTCGGACTCCCGGTACAGCTGCGGCGGTTCCACGTACTGCACGCCGAGCTCGCGCTGCAAAGACGGGTCTGGCCGCGCATCGGTGGCCATGACGCGGCAACCGAACCCGTGCGCGATTCGCGCGAGTGCGCGGCCGATCCTGCCCGTTCCCGCGATGCCGAACGTCTTGCCGTGAAGGTCGAACCCGACGAGCCCGTCGAGGGAGAAGTTCGCCTCCCGCACGCGGTTGTACGCACGATGCACCTTGCGGTTCAGGGTCAGCACGAGGCACATCGCGAGCTCGGCCACCGCATGCGGCGAGTACTCGGGCACTCGCACGACAGGCAGTCCCAGAGCGGCGGCCGCCTGGAGGTCCACGTGGTTGAACCCCGCGGAGCGCAGCGCCAGCAGCCGCGTGCCGGACTCGTACAGGACCTGCAGCGCGCCCTCGTCCACCTCGTCGTTGACGAAGGAGCAGGCTACCGGCGCGCCGACCGCCAACGCAGCGGTCTGCTGCGTCAGCCGCGGTTCCAGGAAGCGGAGACGATGACCGTAAGCGGCGTTGGCCGCTTCGAACGCGTCACGGTCGTACCCACGCGCGTCGAAGACCGCGATGTCCATCGACTCAGCGTACCTCGACAGAGGCCGCGCATGGCGGCTCGCCCCTGATGCCGACGCGTCAGTTGTCGAAACCGGCGTAGGCGGGGCCGTGCCTCGTGAAGCGTTCCTCGTCGAGGACGTCGCCTGCAACCCGGTCATTACGCCGTTCCGGTTGCGTCATCAGCGCGTACACGAGCGAGAACGCGCCGAGGCCGGCCAGGAGGCGGCGGTCGCGGGCGGGTGCGTGCCGCATCATGGCAGCCGTGGAAAGCAGGCCGACCCCCATCGCCATGTCGGCCGCGAGGTGGGCGCGCATGGGCATCACCTGGACCGCTCCGCCTTCGTAGTCGGTCATCAGGCTCTGGGCGCCAGCCATCGCAGCCATGCCATCGACGATGTGGCGCGTCGTTGGCGTCACGCCGAGCCGCCTTGCCGCCAACGGTGCGGCGGTGCTGGTGAGGTAGTCGCCGATCGCATGCACGTACGTCGGGATCACTTGCGTGTTCATCGGTCTCTCCTGTCGCGCATCGCAGGCGCGGAACGCGGTGTTGTCTTGCACCGACGATGCCAGCGGCCCGCAGGGGCCTCCGACGCGGATGGCTGGGCTTGCGGCCCGGCGCCACGTGCGCCATGGTGTCTACATCGCGACAAGTCCGCGGTCAATGACTCGGCAGGCGAGGAGGACGCGTGCGCATCGGCATCATCGGCGGCGGCATGATCGGTTCGGCGATGGCGAGACTATGGGTGGATGCGGGACACCATGTGTGCATCGCCTCGCGCCATCCGGAGCGGCTCAGGGCACTCACCGAGGACCTCGGCCCGCGGGCCTCCGCCGGGATACCTGCCGAGGCTGCCGCGTTCGGCGAGGTGGTGATGCTGACGGTGCCGCTGATGGCGACCGCGCAGCTCGCCCGCGACCTCGCCAGGTTCCTGCAGGACACGATCGTCATGGACACCAGCAATGCCTCCGAGGAGCGGGACGGCGCTGCGGCGCGCGAGGCCGCGTCGCATCCTGGCGGGTCATCCGCGTGGGCGGCGGCGATGCTGCCGAAAGCGCGCTGGGTGAAGGCGTTCAACACCGTGTACTACGAGACCCTGGCGTCAGAGGCGCATCGCAGCGGGCCGCGGGTCGGCATCCCGCTCGCGAGCGACCATCCGCAGGCGCTGCAAGTGGTGGCGCACCTGGCGCGCGACGCCGGGTTCGATCCGGTGATCGTCGGTCCCCTCGCCCGCGGCCGCGAGTTCGAACCGGGCACGCCAATCTACAACACCGGCATGAGCGGGGAAGACGTGCGTCGCGCGCTCGGCGTGGCCTGAGGCGTGACGCGCTATGGACGTCGCCGGTGCAGGCGACTCACTGCAGCGTATCGAGAAAAGCGAGCAGGTCCTCCAGCGACTGCGAATCGGGCACCGCGACCCGTTCCATTCGTGTGCCCGGAGCCAGGGACTGCGGGTTGCTGATGTAGGCACGGAGTCGATCCGTGCTCCACGCGCCGCCGATGGAGGTGAGCGCGGGTGAGTAGGGGAACTGCTTGCGGGCGCCAACCTTTCGCCCCACGACGCCCCAGAGTGACGGACCGATCCCATCTGGGCCGTCCGCGGCCAGTGAGTGGCATCCGCTGCATCGCCCGGCGACGACGTGACCGCGGGCCACGGCATCCAGGCCATCCAGACGGGTTCGTTCGAGTGGCTCGAGGAAAAGGACGTAGTCGTCGTCGGTCTTCAGCGCTATGGCGCCGTCACTCAACTCGACGAGGTCGCGAATCCTGTGGCCGATCTGAATAGGCTCGACGACCACGGCGCGTCCTTCAGCCAGGCGCATCCGGTAGAGCGTCTGCCCGACCAACGACGAGACCATCAGATCGCCCGCCCATTTCTGGAAGGCTTTCCCTTGCACGGCAATCAGTTGCGAGATCCCAATCGACGGCACCCAGGCGTAGACGGGCTTCTCGAATCCCTCATGATGCGCCCTGCTGTAGATATCGCTCCAGTTCAACGAATTGTACTGCGTGCCATAAGTGACGATGGGCCACCCGTAGTTGCGCCCTTCCACGATTCGGTTCAGTTCGTCGCCGCCGCGAGGTCCGTGCTCGGTGAGAAACACCGTGCCATCCGGCGAGATCGTCATTCCTTCCGGCGTGCGATGACCTATGGAGTAGATGCGCGAGTCGCGGCTTTCCAGGTTGATGAGTACGACTTTGCCGTAGGAGTTGTCGGCGCTTTGTACGCCTCGCGAATAGTCGGTGGCCGAATCCTCGCCGCCCCGTACGCCGAAGCGGCCGACGCTGAGCAGAACTTCGCCGTCCGAAAGGGCTACAAGCCGTCCGCCGGCATCCTTCGTTGGATTGCGGATGCCGCTCGCAATCTCCAGCGGCAGGCAGGGTGTCGTCTCAAACAGCGTCCGCCACGCCGGCCATGGCGCAGACGTATTGCCGCGGAGCGCCGCCGTGGTCGTTTCTATGTCCGAGACGCGCAGCACGTAGCAATCGTCGTCGGCGTGCCAGTAGTTGTACGAGGCCAGCAGGCGCACGCCGTCCGGGCGCTGCTGGACGAGAATGTCCTTTACGCTGAACTGATCGCGAAGGTCTGTGGTGTTGTTGTGCGGATCGCTGTTGAAGGCGTCCACATTGATCGGAATCGTGAGGGTGACAGGTTGAAGTTCGCGGGCAGATGTCACGAACCACATCTCGCCGAGGCGATTGGCCAGCAACAGCCCGTCGTCGAGCGCGTCGACTCCACCGTCGCGACCGTGCCCTGGAATGGGTACTGTCTGCACCGCGATGTTGTACAGGCTCGATTGGACGACGCGCCCTGAGATGGCCGTGCGGATGAACTGTCGCAGGGCGTGGCGTTCCCGGAACGCTATGGCACCAGCCAGGAAGGCGATGCCCAGCGAAGCGATCCAAGCCACGACGACGAGCATGCGGAGCCGAGAAATCGGATGACCGCCAACTATCGTGTTCATCGGTCTAGGTGTAGTCAGTTACCGAGGGTTTACTGATCACCACGACGTGCTGTTCGGATTTCGAACGCGAGCGAGCTTAGGCGAAGTGCGATCTATAGTCCAGCAATATCCAGCATCGGCCGCCCAGCCCGCGATTGTGCAAGGTCGGTCGAAAATGGCTTTCCGCGCAAGTGCTATCAAGGCACGATCGAGCGTTCGAGACCCGCTTGGGCCGCCTGCCGTTGCTGGCTGCGAACCGGTCCGATGTGGCGGGACGAGCGATGCAGCCACGGAGCTCGTGGCTGGTACGCAACGGGCAGCTTCGTTCTATCGCGAGTCGCTGGAACTTCGGTGCAGAGCCTGGTGCACGGCACCCTGCAGCAGTTCTGGCGTGAACGGCTTGGGAAGAAATCCCGCAAGACCCGCCGCCTCCGTCGGTGTCAAGCGTTCCGAGACCCCGATGCCGCTCATGCCGATGACTGGAATGTCGGCCCATCCAGCGCGCAGGCTTCGAATGAGCGTGGCGCCGTCCATGCCCGGCATCATCATGTCGGTGAGCACGACGTCGATCGCGTCGCCGAGCCTGGCCAGCGCCGCGAGCGCTTCCTCGCCGCTGTTGGCCTCGAGTACACGGTAGCCACTGCGCTCCAACACGTGGCGCGACATCAGGCGAACCGCCGGTTCGTCATCCACGAGCAGCACGATACCGGGCCCTCCGGTTACCCCGCCCGCGTCCACGGGCACGCTATCGGCACGCTCAGTTGTCGCCGCCACTGGCAGGATGACGTCGAACCGGCTGCCTTGTCCGGGCGCACTCGTGACATCGATCACGCCGCCGTGCGCCTGCACGATGCCAAGAGAGGTGGGGAGCCCCAGGCCGGTGCCATGGCCAGCCGGCTTCGTCGTGAAGAACGGGTCGAAGATCCTGTCGAGAATTGTCTGCGGCATGCCCTCCCCGTCGTCCTGCACGCTGAAGCACACGCGGGGCGGCTCGGCGGTGGCGTCGCCGGTCGCAACGTTGTGCGCGCTGACGCGCAAGGTGCCGCCACGCGGCATTGCGTCGCGTGCGTTGACGCACAGGTTGAGCAGCACCTGATGCAGCTGCGTCGCATCTGCCTCGACCGGGAGCACGTCGTCGCCGACGTCCACGGAGAGCCGAAGGGTCTTCGGCAGCGTGTCGGCCAGCAGCGCCGTGACGTCGCCGACGACCTTGCGTGGGTCCACGCGGCTGCGGTGTCCTTCTGCGCCCCGCGCGAACGACAGCACCCGCTGCACCATGTTGGCGGCACGCGTCGCACTCTGCTCGAGCACGCCGAGGATCTGCACCCGCGCCGGATCGAGCTCGCCCTGCTTGAGCACCCCTACCGCCATCGTGATCGGCGTGAGCACGTTGTTCAGGTCGTGCGCGATGCCCCCGGCGAGCGTCCCGATGCTCTCGAGGCGCTGCGACCGCAGCGATTCCTGCTCGAGCCGCTTGCGGTCCGTGATGTCCTGCACCGCACCCTGCAGCGTGCGGATGGCGCCGCTGTCGTCGCGGAGCGCTTCGCCGATCAGCCGGACCCAGCGCACATCTCCGGCCTGCGACCTCAACTGCAGCTCTTCGTCGAAGGGGACGCCATGCGTGGCGCATGCCTGCACCGCGGCCCGCAGCCGCGGCTGGTCCGCGCTGTCGATCTGCGCACGAATGTCGTCCACGGTCAGCGCGACGCCGCGCGCAAAGCCGTGGATTGCGAGTGCGTGCTCGGATAACCGCGGCGTGCTCGAGCCCACGTCCATCGACCATGCGCCGAATCGCCCGAGCCTGGAGGCCATCTGCAGCAGCGACTGCTGCTGCCGACGCTCCTCCTCGGCCGCGCGTTCCTTGGTGATGTCGCTGGCGAGCCCGATCGTGCCCGTCACCTGCCCCGATGCGCCTCGACTCGCCGTCAGCGTGACGCGCGCCGACAGGACACGCCCGTCCCTGGCGATGTAGCGCCTCACCGCGACGACGCTCTCGCGGCGTCCTTCCGCCAGCTCTGCGCGCTGCGCGGCGTTACTGTCGCGGTCGTCCGGGTGAGTGAGGTCGTCCACGGTGAGCTGCCGGAGTTCCTCGTCCGTGTAGCCGAGCATGCGCTGGAAGGCGGGATTGCTCTGCGTGAACCGCCCGCTGGTGTCGGTGATGCACAAGCCGACACCCGCATCCCGGAACACGGCGCGGAACCGCTCCTCGCTGGCCCGTACGGCGCGGTGCGCGAGGTCGTGTTGAATGGCCACACGGGTCAGATGCGCGAAACGTCCAACCAGGCTCAGGTGCGCGGGGCCCGGGACGAAGGGCGCGGCGTGGTACACGGCAAACGTGGCAATCACCTTGTCGTCGGCGCCGACGACAGGCATCGACCAGCAGGCACGGAGACCGTGGGCCAGTGCCCGTTCACGGTAGGACGTCCACCGCACGTCCGTGGCGATGTCCGGCACCACGACGAGTTCGCCGGTGAACGCGGCGGTGCCGCACGACCCGACGTCCGGCCCGATGCGCTCGCCGTCGATGGCGCGCACGTACGCGTCGGGCAGGCTCGGCGCCGCACCATGCAACAGCATGCCGTCCGGCGAGACCAGCAGGATCGACACATGCCAGCCGACCATCGTCTGCTCGAGCCCGCACGCGATGAGCGACAGCACGGCCTCGAGCGACCTCCCGTCCGCGATGGCCTCGAGGACGCTGAGGTCCAGGGCGGTCGAGCGTCCCAGTCCTAGCGGCAGGCCTGTGTTGGGCATGGCGTCCCCCTCCCGGGCTCGAACACGTCGGGTGAAACCCGGCCATTCTGGCACGTCATCGGGCTCGCCTCGCGCGGGCTGCTGGTCTGTTCGCAACGCTGCATGACACCCTGTGATGCCATGACCGTGCCTGATCTCGTGCGGCGGCGTCTCTCGGCCCAGCGTCTCCTCTCGCCGATGGCCGGCTCGCCCGAGGATGTCGTGTCGTGGCTGGGCGGCGTCCAGGCTCAGGAATTCGGACCGGCCCGCTGGGCCCTCGGGCTACGGCTCGGCACGGGCAGCCTCGATGCGGATGTGGGCGCCGCGTTCGACGAGGGACGCATCCTCCGGACCCATGTGCTAAGGCCGACGTGGCATTTCGTCGTCCCCGAGGACATACGCTGGCTGCTCGCGCTGACCGCCGCACGCATCCGCGGGTCCATGGCCTCGTACGACCGTCAGCTCGGCATCGACGTCGCGGTCCGGCAACAGGCGCATCGCGTGTTCGAACGCGCGCTGCGCCGCCAGCCGAATCTCACGCGCGCAGAGCTCTCGTCGGCGCTCGAGGCCCGTGGCATCGTCGCGACCGGCTCGCGGCTCGCTCACCTGCTACTGCACGCCGGGTTGGACGCCGTTGTGTGCAGCGGCCCGCGACGAGGCAAGCACTTCACGTATGCGCTCCTGGACCAGCGGGTCACGAGCACTCCGGCACTGTCGCGCGACGATGCCTTCGAACGCATCGTCGTCCGCTTCTTCCGCAGCCATGGCCCGGCGACGCTTCGCGACTTCACATGGTGGTGCGGTTTGCGGATGACCGATGCCCGGCGCGTGCTCGAGGCATTGCGCGCCTCATCTTGCGAGGCGGACGGCCTGCGGTACTGGTGGTTGGATAGTGAAGAGGCGGCGCCATCAGCTCGAGACGAGCCGCTCGCTCACCTGCTGCCGGTGTACGACGAGTACACGGTCGCGTATCGGGATCGTGCGGTCGTGCCGCATGGCCTGGCCGCTGCCTCGGCGGGGACGGAGCGATCAATCGTGTTCCATCACGCCTTCCTGGTGGACGGGCAGATTGCCGGAACGTGGCGCCCGGTGGCCCGAAGGGAGGGGCTGGCGATCGAGGTGCACCCGCGCCGTCGCCTGCGGAGGGTCGATCGTGCCGCGCTCGACGAGGCGGCGGCCAGCGTCGGTCGCTTCAACAACACGTCGGTGACACTCATCGTCTCGTGACGCTGCCCATCGCTCCCTGCCGTGCGGGCATCATCGGGACGGGCCGCATCGCCTCACTGCTCGAGCGGGACCCGCTCCGCAGCAAGCCGCACACGCACGCGGGGTGGTATGCGGCCGAGCCACGTACCGCCCTGGTGGCGGGATGCGATATCGATCCAGAACGATTGGTGGCATTCGGCGAACAGTGGAACGTACCGGGCGCGCATCGGTACGCGAACTACTCCGAAATGCTTGCGCGTGAGCGGCTCGACATCGTCTCAGTCTGCGCATATGCGGGCGATCGCCTCGCGATGTGCCGCGCGGCAGCCGAGGCAGGCGTGCGGGGCCTGTGGATCGAGAAGGCCATCGCCTCCTCGGTGAACGAGGGACTCGAGCTGCAGCGCGTCCTCGACGCAGCAGGCGTCGCGGCGGTCGTCGATCATCCGCGCCGCGCGGAAGCGCGCTACCGGGCCGTCGAGGCGTGGCTTCGAGACGAGACCTTCGGCCGGCTGGAGTCCGTGCACGTACTGTTCAGCGGCCATGTCATCCACACGGGCACCCATGCGTGGGATCTGCTGCTGGCATGGTGTGGGCCCTGGGCCCGCGTGGACGCGATGCTCGATTCGATCGACCCGGGCGGGCCGACCGGCGGCGACGGTCGCGAGGACGATCCGGCGCGCGCCGCACTCGAAGCGGCGATGGCGGAAGGCGCCGTGCCCGATCGTGGGGGACGCGCGCGCATCACCTTTGCCAACGGCGTCGAGGCCTTCGTCAGCGGCGGCGCCAAGCGGTACTTCGTCTTCCAGATCGACCTGATCTTCGCCAACGGCCGTGTGCGCATCGGCAACGACGTATGGGAGGTCCTGTCGCCGGCGCCGAGCCCGCGGTATACGGGATACCGCGAACTGGCGCCGTTACCTTCCGAGGCCACGGTGGTGCCGACGAACGTCCATTCGTCGCTGCTGGCGAGCCTGATCGACGCGATGGACACGGGAATCCCGCCGGCACAGTCCGTAGCGTCGGCCAACGCCGCACTGGCGCTCGGCATCGCGATCATGCAGGCCGGCCTGAGCGGCACGAGGGTGACGCCGGACACGCTCGACGCCACACTCAGGGTCGCCAGCGTGTGAGCTACGCCTGGCGCGTCGGCTCGGACACGTCGCGAACGAGGTCACCTGCCTGTTCGGAGGTTGCCCATCGCGCGAGGTCGGCCTGCGCGACGATGCCCCGGACGATGCCGTTCTCGTCGACGATGGGCAGGCGACGCACCTGGTGCGCCTGCATCATCTCGATGGCGTCGCTGACCTGGGCGTCGCGAGGGAGCGACAGGGCCGGCTGGGTCATGCATGAGGCGGCGGTGGCAGTGCGCACATCCTGGCCCTGTGCAATCAGCCTGATCACGATGTCGCGATCGGTGACAACGCCCACCAGCTTGCTGGCGGCATCGGACTCCACGACCGGGATTTCGCCGCAGTCGTGATCACGCATGAGCCTGGCCACTTCTTCTATCGCCGTGTCGGGTGTGCAGCAGGCCGGATTCGGGGTCATCAGTTCGACGATGTTCATGGCCGCCACGTTTGCAAGCCTTCGGCCATGCATGACAGCGTCGCGCTCCGCAGCCGGCGCCTCAGCGACGCGGCCGAGTGGGCGTGGGCGGCTCATCGCCGACGGCCACGCCTTCCCGGCGGGGGTCCGCGCCCCCGAACCAGCCGGACGACGTTCGTTCGATCGCCTGCAGACCGGAGGTGAGCTCGACATAGGCGACGTCGTGGCCGCGAGCTTCGAGCGCGTCGCCGAGCGCGTCGCCAGCTCGCTGACGCTCGAGTTCGGTCGGGCCGTTCCGGCTCCCGAAATTCGGCAGGTCGATGGCGCGCTGCACGTCCAGTCCCCAGTCGAGCGTTCCGAGGAGTACCTTGCCCACGTAGTTGATGATCGCGCTGCCGCCGGGTGAGCCGAGGGTCATCCGCAGCCGGCCGTCCGCGCGGTCGAACACGAGCAGCGGCGTCATCGACGACCGGGGCCGCTTGCCAGGTTCGACGCGGTTGGCCACCGCAGCGCCTGCCGTCGTTGTCGGGACGAGAGAGAAGTCGGTGAGCTGGTTGTTGAGCAGGAACCCCCGCACCATCTGTCGCGATCCGAAGCCGTCCTCGATCGTCGTCGTCATGGCGAGAGCGCGGCCGTCGGCGTCAACAACCGAGATGTGCGACGTGGACTGGCGCTCGAGGGGCACGCCGGGCAGGCGAGCGGCTGTGACGCCGGGCGGCACGCCGAAGGTGGCGCGGCCCATCGAACGCTCGCCGATGAGCCCGGCGCGCTGAGCGAGGTAGGCCGGCGCGATCAGCGGCTGGACGGGCACCTGCACGAATGCGGGATCGCCGACGTAGACGTCGCGGTCGGCGTAGGCGAGCCGCGCCGCTTCCGTGTAGAGGTGCACGGCGCGCGGGTCGAGTGACCAGTGGTTATCGGCGTCGCGCTGCGGCGCCAGTGCCGCCACGTCCTGGGGTTCGAGCATGCCGAGGATCTGCGCCAGCGCGAGCGTGCCGCTGCCGGGCGGCGGGAAGCCGCAGATGCGCACGGTGCGGTAAGGGAAGCACAGCGCCTCACGCTCGACCGGCGTGTAGCCCGCGATGTCGGCTTCGCTGAGAGTGCCTGGATTGGTCGGATGCGCGGCAACGGTGGCGACGATGTCGCGGGCGATCCCGCCACCGTAGAACGCATCGGCGCCCTCGTCGGCGAGCCGCCGGAAAACACCGGCAAGCTGTGGGTTACGCAACACATCGCCGGCCCGCCTGGGCGCTCCGGCCGCGTCGTAGAAGTACGCACGGGCACGAGGGTCGTCGCGCAGGGCTCGCTCCCGCTCCAGCAGGCGGGCAAGACGTCCGCTGACGACGAAGCCCTCGTCGCACAACCGGATGGCAGGCTCGAAGAGGCGTCGCCACGGCAGGCGCCCGTAGCGGTCGTGGGCGAGGGCCAGCATGCGCACGACCCCCGGCACGCCGACGGAACGACCGCCGACGATGGCGTCCTGCAGGGGCATCGGCGCGCCATCGCGAAGGAACAGGTCGCCGCGCGCCGCAGCGGGGGCAGTTTCGCGGCCGTCGAGCGCGGCAACACGCTGCCCGTCCCAGTGAAGGAGGAAGGCGCCCCCACCGATGCCGCTCGACTGCGGCTCCACGAGGGTGAGCACCATCTGCACGGCGATCGCCGCGTCGATGGCCGTGCCGCCCGCGGACAGCATCTCCGCGCCGGCCGCCGTTGCGAGGGGGTTGGCTGCCGCCACCATCCATGTGGAGGACGCCCAGCCCGGCTTGTCGATCCACCCGCTTGCCGCTTCCGGCGCGGAAGCCGGCACGGCGGGAGCGTGCGCGCCGTCACGCGCGCACGCCGGCGTCAGGGTGACCGCAGCGGCGAGCGGCAGGGCGAGCCAGCGACACATGCGCCGGAGGATAGCAGCAGGGAGCCGAGTCTCACGAACTGCAGGACAACATGCTGCAACCGGCGCGGTGGCGCGCCCACTCGGGCCGCCGCTCGGCGAGGTCGTCCTCGCCGGCCTGGTCGTCGTACGGCCGCGACAGCACGCGGAGCAGCCGCTCGATGACCCCGGTGTTGCCCTCCGCCGCGGCGTCGATCGCCTGCTGTGCGAGATAGTTGCGCAGCACGTACTTCGGGTTCGCGCTGTTCATGCGTGCGACGCGGTGCGTCTGGGGCCTGCCCTCGGCTTGAACGCGTTCCGCATAGGCGCGCAGCCACCCGAGCACGCGACCCCGATGCGGGCGATCGAGCACGCCTGCGTCGTAGAAGGCGGGGCGCAGCGGTGCCAGCCACGCCTCGTCGTCCGGCGGCTCGGCATGCACGGGCACCATCGCCAGGTTGCGGAAGAAGATTGTCATGTCGGTTTCTTCCGCTTCGAGCAGTTCGAAGACGCCGACCAGCAGCGGATCCTCGCCATTAGTGTCGAGCGAGTCCAGTCCCAGCTTGTCGCGCAGCATGGCGCCGAACGCGGCGTCGAACGTGTCGCGGTAGGCCTCGAGCCCGCGTTGCAGGTCGTCCGGCGTGTCAATCAGCGGGACGAGGGCCTCGCCCAACCGCGCCACGTTCCACAGCGCCACGTTGGGTTGCTGCCCGTACCGGTACCGGCGCGAGCCCGCGTCCGTGGTGTTGGGCGTCCAGGTCGGGTCGTAGCCCTCGAGCCACCCGTACGGACCGTAGTCGATCGTCAGGCCCAGGATGGACATGTTGTCGGTGTTGAGCACCCCGTGCACGAAGCCGACGCGCATCCAGTGAGCCGCGAGCACGGCGGTGCGGCGGCACACCTCCTCGAAGAACGCGAGGTAGGCTGCACTCGACGGTGGGCCGAGTTCGGGGTACTGCGTCGCGATTACGTAGTCGGCGAGCCGCCGCAGCAGATCGATCTCCCGGTGGGCGGCGTGGATCTGGAAGTTGCCGAATCGCACGAACGACGGCGCGACGCGGCAGACGATGGCGCCGGGCTCGGTTTCGGGCCGTCCGTCGTAGAACATGTCCCGTAGGACGGGCTCGCCCGTCGTCACCAGGCTGAGCGCGCGCGTCGTCGGCACGCCAAGGGCGTGCATCGCTTCCGAGCACAGGAACTCGCGCACCGACGAACGCAGCACCGCGCGGCCGTCTGCCGTGCGTGAGTACGGCGTGCGGCCCGCGCCCTTGAGTTGCAGTTCCCAGCTCGTGCCGTCGGGCGCCTGCAGTTCGCCGAGCGTGATCGCGCGTCCGTCACCCAGCTGGTCGGCCCAATGGCCGAACTGATGGCCGCCGTACCGTGCCGCGTACGGACGCATGCCGGCGACCTGCCGATTACCGGAGAGGATCTCGGCCGCGGGCCCGGCGCCGCATGACGGTCGAGCGAGTCCGAGCCGCTCGCCCATCGCATCCGACCAGGCGATGAGCTCCGGCGCTCGCACGGGTGTCGGCACGACGTGGGAATAGCTCGCGTTCGGCACGCGCCGCGCCGCGTTGCGTTGGTCGGGGTCGGCTGGAAGGCTCCGGACGAACGTGTCGGCGAACGTGCTCGACTCGAGATCTCGCGTCAGCGCCACGCAGGTCAGCCGTCCACGCCGCGGCCGGTGCGCTGACGGAGCACGTCGATGCGCTTGGAAGCCTCGGCCTTCGTGAGTTCGCCGGGCGGCTGCTCTCCGGCTTCGTGCGACAGCGTGGTGAGGTACGACCGTTGCGCGTCGGTCATCCGCTCGTCTCCGGTCGTCCAGTCGTCCGGGTCCTTCTGGAGATTGGATGGCTGGCCCGGCGCGTGCCCGGCCGCCTGGTCCTGCGACGCGCCGCGGGGGAGCGATTCCCGCTCGTCGCCCGTTCCGCCCATGGCCTCGACGCTCTCGTGGATGTCTCCCGGCTGGTCGCGGTCGCCGGCAGGTCTGCTGTTGGTGCTGTTTACCATGCCGCTGACCCTTGCAGGGAACGTTCCCAGTTCGCTACCACGCATGGTAGTGCCCGTCGCGCCGCGACACCTCGACCTGCCGCCCGAACAGGTCGCTCAGGGTGGCGGCGGTGAGCACCTCGTGTGGCGGGCCGTCCTGCGCGACGCGGCCGCCCTTGAGCACCACCACGCGCGTGACCTCGGGGACGATGTCGGCGAGGTCGTGTGTGACGAGCACGAGACTCGTCCCGCGTCGAGCGAGTGCGCTCATCGTGGCGCGAACCTCGTGCGCCGCGCCGAGATCGAGGCTGGACATCGGCTCGTCCAGGATCAGTGCGCGCGGCTCGTGGATGAGGGCGCGTCCGATGAGAACCCGGCGCGCCTCGCCGGATGACATCCGGGTCATCTGCCGATCGTCCAGGTGCGACAGCCCCAGCCAGGCGAGCACCTCGTCCACCTTGTCCTGCATCGCCGGTGTCGGCTCGTGATGGGGCCAGAGGCCGATGCTCCCGAAGAACCCCGACAGCAGCAGTTCACGCGCCGTGATCTTTCGGGTGCAGGTCGCCAGCAGGTCGTTGGAGACGATGCCGATGGCGGCGCGCAGGTCCCACAGCGTCCAGCGCTCTTGTCCGAGTACGGTGACCTTCGTCTCGGGCTTGTACACCGGGTGCAGTTCGCGGGTGACGACCTTCAGCAGCGTGCTCTTGCCGGAGCCGTTGGGGCCGAGCACCGCGACGTTCTGACCGGCGGGGATGAGCAGGGAGAAATCGTCGAGCACGCGAGTGCGATCGCGCATGACGGTGACGTGTGACAGGGCAAGGAGGGCGTCGGGCATCACTCGCCAAGATGGTAGCTGGTCGCATGTAGCATCTCCATGCAGACCAAGGGCGGCGGCGCGTCGGGGCGAGTCGGACCGCCTCGGCCGTGCGAGCGTGCCACGCGGCTCGCTTCCGCGTGGGTGGGCATACCATGTGCATCAGGGCACATCATGGCCACCTGCGCGCGGGCCCGAGCGGCACGCATCACGGCGACGACGCACCTGCTTGCGGCCATCGGTCTCGTGCTGACTGCATCGCTGCTGGCCACTCCGCCGGTGCAGGCGCAAGCGGACTCCGGAGCGCCGCAGGTCGAGCCGCTCCCGTTCCGCGTGGAGCCGCCCCTTCGCAGCTATGTCGCGATACGACGCTTCGAGTCGGAGAACGAGCGGCACAACAAGGACGCCTGGCTCGTCGCCCGCACGGAGCTGCGGGAAGACGGGTCCTTCCACTACGAAGTCCTGGACGAGGGCGGATCGGAGTTCATCCGCCGCAAGGTCCTGCACGAGGCGCTCGAGAAGGAGCAGGCCGTGCACCGCGATGGCCACGCGCGACGATCCGGCTTGACGCGTGACAACTACGAGTTCTCCGCTCCGACCGCAACCGACGGGCTCATGCGAGTCGGCATCGTGCCGCGGCGCAAGGACGACATGCTGGTGAAAGGGACGCTCGTGCTCGCACCCGACGGCGGTATCCAGCGGGTGGAGGGCGAGCTGGTGAAGCGGCCCTCCTTCTGGACCCGGTCCGTGCGCCTCGTCCGGCAGTACGAACGGATCGACGGCGCGCACGTGCCGGTGAGCCTCGACACCGTTGCGCAGGTACGGTTCGCGGGTGTGTCTACGCTGCGCGTCCGCTACGAGTACCTGGCGATCAACGGCAAGCCTGTCGCCGGTCGGCCCGTGACGCTCACGAGGACAGCCGCGTCGCAGCGCCCCAGCGCGCCCCGGTGACTGAACCCCGTCACTCCTCCCTGAAGGGTGGGCCCGAGTCTTCCCGGGGCACTGACAGCCGTTGATCGAGCGTCGTCGTGCTCCGCTCGAGCACGCCGTGGAGCGCATCGCGATCGGCAAGGCCCTCCAGTCGCGCGCCGGACACATAGGTCGCGCGGCCAAGGAGATGACCGGCGATCGGCACTGTGAGCAGCAGAAACGCGATCGTGCCACCGCACATCAGCGCAACGTCCCAGCGCAGCATCTCTACGCACACGCCGAGCAGCACGAATCCCGCCCCGACCGTTCCCGCCTTCGTCGACGCATGCATCCGCTGGAGTGGGTCGGAGAATCGGACGACGCCGACAGCCGCCGCAATGAGGAACCCCACGCCGACTACCTTCAGCGCGAGCGCCAGCACGTCGATCATCTGCTGTCCCGACCCTTTCGCTCGACGAAGGCTGCGAAGGCACACGTGCCCACGAAGCTGATGAGGGCCAGACCGAAACCCACGTCCAGAAACTCGCGCCGTCGCGTGAGGGCGGCGGTCACTGCGGCTACAGCGACGGCCAGGCCCGTGAGCATGTCGATCGCGACGATGCGGTCGGCGAACGTCGGGCCGCTGATCATGCGCCAGACGGCAAGGGCCAGCGGGAACATCAGGATGACCAGGAGCGCCTCGTTGCTTGCGGCGATCATCGCTCGAGCCTCGCAATCCGCTGCTCGAACGCGCTCTTGATGCCGACGATGACCTCCTCGGGAGCGTCGACGTTCAGCGCATGCACGTACAAGGTCCGGCGGTCGTCGCTGACGTGCAGCGAGCAGGTGCCGGGCGTCAGCGTCACGAGGTTTGCCAGCAGTGCGATGCCGAGGTCGGTACGTAGTTCGATCGGCACGGCGATGATCGCCGAGGCCGTGCGCGGCGTGCGCGACAACGCTGCCCTCGCGACGATGACGGACGAGAGCCCGAGTTCGTAGAGGAACACGCCTCCGAGCGCCACGGCTTCGACGACCCAGGCCGTCAACGGAAGACGCGCCGTCATCGTGCTCCGCTCCCTCCGGGATGGAGGACTGCTGCGATGTACGGCCCTGGCTCGGCCAGCGCCCGGCCTGCCACACCGGCATACGCAATGAGGTGCTCCGGGAACAGACTGATGCCGATGGTCACTACCGCAAGGAGCCCGCTCGCGGCCACCATCGGTAGCGGCACCTTGCGCACCGGGACGGTGCGAGTCCCGGGTCGCCAGAATGCCTCTATCCAGATCTTGCTCATGGAGAACATCGTCATCAGGCCGACGAACAGCGCGACGACGGCGAGCCACACGTCGCCGTGTCGAAACGTGGCATCGATGACCAGCAGCTTCGCCCAGAACCCGGAAAATGGTGGAATACCGGCCAGCGACATCGCGGGAACGAGGAATAGCACGGTCAGGAGCGGGCTGGCCGTCGTCAGACCGCCCGCCTTCCGTACGTCGTAGGTCCCGGCCGCACGGTACATTGCGCCGGCGACCAGGAAGAGATTTGCTTTCACGATGATGTGGTGGACGATGTAGAAGATCGCTCCGCCAAGGGCCGCTGGCGTGGCGACGGCCAGGCCCATCAACATGTAGCCGATCTGGCTGACGATGTGGAACGCCAGAATGCGGCGCACGTCCCACTGCACCATCGCACCGAATACCCCGAACAGCATCGTGCACGCCGCGAGCACGGCGACTACCTCCCGAAGGCCGATCGCATCGATCGGAAATATCAGCGTGAACACCCGGAAGCTGGCGTAGACACCGACCTTCGTCAGGAGACCGGCGAAGATGGCCGCGATCGCGATAGACGCCGTGTGATAGGACGCAGGCAACCAGAAGAACAGGGGGAACACGCCCGCCTTGATGCCGAAGGCGCACAGCAGCAGTGCAGCGGCGACCCCCAGGCTAGGTGAGGGCCCAAGGTGGGGCACGACCGTGCCGAGATCCGCCATGTTGAGCGTGCCGGTGGATCCGTAGAGCACGGCGACGCCGGCCAGGAAGAGCAGCGTCGAGAAGAGATTGAGGACGGCGTACTTGAACGTGCCGTCCAGCTGAGATCGCGTGCGGCCGATGACGAGCAGGCCCATGGCGGTGATGAGCATCACCTCGAACCAGACATACAGGTTGAAGATGTCGCCGGTCAGGAATGCGCCGTTCACGCCGGCCAGCAGCCCCTGCAGCAGCAGGTGATAGCCGGCCCGCTCCTGACGCTTGCGGATATCGGCGGCGCCATACAGCAGCGTGACGACCGCGAGCAGACCCGTGATCGCGACCATGGCGGCGCCGAGGGCGTCGGCCGCGAACACCACCCCGAACGGTGCGGCCCACCCGCCGAAGCGGATGACTTGCACGCCGTGCTCGGCGACGATGTCGAGCAGTTGCACGGCGGCAGCCAGCATGAGCACGGCGGCGATCATCGAAACCGTCCGTTGCGCTCCGCGATGATTCCAGAGACACGCGGTGAGAGCCACTGCGCAGACCGGCACCAGCACCGGCCACAGGACGGCGTGTGCCTGCAGGAACGCGATCATGGCCGATGGTCGTCCGCGAAGGGCGCGCCCAGTCGCTCGGCATCAGCGATTCGGCGCCCATCCAGCGTCCCGATCGAGCGGAAGGTCTGCAGTGCGAGCGCCGCACCGAACGCGGTCAGCGCGAACCCGATGACGATCGCTGTGAGGATCAATGCTTGCGGCAGGGGGTTCGCGGAGGAGGCAGGCAGCGCCGTCTCACCCACGACCATGACCGGCGGCTCCTTCGGGCCGATGCGGCCTGCGTAGAAGATGATCAGGTTCACTGCGGCCGACATCAGCGTGATGCCCAGCAGGGTCCGGATGATGTGCCGCGACAGCATGAGCTGGACGCCGCAGGCGGCGATGAGTGCGATGACGAGTGCGTAGAAGACGTGCATGATCAGTGGCCCTCGTAGAAGCGGACGATCAGCGACAGGACGCCGCCGAGCACGACGAGATACACGCCGAGATCGAACACGACCGGGGTGCCAAGTGCCAGGCCATTCACGGTGATCCACTGGTGCGAGAGGAAGGACCCGTCCAGCACCAGCCCCGGCAGGCCGCTGCACAGTGCGGACAGCACTCCGACACCGAGCAGCACAGTCGGGTCGACGACGAGCCATCGGCGCGCAGTGCGCACGCCGTGTGCCAGCGCGATGATGGCGAAGCCGGACGCGGCCACGAGCCCGCCGACGAAGCCTCCCCCCGGTTCGTTGTGCCCGCGATAGAAGATGTACACGGATACGGCGATCATCACCGTGAACAGGAGGCGTGAGACCGCCGAGAAGATGACCGACGGCATGTCAGCGGCTCCCGCCAGCGCGTCGGCGCCGCAGCAAGCCCCACACCGCTGTCGTCGCGAACGCGATGACCGAGATCTCGCCCAGCGTGTCCACGCCCCGGTAGTCCACGATGATCACGTTCACGACGTTGCGTCCGTGTGCTTCGGTGTAACTGGTCTTCGCGAAGTACTCGGTCAGGCGCTGGTCGAGCGGCTCTGCGACCATCGTCGCGAGCGCGATGAAGACGATCGCACCGATGCCGAGACTCGCGAGAACGTCGCGCCGCCACTCGCCACGGCTTCGCGTGGGCCCCGATGCCGGCACACGCAGCAGGAGCGCGGTGAGGATGACCACGACGAGCACCTCGACGGAGAACTGCGTCAGCGCGAGGTCTGGCGCGCCGTTCATCAGGTAGATCAGCGCCGAGCCGAACCCGACCACACCGATGGAGATCATCGCCATCAGGAGCGACTGCGTCTGCGTCGCGGCTATCGCCCCTGCTGCCATCAGGACGAGGACGATGCCTGTGGCGAAATCCGGTGTGCCACTGCGCAGATCGATCCGGATCCCACTCTCGCCGGTCGCGAGCATGACGCCCGCCATAGCGATCACGAACCACACGACGATGCTCGAGTACCTGTGCTGGTCGCCATTCTGCAACAGGCTGGTGGCACGGCCGGCCACTGCAAGAATCGAGTCGTAGACACCCTGGTATGCCGCATCGCCGAGGAGCAGTCCGAGGATTCGACGGCCGGACAGCGCCGCGTGGAACCTGTTCCACCCGCATGCCACCGCCAGGCCGGCGGCGATCAACCCCCCGCTCCACAACAGAGCCGGCGTCAGCCCGTGCCAGAGGGCGAGCGGCGTGCCGTGCGGACCACCGAGGAGCGCGCTGGTGGCCGCCTCTACGACAGGGCCGACCGTAAGCCCAGGCACCACGCCAAACCCGATGCCGAGCACGCCGAGCACCAGAGGCGCCAGCACGAGCCCCGGCGATTCTCCATGCCAGATGTCTTCCGTCGATCCCCGTGAGAAGTACGGTCTGACGCCGGCGACGATGGCAATCGCCACGAATGCTGCGGAGCTAATCGCTGCGACGACGAGGCCGACGGTTCCCGCCGAATCGAGGTGCGCGTCCAAGACCGCTTCCTTGCTGATGAAACCGAATGCCGGCGGCAGTCCGGCCATGGCGATGGCGGAAAGCGCCGCCGCGACGGCTGTTCCGGGAAGGGCTCGCCACAGACCCGTGAGGTGGCGCAGGCGTCCCTCGTGAGTAGCGTGGATCGCCGTACCTGCGCAGAAGAAGAGGGCGGCCTTGTACAACGCGTGCGCGAGGATGAAGGAGACCGTGGCCGTGGCGGCCCTCTCGCCGTCCAGTCCGATCAGCACCACGAGCAGCGCGAGCGACGCCACCGTCGAGTGCGCGAGCACGGCCTTGTAGCCGTCCGACATCACGGCACGCGTCGTGGCCACAAGCATCGTGATGGACCCGACCACGATCAGCGTGGTGCCGAAAGCCGGCATGCCTGCGAAGACACGGTCGAACCGCGCGAGCAGGTAGACGCCCAGCTTCACCATCGTTGCGGAGTGCAGGAACGCCGACGCAGGCGTCGGTGCCTCCATGGCAGCTGGCAGCCAGAAGTGGAAGGGGAATTGCGCAGACTTGGTGAAGGCGCCAACGAGCACGAGCAGCATGGCTGGTATCGCGACCGTGCTGTCGAGCAGGCGGGGCGCTTCTGCCGTGATGCCTGACAGCGAGAACGTACCGACCGTCATGCCAATCAGGAGGATGCCGGCAAAGAGCGCGAGGCCGCCGCCGGCGGTGACCAGCAGTGACTGGAGCGCGGCCTTCCTCGCTTCAACGCGTTCCGAGTGGAAGCCGATCAGTAGGAATGACAGGAGGCTGGTGCCTTCCCAGAACATGAACATGGCGATCAGGTCGTCGGCCAGGACGGCGCCGAGCATCATGGACATGAAGAGCAGGACTAGTCGGAGGAACCGCGCGGACATCACAGAGGCGTTGCCGAAGTACGCCCCGGCGTAGATCGTGACGAGCGTTCCGACGCCAGTGATGACGAGCGCAAAGAGCCAGGAGAAGCCGTCGAGCCGCAGCGACATGGACACGCCGAGGCTCGGGATCCAGGCCACTCGGTCGACGAGCGCGCCAGCCGCCGGGAGGTTCAGCCCGACGTTCAGGAAGTATGCAAAGAGGCTCGCGGGGAGGATGCTCGCGAGCCACCCGGAAAATGGCGCAGCTCTGCGAAGCGCAGGCCCGGAGCACGCCGCGGCGAGAATGGAGAGGAGCAGCGCGATCAGCACGGGGCCCACACCTCACGCGCGACACGTTCACGCCGAACGGCGACGGCGAGCTCGATCTGTGTCATCGGTGCAACCCCACTGGGGTACGGTCCCTGTCCTGCAAGAGGCTGTGACTCACGGAACGCGGGCAGGTAGGGCACGCGACTTGCGGTGCTCGACGTGGCTGGCGGCGCAGCGGCTGCTGCACAGACGATGTGGCGGTCGGGCTGACGATGTGATTCTCCTGGTCGCGGACGACCATGAGGATGGCGGCCCGACCATCCCGATTCCTGCAGTGAACTTCCCTGCACCCTTCGCGCTTCTCGAACTCGATGCGTAGTATATCCGCCCGAGCCAGTGCGCCTCGCCCTTGTGACTCCGCTGTGTGACGGCTTCCCGCAGGCGGGGCCGAGCGTCGAGCGAACATAGCCGACCGCATGTCGCGGCCGACAAGCGGCCGGCGTGTGCACGCGTGGTACGCTGCGGCCCAATCGAGAGCCGAACCGGGAACGACGAACGGCGAACGTCGGAACGTCGGAACGTCGAACTCGGAACGCGGAACGGCGAACGTCGAAGGCGGAACGGCGAACGTCGAAGGCTGAACGACGAAGGCCGAGCGTCTGGTACG
>JAEZCY010000348.1 GCA_023429845.1 Acidobacteriota bacterium
CGGGAATGGCGAGGACGGAAGGCGGGAATGCGGCGAATAACGAAGAATGCCGAATGCCGAATGCCGACGCGCGATGACGGGGCTGCGTAGGGGAATCTAGCGGAGCAGGTTGTACTTGACGATGCACCAGAGGGCCCGGACGCCGTCCTTCCAGCCGATCTTCTTGCCCTCTTCGTAGGTGCGACCGTCGTACGAGATGCCGACCTCGTAGATCCGGACGCGGAGGCGGGCGATTTTGGCGGTGATCTCCGGCTCGAAACCGAAGCGCTTCTCTTCGACGGTGATCTGCTGGAGCACCTCACGCCGGAAGACCTTGTAGCAGGTCTCCATGTCGGTCAGGTTGAGGTTGGTGAAGGCGTTCGAGCACAGCGTCAGGAACTTGTTGCCCAGCGAGTGCCAGAAATAGAGGACGCGGTGGACCTCGCCGCCCGCGAAGCGCGACCCGAAGACCACGTCGGCGCGGCCGTCGAGGATCGGGGCCAGGAGCTTCGGGTATTCCTGCGGGTCGTACTCGAGGTCCGCATCCTGGATGATGACCACGTCGCCGGTCGCGGCAGCGAAACCCGTCCGCAGCGCGGCGCCCTTGCCCTGGTTGTGTTCGTGGTACAACACGCGCACGTTGGCGGGGAACGTCGTCGTCTGGAGGAGTTCGCGCGTGCCGTCGCTGGAGGAGTCGTCGACGAGAATGAGGTCCTTCTCGAGCTCGACCTCCTGCCCCCGATCGATCAGGTTCAGCAGCGTGTGAACCTCGTTGTAGACAGGAATGACGACCGTCAGTCTCATGAATGCGTGGCGCCGCACCGCGGCCGCGGCAGTATACCTCGCGCTGCTGGCCCTGCTGGTCGCTGAGGCGCCGCCCCTCCATGCCCAGCCCGTGCTGGTGGACCGGCTCGTCGCTACGATCGGCGACCAGGCGCTGACCTGGCGGGACGTCCAGGCGGCCCGGCTGTTCGGGTCGATTCCGCCGGGAGGCACGGATGCCGACGCCGTGACCCGACTGGTCACGCGCGAACTGATGCACCTCGAAGTGGAACGGCTCGCGGTGCCGGCGCCCATCGGAGCCGCCGTGGACGAGCGTGTGTCACTCGCGACGCAGCGGGCCGGGGGACCTGAGGCATGGGCCCGCGCGCTGCAGGCGCTGGGGCTGCCCGCCTCCCGGGCGCGCCAGTGGATCGCCGACGACCTGCGCATCGACGTCTACATGGACCAGCGCTTCACGGCGGCCGCGCAACCCACCGATCTCGAGGTGCAGCTGGAGGCGGCACCCGCCCCAGGAGTCGCGGCCACGGCCACGCAACTCGCCGACGCGCGCCGCCGCCTCGTGGAGGTCCGCCGTGCCGCGCTGATCGACGACTGGGTGGCGGGCATCCGGGCTCGGACGCCTGTGCAACTGGCGGTGCCGCGGTGAACGCTCCAGGTGGGGCGCCGGCCGACGACAATACCGGGACGGCGCACCCACCGGGCGTCGTTCGCGACGCTGTCGGCCGCGCGGCGGCCCTTGCCGGCGCCGCGGTCTACCTGGCCGGACCTGCATGGGCCGTCGCGTTCTCGCCCCAGGTGCCAGGGGCGCTGCGGGCCGCGCTCGCGGCGCTCACCCTGGTCGCGTGCGTGCGGCCTGCATGGTCGCCCGCGGTTCTGCTCGGGCTCGTTCCCCTCCTGCCCGTGTGGCCGACACTCGAGCCCGCCATCCCACCCGCAATCGTGCACCTGGTCGTCGCGACGCAGGTGCTGCCGTGGCTCCTGCGCAGGGCGGCCGGGCGCCCTCCGGCCACGTCCGCGTCCGCGGTGCCGGCCTGGGGCGTCTTCCTCGCCGTGGCCGCCGTGTCGGTGTTGGTCAGCCTCACGCCGGTGCGCGTGTCGCCGTCCGAGATGGCGCACCTGTCCCGGTACGTGTTCGCGCAAGTGCCGGGTTACATCTTCGTCGTCGATGCGGTCGGCGACGGACGGGCGCTGCCGCTGCTCACGGCGCTCGTTGACGGCTGGTGCTGCATCCTTGTCGTCTGCGGCGTCGCCTCGCGCGAGACGCGGGCCGGCGTCCTGCGGGCGGGCGCCATCGGCGCCGTACTGACGGCGCTGTTCGGCTTCTACCAGGCGACGACCGGCCTCGGGCTGCAGTCGGCCTGGCGCGTCTTCGACGCCGGCATCATCCGGATCAATGCCACTTACGTGGATCCGAACGCACTTGCCGCGTTCTATGCGCTGATCGCGCCGGTGATCATCGGCCTGGCCATGGCGGTGTCCGGCTGGCGGCGCGCGGCCTGGGGCACCGGATTCGCTGTCGTGCTGGGCGCGATGGTCATGACCGCCGGACGTGCGGGGCTGATATCGCTGGCCTTCGGCTGCGGCGCACTCGGCTTCCTCGCGCTCCGCCGCGAGCTCGACGCCGCAGACCCGTCGGCGATCGTGCGACGCTACGCGCGCCCGATCGTCGTCGGCGCCGGTGGTGCGGTGGCCGGCCTCGTCCTGCTGGCCGTCGTGCTCGGCACGTCGCTCGACATCCGTCACCACCAGCAGACCTCGTACCTCCACACCTGGCTCTACACGTTCAACCTGCGCCAGCCGCCCGATACCATCGCGAAGGGCCGTGTGGCGGTGTGGCAGGCGATGTTCGCGATGATCCGGGCCGCACCGGTGAGCGGCGTCGGACTCGGGAACTCCGTCAACGAGTTCGAGACGTTCCGCCAGCGGCTCGGCCTCGAGTCGCTGCCGCCCGACGCGCACCTGTCGGCGCACAACACCTACCTGCTCGTGGCCAGCGAACTCGGCGCCATTGGTTTGAGTGCCTGGCTGCTGATGCTCGCCGGTGTGGCGCTCGGTGTGCGGGCACACGGCAACCTGCCGGCGCGTTCGCGCTCGACCTGGCCCGCAGCCGGCCTCGTCGCCGGCCTCACCGGCTACACGCTGACGATGCTGACCGGGGACCGCATCCTGCTGCGCGAGGACATCGTCGTCGGCACCACCTGCGCGGCGCTGGCCACACTCGGCAGCGGTCCGCTGCCCAGGTGGTGGCGCCTCGCTGCGGGCGCTGTGCTGGTGCTTACCCTGGCGAGCTGGCCCGCGCGGGTCCTGCGTTCGTCGACAGTGGTCGCCGGCGGTACCCTGCCGCCCCACGAGGGACTGCACGCCGACCAGGTCGGGGCAGCCGGTGATGTCTACCGCTGGAGCCGGGGCTACGCCGTGCTGTATCTGCCCGCCGATGCCACCCACGTGCGCGTGCCGATCCGCAACGTGTCGCCCGGCCCCCAGCGCGTGGAGGTGTTCATCGACGGCCGGCGTGCAGACGTGCGGGAGGTGCCGGCCGGGCCCTGGATCACGGTGGAGTACCGGATGCCGCCGCACCCTGGGCGGCACCCCTGGCATCGCGTCGCACTGCAGGTCTCACCGACGTGGCAGGCGCCCGGCGACCCGCGCGTGCTCGGCGTCATCGTCGGGGAATGGAGCTACGAGACGCGCCAGTGACGCGCGTGCGTCGCCGTCGCCGTGATGAGGACGTCGCCGTCGCCGTGATGAGTGTGTAGCCGTCGCCCCCTGGGCGACGGGCGGACCGAGCCTGGTCAGGCCGGAGGCAGCAGGCCGTGCCTGGACGCGTACTGGTACAGCCCGATCTCGATCAGGTTGAACAGCGAATGCGAGACGGCGGGCGCGATGATGCTGCGTCGCGAGAGGTACAGCAGGCCCCACAACAGCCCCAGCGTGCCCGTGATCAGCGCCGCGTCATAGCCCTGCGTCAGGTGCCCGAGGCCGAACGCGACGCTGAAGAGCACCAGTCCGAGCCGCACACCGCCGAGGTCCTGTTCGAAGCGGTGCAGGATGAAGGCGCGCTGCACTTCTTCGCGCACTCCGCCCGCGAGCACCACGACGAGCGCGAACACCGCGACGCGCCACGGTGAGGTGAGCATGGCCTGCAGCGGGTTCTGCGCCACGTTGTGCAGCCACGGCGCGGCCCACTGGATGAGGGCGCCCATGGCAATCACGACGGCAAACACCACAGGCAGATACGTGATGCCGCGGCGGATCTCCGGACCGACCGGTCCGCGTCCGAGCAGCACCGCGCCGGGACGTTCCCCGCGTAGCCAGAGGAACGCGCAGACGAGCACGACGATTGCAAGCGTGTCGAGCAGCGATACGGCGACCACGAACCCGAACGGCAGGCCCTCGCCCGCGGACACGCGTCCCCAGAGCGCCACGAGCAGGCCACCAATCAGCAGCTGCGTGGGGAAACCCGAACAAAGCAGGACCTCGAGCAGCGACAGCGCGCGGGAGTGGCGTGGGCCGGTCCGGACAGGTGTCTCCAACGGCTGAGGTGATGCGTCGAGCGCGGCCGGTTCGTTCACCATGTAGATGTTACGCTGTGACAGCAGGCGTGCGTTTGCCGACGCTGCTTTTCTGAAAGGTTGCCGTGTGTCGAGCGCGATCGAGTCGTCCCGCCAGCCCGATGCCTCCCAGGACCAACCCGCGGGTGAGCGCGTTCTCGTCGTCGAGGACGACCGCGCGGCGCGTGTCGGCCTCACGGAACTGATCCGGGCGTGGGGCTACGTCGCCGAGGATGCATCCGACGGCGAGGAGGCCCTGCAGAAGATCACGACCTTCCGTCCCGGCATCGTCCTCACCGACCTGGTGATGCCCCGGATGGACGGTCTCGGGCTGCTCCGGGCTCTGCAGGATCAGCTGACCGACCTCTGCGTGGTCATCCTCACGGCGCAGGGCACGGTCGAGACAGCCGTGGAGGCCATCCGCGACGGGGCCTACGACTACCTGACCAAGCCGGTCGATCCGCACCGCCTGCAGATCCTGCTCGCGAAGGCCGTCGAGCGGCAGGAGACCCGCCGCGAAGTGCGTGTCCTCCGGCGACAGCTGCGCGACCAGGGCAGTTTCGGGCGCATCATCGGCAATACGCCGGCCATCCGCAAGCTCTATCGGACGATCGAGCAGGCGGCGCCCACCGGCGCCTCCGTCCTGATCTGGGGCGAGTCGGGCACCGGCAAGGAGCTCGTGGCGCAGACCATCCATCAGCTCAGTGATCGCGTGAACCAGCCGTACATCGCGATCAACTGCGCCGCCATCCCGGAAACGTTGCTCGAGAGCGAGATCTTCGGCCACGAGAAAGGCGCGTTCACTGGGGCGGTCGAGCGCCGGCTGGGATGCTTCGAACTCGCACACCGCGGCACGCTGTTTCTCGACGAAATCGCCGAAATGGTGCCGGTCACGCAGGTCAAGCTGTTGCGGGTGTTGCAGGAGCGGACGTTCAGGCGCCTGGGCGGTCGCACCGAGCAGACCGTCGATGTCCGCATCATCGCGGCCACCAACGTCAACCCGCTCGATGCGGTGGCCAAGGGCAAGCTCCGTGAGGACTTGTATTACCGCCTCAACGTCTTCTCGATCGAGCTCCCGCCGCTGCGCGCCCGTCGCGAGGACATACCCTTGCTGGTGCAGTCGTTCATCGCCGAGTTTGCCAGCCGCAACGGCAAAGAGGTCAAGGGCGTGTCGCAGGACGCGCTGGCGCTGCTCGAGCAGTACCACTGGCCCGGCAACGTCCGCGAACTCCGCAACGTGATCGAGCGCGCGACGATTCTCTCGGCCGGCGAGTTCATCGAGCCGACGCACTTCCCCCCGGAACTGTCGGCGCCGCCGACCACCGCGGCCGAGCAGCACCAGATCACGGTGACCCCTGGCACCACCGTGGACGAAGCGGAGATGCGGCTCATCGAGATCACGCTGGCCCACACCGGCCAGAACAAGACGCGTGCCGCGGAGTTGCTCGGGATCAGCCTGAAGACGCTGCACAACAAGCTGAATCGCATGAAGGGCCGTGATCAGTCCGTGGACTGATCACGCTTGGCGCACATGCGTCTGAGCTACCAGACCCGGCAGGTGCTGGGCGTGACGGCCATCGTCGCGCTCACGGTGATCGCGTTGAGCGTGGTGTATCTCGCTGCCCAGGCGCACGCCCTGCTGCAGGAGAGCGAGCTGCGCGGCCGCATGCTCACGAACCTGACGTACCAGCGCGCGTTCACCCTGGTGCGCAGCGGTGAGACGGCCGCCGCCGACCTGCAGGCCGACCCCGGCCTGCGGGCGATCCTGCTCTCGGCGATCGGGTTCGTCGAGAACGTCACCTACGCGACGATCACCGACGTGCGCGACCAGGCGCTCGTGCACAGCTCACCGACGCTCGAAGGCACGACCGTGCCGCAGCAGCCCGCGCTCGACCAGCTGCTCGCCAGCAGTCCGTACGCTCAGCTGCGCGGCGTGTGGGAGCAGCGCAGCTACGAGGTCACGCAGCCGCTGCTGCTCGGCGAGGAGCGGTTCGGGTCCATTCGCGTCGGCGTGTCCACCGTGCTGATCTGGGAAGGCTTGATGGACGCCCTCAAGCGGATCGCCTGGGTGGCCATTCCCGCGGTCGTGCTCTCGACTCTCCTGTCGTGGCTATTGGCGCGCCGGTTCCTGCGGCCCATCCACGTGCTCCAGAGCGGCATCGCCAGGCTCGGGCAGGGCGAAGACGTCACGCTCGATCTCGCAGACGAGGATTTCAAGGACCTGGGCACGTCCTTCAACGCGCTCAGCCAGTCGGTCTCGACGGCGCGGTCGCAGCTCGTGGAGCAGGCGCGCCGCGCCGAGTCGGTCGTCGAACGGCTGGAGGACGCGGTCGCGATCGTCGGACCTCATGGCGACGTCGTCTTCGCCAACCCGGCGATGAAGGTGCTGTTGCCGGCCCTCGAGCCCGGCGTCTCCTTTGCTGCCGCGGTGCCGGAGAATCACCCGTGCCGCGCCATCGTCGAGCAGGCCCTGCAGGTGCGTGCGTCGCGCGGGCCGTTGATGGCGGACCTGCCGGGTGGCGCAGGCGAAGCGCGCAGCCAGCAGCAGCTGATGGCCCACCCGGTCACCGACCAGGTGCGCGGCTTCGTCGGCGTCATGCTCGTGGCCCGCAACGTCGGCGCCTTGTCGCAGCTGCAGACGATGCTGCGGTATTCGCGCAAGCTCGCGTCCCTGAACCGGCTGCTCGCGGGCGTGGCGCACGAGGTCAAGAACCCGCTCAACGCCATGACCATTCATCTCGAGCTGCTGCGGCAGAAGCTCGGACGAGGCACGCCGGTCATCGCCGCCGCCAGCTCCGGCGCCGGCACCGTGGCCCTGAGCAACACCGACGATGCGGCGTCGCGCAAGGCGCTGGACCAGCTGATGAGCCATGTGTCGATCATCGGCGAGGAGATCCGCCGCCTCGATCACGTGGTGCAGGGTTTCCTGCGCTTCAGCCGGCCGGAGGAACTGCAGCTCGAACCCGTGCACGTCCCTGCGCTCCTGCAGGACATCGCGGAGATGGTCCGTCCGCAGGCCGAGCAGCAGGGCATCATCGTCCAAGTGGAAGCGCAGCAGTGGGTCTCGATCCAGGTGGACAGGGCGATGGTCCGTCAGGCCCTGCTGAACCTGGCGCTCAACGCCATCGACGCCATGCCCAACGGCGGGACGCTCACGTTGCGGGCGCGCTCCATCGAGGATCAGATGGTCGAGGTCGATGTCGTGGACAGTGGTGCCGGCATCGCACCCGAGCATCTCGGCAAGGTTTTCGACCTGTATTTCACGACTCGCGAGCAGGGCAGTGGTCTGGGGCTATCCATGGTCTATCGCACGGTGCAGCTGCACGATGGCACGATCGAGGTGGAGTCGTCGCCGGGGCGTGGCGCCACGTTCCGCCTGCGGCTGCCACGCGCCTGAGAGGAAGAGTGCGGACGTGACGAGCAGAGGGCACGCGTTGGGCGTGAGCAGGCCAATCATCGCCGTGGCCGTGGTGTGTTCGCTGGCTGGCGCCGGGTGCGCCCGCAGCCGGCCGGCGCTCGCCCCCACGCCTGTCGCGCTCGATGTGCCTCCCCCCCCGCCCCGGGTCATCTCGACTCCGCCGGAAGCGGTCGCCCCGACCGAGGCCACCACTGTCGAGCGCGCCACGCCCACCAACCGGCCTGCGCGCAGCACCCGTCCGGCAGCGGCGCGGGTCGAGCCGAAGGCCCCCGACGCGACACCAGCGGCGGACGCGCCCGCGGAAGCAGTCGCTCAGACGCCCGAGCCTCCGGCCTCCTCGGCGCCGTTGCTGCGGACGCCGCAGACCGCGGACGAACAGCAGGCGGCGCTGCGCACGCGCGAGGTGATGATGCGCGCCAAGACGATGCTCGACGCCATGAACGTGGCAACGCTCGCGCAACCGGCGCGGCAACAACTCGACACGGCCCGGCGATTCCTCGAGCAGGCCAACCAGGCCCTGCTCGACCGCAACTTCGTGCTGGCGTCGTACCTGGCCGACAAGGCGGAGACCCTGGCGAAAGGACTCAGCCGTTGACCCGGCGGGAGCGCCTTGTGTCTGCATAGGGTTCGTACAGGTGCTGCTGTTTTGGAGGGCTCCACCCACGGTTTACACCGGTGGAGCAGAGTTGAACGCCCGCAGACGTCGATTCGCGTGGAATGCCAAGGAAAACGTGAATCGAGTCGATCGGGGATGCTTGGCATTCTGCTTGCTTAAGAATAGAGTACCCCGCTCCGCAAGGAGCAATCTCCTCCTGAAACCCGCAGTACCCCGCGGGAGACCGGACGCACCCGGTCTCCCGCACCTTCCCCAAGCAATCCCCTTGGAATAAGGACGAAAAAACGAGGCAGAGCGAACAACCGCCCTTCCGGGAGGC
>JAEZCY010000066.1 GCA_023429845.1 Acidobacteriota bacterium
GCCGCCGGCTGCCCGTTGAGCAGCGCGCGGACGCCCGGCTTCAGGAACAGCGTCGTGCCAGCCTCCGAGACCACGAGCCGCCCGACTTCGAGAGGTGCATGCCCGGCGGGCAGTACCACGTCGTTACCGGCGAGGCTGCCGATCGTGTGCACGCCGTTCGGGAGGAACGTCAGCCCGGCAACGCTGAGCCAGCCGTATTCCGTGCGCAGGTTGGCCTCGTACTGCTCACGCCACTCCTCGACCGTGGCTGGTGCTGCGGCTGCCGGCGGGGTCTGCGCCGCGGCTCCCGTCGCGCCGATCGCGACGAATGCGTAAGTGACCAACGTCATCAGGACACGCATGGGGGTTCATCCGTTGCTGCCGGCACGCCGGGCGTGCGGCATCGAAGTCGTGGCGTGATCGCAGCACGGCCTCCCGCGAGGCACTCCATGAGAGGAGCCCGCCGGAAACGCGTCGCAATCGAACTGGGTGGACGAGGCCTGGCCGGAGGGCCAGCGCTACCTGGACAGGAGGATCAACAACAACAGCAACACGCGCAGAGCCGGGCGGCGCTGGCGTTCATCGTCGACGGCACGCGGAGCGAAGGCGTCGAGGCCATGGATCGACGGTAGCGCGAGTCCAGGGCCACCGCAACCCGTATGACGGAGTCCGTGGGCGGCGGGCGGTCATGGTGCGCGCTGGTACACCCGCACGTAGTCCACCTCCATGCGGTAAGGCAGCGACGACTCGTCGATGCCCTTCTGGCCGCCCCACGCGCCGCCGACGGCGACGTTGAGCAGCAGGTGAAACGGTCCATCGAATGGCCACACCGTCTTTCCGCCCGGCTCCCTTTCGAACTGGAAGTACTGACGGTCGTCGACGTAGAACCGGATCCGGTCCCGGTCCCAGTCGATCGCGTAGACGTGGAAGGCCTCGGCCGCGTCGGCCACCGCGGTCCTGCCGGTCTTCTGAGTGCCGATCGAGTGGTGGTAGGCCTTCGTATGCACCGAGGCATGCACGGCACCGTGGTCGTGCCCGACGTGTTCCATCACGTCGATCTCGCCGTCGTCGGGCCAGCGCATCGGCTCCGGCGTCGTCGCGAGCATCCAGATGGCGGGCCAGGAGCCGCGGCCGCGCGGCAGCCGCGCCCTGACCTCGATCCGTCCGTACGTCCAGTCACCCTTCCCCTTCGTGACCAGCCGCGCAGACGTGTACGGCGCGCCCTGCCAGGCTTCCTTCCGCGCCTCGACGATCAGGAGTCCGCGTTCGACGCGTGCGTTCTCGCGACGTCCTTCCGTGTAGAACTGCGGCTCCTTGTTGCCCCACCCGTGGCCGCCGACGTCGTAGCTCCATCGGCCCGGGTCGGGCAGGCCGTCGCGGTCGAACTCGTCGTGCCAGACGAGCGCGTACCCATCCGGCGGCGTTTGTGCGGACACGCTCGCGGCCATGCCGGCAGAAACGCCCAGAAGGCAGGCAACGACAATCGAGCCACGCATCGTGCTCCCCCATTTCGCGGTCACGGCGCGGACTCCACGAGTCGAAGAGCGTGGCGCACCGTATGGACGTCGATGCCGAAATGTGCGCCAAGAGCTGCCGCGGCCACCGCGAGGTCGGAGGGAAGGGGACGCAGGACGCGCTGCCCGTCCTCGAAGCGCTCGAGCACCCGCGGCCCCTCGCCGCTGGCGAACCGCCACATGGTGCCCTCGACGACCTTCTTGATGACGACGCGGTCGAGGAAGAGACCGTCAGGACAGTAATCTGCGCGCGTCGCAGTCAGGTAGTCGTCGGGCGCCACGGGACGATCGACGAGCTCGAACGCCACTGGCCGCGGGTGCGGCCGCTGGCCGATCCGGTAACGCCCGGCACCTGCCGCGGTGGCCGAGAAGGTTCCCCACGGGCTGTGGACCTCCCGCGTCTCGTCGCGTCGCGGCAGCGGCACGGCGGCATACAACGGGAACCCGGCATCCACGACGAGGCGCTCGCCGTCGGCCTCGACGAGGAGGGCCGTGTGGCAGGCCACCGTCGGCGGCATGTCGTTGATCGTGAGAGCGGCCGGGATGCCGGCGGCGCCGAGCAGCGCCGCGAGTGCGGCGTTGCTCTCGAAGCAGGTGCCGCCGAGGCCCTGTCGCATGGCGGCCTCCCAGAAGACCGGCGGCAGCGACACGCAGGCATCCGGGTCGGCATGGCGGGCTCGTCGGACGATCCGCGACGCGCTCTCCCACGGGACGCGCCGGGCGTAGGCCGCCAGGAGCGCATCCAGCCAGGCGCGCGACCGGTCCGGCGACGGCACGCCGAGCCAGGCGAGCACGGCGTCACGCTGGGCGGCAGTCAGCGGCTCCAGGGTCATGCGGCGCTCGCCTGCCGTCGGCTATCGATCCTGCGGCTGCGGCACGTAGCGCAGGTAGGGCTTCTCGGTGCGCCAGCCGTTCGGGTAGAGCGTGCTGGCCTCCTCGTTCGACACGGCAGGCACGATGATGACCTCCTCGCCCTGCGTCCAGTCGGCCGGCGTGGCCACGCGGTGCCTCGCGGTGAGTTGCAGGGAGTCGATCACCCGCAGGATCTCCGGGAAGTTACGCCCCGCCGTCATCGGGTAGCACAGCAGCAGCTTCACCTTCTTGTCGGGGCCGATCACGTACACGTTGCGGACGGTCTGGTTGTCGGCTGCCGTGCGGCCTTCGCACGACTCGCCGGCGTCGGCAGGCAGCATCCCGTACAGCTTCGAGATCGCGAGATCCGGATCGCCGATCATCGGGAAGTTCGGCGCCACACCCTGCGTCTCGGCGATGTCCTCGGCCCATGCCGCGTGCCGGTCCACCGGGTCCACGCTCAGGCCGATGACCTTCACATTGCGCTTGTCGAACTCCCCCTTCAGGCGAGCGACCGCGCCGAGTTCGGTCGTGCAGACCGGCGTGAAGTCCTTCGGGTGCGAGAACAGGACGCCCCACGAGTCGCCGAGCCACTCGTGGAACCGGAGCAGACCTTCGGTGGTGTGGGCCTCGAAATCAGGCGCGGTACTGCCAATCGCAAGCGGACCAGACATGGAAATCACTCCTCCTTGCCGGCATCGGCTGAAGCATCGGCGATGACGGATAGCGGCATTCTCGGTCGCATCGACGCCGCAGTTCAACGCGATTGCGCGACATGCGCCGCGCATGACACCTCTCGCCCCGCGTCGCCGGCGTCACGCCGCCTGCAGAAACAGCACGGGCGCGAGAAGCGTGTGCTTCCCGCGCCCGTTGGCCATGTTCGTGCAATTGGAAATGTGAAATCTCAGATTCTCAATTGCACGGTTCTTCTCAGTTGACTGTCGTCTCCGGCTTCGCCGTCTTCTTCAGTCCCTGGATCTGGAGGCCCGTCGCCAGTTCGGGAGCCGGCTCCTTGAGCACGTGCTGCCGATACAGGGCGGCCATGCGGTCATGCTCGGCGCGCTTCTTGGCCTCGTCACGCGCCCGCAGCTTCTCCTCGCGCGCGTTCTTGGCGACACCGGCCTCGTCCAGGTCCGTCTGGCGACCCTTGGCGACCGCGTCGGCGTCCAGCACCAGCGAGTGCTCGGCCGAGCCCAGGTTGACCTGCTTGCCACCGGCGAAGATCTCGTGACGGCCGTGCTCCTCGTACCACTTCGTGAGGGTGGCCGTCATGTGCATCTTCTCGATGATGTTCCGCCAGCCGATGCCCGTGTTGTACGCGCAGAAGCTGATCTCGCCCTGCTGCGTCGCATACGGGATGATGCAGCGCTCCGTGCGACGGAAATCGTAGTTGAACAGGTCCTGGAACCACATCCCGGCGATGAACAGGAAGTTCCAGCGGTCGGACCGGCGCTGATCGATGTCCTCGCGCGTGCGGCGGCCGTCCACGCGGCCGTACTCCTTGCCCGACGCGCCGAAGGTCTTGTCGAACTTCTTGAGCAGGTCGGTCAGCTTGAAGTGCGTCGGCGACTTGAACGGGTCGTAGTTCTTCGCCAGCGCCAGCGCCATGCCGAGGATCGACAGCTTCTGGCCACGCGCCGCATCGTTGACGCGCCGCAGGTCCTGGGCGAGCTGTTCGCCGTTGAGGAACGCGGTGACCGGGACGGCCTCCTTCGTTTCCTTGTCCACCATCACGGCCATGCCGACGCCGCAGTTGGGGTGGCAGCCGCACGCCAGGTTGCCCCAGTCCTGCTGCGGCCCCTTCACCAGGTCGGCCCAGTCGGTGAACGTGCCCATGAACGAGATCGGGAACCAGTCGCGGACGGGCTCGCCGAGGTTCACCTGCGACTTCACGTCGTGCGCCAGGTGCGACAGCGTGTACCGCTGCGCCGCGCGCCGCTCGTCGGTGATCTCCTCGTCGCGACCGGTGAACGACACCGGCTGGAACGACAGGAACGAGATCTTGCGCGGGTTGTCGAGCGCGAAGCGGACGATGCGGCCCACCTGCTCGTTGTTGACGCCGTTGACGATCGTCGTCACGGGGACGATGTCGACGCCGTTGCTCCAGAGGTTCTCGATGGCGCGCAGCTTGACGTCGAACAGGTTGCCGACGAGGCGGTGCGAGT
>JAEZCY010000099.1 GCA_023429845.1 Acidobacteriota bacterium
CCGCAGGACCCGGCCGGGGATCCCGACACCATCGTCGACGAGTTCGACGACGACCTCGTGGCGCTGCCCGCGCTGACGTCCGGCCCTGAGCTCGGCCCCGTGGTGGCGGGGGAACCGACCGACATGATCACGATCCTGGCGGCCGACAGTGCCTTCGAAGGCGTCGAGCTCACCCAGGTCACGGCCACCTCCATGACGGTCGTGCCAACGGTCGTGATCAACGACTCGCCCGACGCGGCTCGCGACAACATCCAGGTGGGCGACCTCATCATGCTCACCAAGCAGTCGATGAGCACGCTGAAGTACGTCACCGGCGTGGTGAACAACACGGTGCAGTTCGCGGCCAACGACCCGCTCGACCTGAACCAGCCGGGCGTCGCGGTGGCCGGGACCCTCGCGCATTACGTGAGCCTCATGGCCGAGACCCCCAAATGCGCGGTCGTCGCGCCGGGTTGCCAGGCTGTCGTGCCATCGGTCGCCACCCGCATTCGCATGGTGACCTACTACCTCGACCCCGTGAACGGCGGTCAGGGGCTCCGCCTTGTTCGGCGGATCAACACGCGTCCGCCGACGGTCGTTGCGTTCTCGATGGATCGACTGGGCTTCACGTTCGACCTGATCGACGACGACGACAATCCCACCGCGGTGCCGCTCGACGCCGACGACCTGGCCGGAACGGGCCGCTGTGCGCCGCTGCCCTGCTCGCCGAATCAGGCGCGCAAGGTCAACGTGCTCCTCACCGGGCGATCGGCGCGGCGGCATCCCCAGACCGGTGAGTTCCTCCGCAACACGCTCTCGACGCAGGTCAGCCTACGCGCGCTGGCGCTGGTGGACCGCTACTCATGAGGACGACGCACATGGAACGCACCGCTGGCGCTGCGGCGTCATGCACAGGACGTCGCGACGATGGCGAGCGCGGCGTGGCGCTCATCTCGACGATTCTCGTCACGATGCTGGTGTCGGCGGTGCTCGCCGGCTTCGTCGCGATCGTCATCGGCGACCAGCAGATGGGTGGACTCAACCGCGATCAGACGCAGGCATATGCCGCCGCGCATGCCGGGCTCGAGAAGCTGACGTCCGACCTGGGCGACGTGTTCGTCGGAGGTAACTACAGTCCCGACCAGGCGCTGCTCGACACCCTCGAAGCCGATCCGCCAGCGATCGACGGCTTCACCTTCACGGCGCCGGGGCAGGCCCTGGGCACCGGTTACCGCATCGCCGCGCAGCCGACCGAGACCAAGCAGGTGCCGTCGGGCCCCTTCCAGGGATTGGTAGGGCTGGTCACGCCGTATGAGATCACGGTCACGGCGAGATCGCTGACCGGGGGCGAGGTGCGCATGCGGCGCACCATGCAGACCGTCGGCGTGCCCGTGTTCCAGTTCGGCATCTTCTCGCAGAACGACCTCTCGTTCCACGCCGGCGACAACTTCTCGTTCGGTGGCCGCGTACACAGCAACCAGAGCATCTTCATCGCCGCGGCGTCGGGCGCGACGCTGACGCTGTCGGACCGGGTCAGTGCCGTGGGCGAGGTCATCCGCACGCACTTTGCCAACGGCAAGAGCGCATCCACTTACACCGGCACCGTTCGCATGGCGCGGGCCTCGGGATGCCAGGCTCCACCGGCGGCGGCTACGGCAGCGTGCCGCAATCTCGGCACGAACGAAGGCAGCCTCGTCGGCAATGTCGGATCGACGCCGAACACCAACTGGACGACGATCTCTCAGACGCACTACAACAGCTACATCCGCACGTGGCTGACCGGTGCGCGTCCTCTCGAGCTTCCGCTCGTCTCCGACGGTGCGCAGCCAATCGACATCATCCGTCGGCCCAATCCCGCGTCACCCGATCCGGCGACGCTGCGGCCGCAGCGCTTCTACAACCTGGCGTCGCTGCGTATCCTGCTGTCGGACACGGCGGCGGAACTGACAGCGCTGCCCGATACCGTCGGCACTCCGGTGTCGCTCGAGACAGCGAACCTGCCCGGCGCGGCGGGGGGCTACCCGCTCGCAGGCTCGTCCGGAAGCGCGGCGCAGGGCTACAGGTCGGCCAGCGGCACCGCGCTCACGGGCGGATTCATCCTCATCAACAAGCAGGACACGTCTGGCAATTGGATAGACGTGACGGAGGAGATCTTGGCGCTCGGCATCTCCGGGCGGAACCTCTGGGCAAGCTGCAACGACCCGCATACGAACGCCATCATCCGGATTCAGCGTGTCAGGGAAGGGGCGACGACCAACTCCGGTTGCGGGAGCGCGGCAACGACCGCGTCTCGCCTCGACTTCTGGCCCAACACGCTGTACGACGCGCGCGAAGCACTGCGGCGAGACGTCGAGTCCACGTCGCAGAACGACTTGTACCTCGGCGGCATCGTCCACTACGTCGAGTTCGACGTGAACAACTACCGGCGGTGGCTGCTCGGTGATATCGGCGCAAGTGGTCCCGGCTCTGAAGACGAGACCGGCTACGTCGTCTACTTCTCCGATCGCCGCACGAACAAGAACACCGCCGGCGTCGAGACGGGCGAGTACGGCTGGGAGGACTTCGTGAACACCGACTCGACGAGCACGCCCAACAACGTGCTCAACGTCGGCGAGGACATGAACGGCAACCTCGCGCTCGATACGTACGGCAACATTCCCCGCATCGCACATACCGTTGTCGCACCTTCGGGCAGCGGCACCTGGGGTTCGGGCAGCCCGCTCAACGCCGGCGTGAACGTGTGGGGCAGCCGCGTGAACCGTGGCGTCGCGCGCGCCAACCGCGCCATCTTCTTCCGCCGTGCGCTGAAGCTCGTGAACGGTGGCCTGAATCAGCTGCCGTCCAACGGGCCTCAGGGGCTGACGGTCGCCTCCGAAAACCCGGTGTACGTCCAGGGCAACTACAACGCCTGCGGCACACCGACGCAGTCGTGCACCTCCAACGGTTTCAGTGGCAGCAACCACCGCTCCGCCGCGATCATCGCCGACGCCGTGACGCTGCTGTCGCGCCACTGGAACGACGGGAACTCGTTCGTCAATCCGCACAACGTGAGCGGACGCACCGCACAGACGACGTGGTACCGGATGGGCGTGATCTCCGGCAAGGGCATCAACTTCCCGTTCCCCAACAACAACTCGGGTGATCCCGTGAACTTCGGATCGGACGGCGGCGCGCACAACTTCATGCGCTTCCTCGAGAACTGGGGTTCCGCGACGTTCAACTACACCGGGTCCATGGTGAGCCTCTACACGAGCAGGCAGGCCGTCGGATCCTGGAAGTGCTGCGGCGGCAGCGTCTACACGCCGCCGGGTCGCAGCGTGTTCTTCGACGAGGAGTTCCTCGACCCGACGTTGCTGCCGCCGCGCACGCCCATGTTCCGCGACGTGAACACGCTGACGTTCAGACAGCTGCTGCGCCCCACGCAGTAGGCGCGGCGCCCCCGGAGTCGTGCAATGCGGAAATGTCGAATGCGGGAATGTCGAGACCGCGGCCTTCGACATTGCCGGCGTCCACATTGCCGCACTCGACATCGCCGGCCTTTACATCGCCGGCCTTCGACATTGCGGGCCTTCGACATTCCGCATTCCCGCATTCCCGCATTCCCGCATTGAACTTTCGAAACACCTCCCCAAACGGCAGCGACGCCACGGCTCGCCGGACGTGAGGTTCATGCCCCGACGATAGAATCGTGGCATGGTGCGCCGCTCCGTCGCCTGCCTCATCCTCGTCGCGGGTCTGGTCCTGCACAGCCTGGTGGGCGCCGATGCGGGCGCGGACGAGGCCGAGCCCCGCGCCTGGCCGGAGCTGTACGGGGAAACCCTCGCGGCCCTCGCTCGCAGCGATGCGGAGGCAGCTGTCGCGGCGGTCGAGCGGGCAAGCCGCCTCGCGCCGCCCAACCACCCATTCGTGCTCTACGCCCGTATGCGCGCCTTCGTCATGGCCTCGCGCTTCGGCGAGGCGTTCGACGCGCTCGGCCTGCTCGTCGAGAAGGGCATCGCCGCCGACGTCCTCGTGGCGCCGGCGTTCGAGACGCTGCGGGACCAGCCGCGCTGGGACGAGTGGCAGCCCCGCCTCCAGGAACTCGTCGCGCCTGCCTCGCGCAGCGTCGTCGCCTTCCGCCTGAACGAGCCCGACTTCATCCCCGAGGCGATGACCTACGACCGCGGCTCCAGGCGGTTCCTCATCGGCAGCCTGCACAAGCGCAAGGTCGTTGTCGTCGACGAGATCAGCGGTCGTACGGCCGACTACGCCACGTTCCGCGAGGCCGGATTCCTCAGCGTGCTCGGGCTCGAGGCGGACAACACGCGTGGCGCGCTGTACGTGCTCAGCGCCGGCGGGCCCGAGATGCAGGGCTACGCGCCCGACGCAGACGGGCAGTCGTTCCTGCATCGGCTCCAGTTGTCCTCAGGGCGGCAGGTGGCAAGGATTGCGCCGCCAGTTGCCGGAGGCGGCCACCGGCTGAACGATGTCGTGCAGGCGCCGGACGGCGCCCTTTACATGACCGACAGCCGGGGCGGCGTCGTGTATCGGTGGCGTCCGGGCGCGAGCGCGCTTGAACCGTTCGCGACGATCGGCGCCCACGTGTCTCCGAACGGGATCGCCTGGACCGGTGACGGCCGCGCCCTGTACGTCGCGCACCTCGAAGGGATTTCGCGCGTGGACATGCGCACGCGCGAGGTGGTGCCGGTCGGGCACGCGCCATCGGTGACGCTGGTCGGCGTCGATGGCCTCGACACCTTCCGCGGCGACCTGATCGCCGTGCAGAACGGGCTGCCCGGCCTGTCGCGCGTGGTGCGTCTGGCGCTGACACAGGACGGTCTGAACGTCCGTGCGCTGGAGGTGCTCGACGCGAACCTTCCCGACCACGACGTCCCGACGACGGGCGTGGTCGTCGGCGACGGGTACTACTACATCGCCAACAGCCAGCAGCGTCGCTTCACGGCGCCTGGCGTGCCAGGGCCGCCGGGAGTGCTCCAGAAGCCCGTCATCCGCCGCATCAACCTGGCGCCCTCCTCGTAGGCGTCAGGCCCTGCGGCGGCGATCAGCATGTCCGCCCACGTGCCACAGGTACGCTTCGGCATTCCCGCATTCAGCATTCCGCATTGCGCGCGTCGGGCCCTGCGGCGGCGATCAGCATGTCCGCCCACGTGCCACAGGACGCTTTCGGCATTCCCGCATTCAGCATTCCCGCCTTGCAGGCGTCGAGTGCCACACGTAGGCGTCGGGCCCTGCCCGACGCGCGCGCAGCCGCTACATTCCGCCGATGGGATCGCCGGCAGGAACGGGCAGCGGCTGCTGCGGCGTATAGGGCGAGAACGGACGATCTTCATAGCGCTCGACGAGCGCCCGCAGCGCAGCCGCGTGCGCGGTCCACGCCGGGCTCGCCGAGGCCGTCGCACTGCCTGGAGGAGTCGCGAGCAACGCGAGCTGCCCGACCTGCTGCTGCGCGATCGCCCGCACGTCGCTGGCGGCTGACTCGTTGGCGCCGAGTTCCAGCAGTCGCATCACGAAGACCGTCTGTGCGGCACGCAGGGCAAGCGCTGACGCGTCCTCCCTGAGGTGAGCCGGCCGCAGTTTCGCCCGGATCGCCTGGATCACCTCGTGAAGGGCCGGGTTCTTCGCGTTGCGCGCGTTGAACTCGACGAGGCGCGCCGCACGTTCCGGGTTGAGCAGCGCCGAAATCGTCATGTCCGCGGCAATCGATGCGGCGGCCGTCGGGTCGAACGTCAACCCCGTGCGCCTCGGGAACATCTCGGTGTTGAAGCCGCCGAACACGTCCGTGCGAGGCTGCAGCAGCGCCAGGATGCGCTCGGGCACGACGAGCACGTCGGGCGACAGCGTCTCGACCACGGCGCTCAGCGCCGCGCGCTGCACGTCCGGCGCCACGATCGTCGTCGCCGCAGGCGTCGGCGACGTGCCCTTGCGCACGGCGTAGGTGTAGAACTGCCCGCCGATCGACTTCACGGTTGCCTGCAGCTGGTAGCGATGGTGGAAGTAGAGCGGCAGGAACCTCTGTTCGAGGAAGCTCAGCGACCGGCCTTCCTGGATGTGGGTGACGTCGAAGGCGCTCATCGCGAGCTTGCGCACCGCGAGTTCGTGGCGCAGGCTCTCGACCGGGTCGGCGCCGTTGTCCCAGAGGCTCGCAAGCGGATGCGCGGCGCCGGCGGGTCGCGCGTCGTTGTCGGCGATGAAGAGCAGGCCCGCGGCCGTGGCCTCCTCGACGAGCGCCGAGAGCTGCGCCGTCTCGTCGGCGCCGGGTGCGAACTGGGCGTACGCGTACTTCACGGCGAACACGTCGAAGGTGCCGACGCCGACGCCGTATGCGTCCGAGAGGTCGATCGCGCCGGCCGTGATCCTGGCGAGCGGCGCCGGGTAGTCCATCACGGACGCGCGTCCGTACGTGCTCGCGGCAAAGTTGTGCGTGAGCCCGATCGTGTGGCCGACCTCGTGTGCCGAGAGCTGCCGGATGCGGGCCAGGGCCATCGCCGTGGCATCGGTCGCCGGATCGAGCGCCGCAAGGTACTCCGCGTCCGGCGAATCCCCCGCGGCGCATTGCAGGGCGTCGCTCGTGGTGGCCACTGGCACCAGCGACGAGCCGATCATCACGTCCTGGCGCACGCGCAGCGAGCCGAGGCTGACGTTGCCCTTCAGGATCTGCCCGGTGCGCGGATCGACGACCGCCGCGCCATAGGACCAGCCGCGTGTGGACCTGTGCACCCAGTTGATCATGTTGTAGCGAAGGTCCATCGGGTCGGCGTCGGCAGGCAGCACCTTGACCTGGAAGCCGTCGCGGAAGCCCGCCGCCTCGAATGCCGTCGCCCACCAGCGTGCGCCGTCGAGAAGGGCGCCCCGGATCGGCTCGGGCGTGCCGTTGTCCACGTAGTACACGATCGGCTCGACCGTGTCGCTCACCGCGGCAGAGGGGTCCTTCTTCTGCAGGTGGTGGCGGATCGCCCAGTGCTTCTCGATCGGCTCGGTGATCGGCGACGCGTAATCGTGGAACATCATGTCGATGCCACCGGCACGCGGGTCGGCGACACGCGGCTTGAACGTGTGTGTGGCGAGGTCGGGCAGCTGGACGAACGAGTGATGCTGCCGTACGGTGATCGCCGCCGGCGCAGGCGCGATCTGGCGCACGAGCGGGCCGGGCGCGCCCTCCGTCACGAGCGTGACGATGGTCTCGACCTCGGTGTTCTTCGGGAAGGCCCTGGTGCGCGGCAGGTGGAAGGTCGTGCGGTTGGCATCGACGCGATACGTGCCCTGGTTGGCGATGCGGAGGCGATCGCCGACGCCGTGCGCGTCGCGCAGGAGGAAGTCGGTGGCATCCACCACGACGCGTCCGTCTTCGGCTGCCTCCACCTTGAAGGCCCAGAGCACCGAACGTGCGAACGAGTCGGCGACGGCCTGACGCTCGGCCGGGTCCTCGCTCAAGGCGCGAAACCTGTAGTTGGCCTGCGTCAGCAGCACCTTGGGTCCGACGCGTTGGAACGTCACGACGGCGGTGGAGCCCAGTTGACCGCGGTCGAGGCCTACGGGGTTGGACCCGAGACCTGCAGGCAGCGACGTCTGGTACAGCAGTTCCTGGTCGAAGCGCGAAATCTCGAGATACAGACGGCCCGAGAGCTCGTCCCAGTACAGCGGGACGAATCCGTCCATGCGCGTCCACTGCCGGGTGCGCTCGCCGATCTTCAGTGGTTGCGACTGGGCATGGACCTCGTCGACGAGGCCCGTCCCGGACGCGAGGGCGAGCGTGAGCAGCAGCGCAGACGTGCGTGTGTGCAATGAACTGGCCTCCGGAGAGGCGCGATTGTAACATCCGGCACATGCATCGCCGGCGGTTCCTGCTGCGTGCTGCCATCGGCAGCGCCGCTCTCGTCGCTCCTCTCCCGCAGGCGCACGCCGAGGCGTCGCGTGCGGTGCAGGGGCGCGTCTCCCGCACGGCGCTCGACGTCGGCGAGCAGGTGCGCGAGCGCAGCGCCGACGACCTCCGTCGCGCGATGGAGTCGGGCGAGATCAGTGCGCGCGCGCTGACGCAGGCATACCTGCAACGCATCGACGCCATCGACCGCCAGGGCCCGGCGATCAACAGCGTGATCGAGCTGAATCCGGATGCGCTCGACATCGCGGAGCAGCGCGATCTGGAGCGCCGGGCCGGCAGGATCCGCGGGCCGCTGCACGGCATCCCCGTGTTGATCAAGGACAACATCGACACCGCCGACCGCATGAAGACGACGGCTGGCTCGCTCGCGCTCGAGGACGCGCGGCCGCGCCAGGACGCCGCGCTCGTGACACGGCTGCGTGACGCGGGCGCCGTGCTTCTCGGCAAGACGAACCTGAGCGAATGGGCCAACTTCAGGTCCGACAACTCGACGAGCGGCTGGAGCGGCCGCGGCGGGCTCACGCGCAACCCGTACGCCCTCGATCGGAACGCCTGCGGATCGAGCTCGGGCTCTGGCGCGAGCGTGGCGGCCAGCCTGTGTGCCATCGCCGTCGGCACCGAAACCGATGGGTCGATCATCTGTCCCTCTAGCCGCAACGGGCTGGTCGGCATCAAGCCCACGGTCGGTCTCGTCAGCCGCAGCGGCATCATCCCGATCTCGGAGACGCAGGATACGGCTGGCCCCATGGCGCGCACCGTCGCCGACGCTGCCATGCTGCTCGGGGCCATCGCCGGTCCCGACGCACGCGACAAGTCGACCGCGCGGGCCAGGGTCGTCGCCGACTACCGCGAGCACCTGCAGATCGACGGCCTTCAGGGGAGGCGCATCGGCGTGATGCGCAATTTCTTCGGCTTCGACGCGCGCGTGGACGCGTTGATGGAGGAGGCCATCCGCGCGATCGAGAAGGCCGGCGCGACGATCGTCGATCCGGCGAACCTCCAGACACGAGGGCAGTTCGGGCAGGCGGAGTTCGAGATCCTGCTTCACGAATTCAAGGCCGGGGTAAATGCCTACCTCGCCGGGCTCGGACCCGAGGCTCCCGTGAAGTCCCTGGCCGACGTCATCGCGTTCAACGAGGCGCACGCGAAGGAGGAGATGCCGTATTTCGGGCAGGACATACTCCTCAAGTCGCAGGCCAAGGGCCCGCTCACCGACAAGGCGTACCTGACGGCAAGGGCGAGGGCACGACGGCTGTCGCGCACGGAAGGGCTCGACCGCACCTTCGCGGTGGGGAAGGTGGACGCGGTGATCGCGCCGAGCGGCGGGCCGGCGTGGCTGATCGACCTCGTCAACGGCGACTACGGGACCGGCGGCAGTTCCGGTCCGGCCGCCGTGTCGGGGTACCCGAGCATCTCGGTGCCCGCCGGTTTCGTGTGGGGGCTGCCGATCGGCATTTCGTTCATCGGGCCCGCGTGGTCGGAAGGGCCGCTGATCGGCATGGCATACGCCTACGAGCAGCGCACGCAGTTGCGGCGCGCGCCGGAATACCTGCCGACGGCGCCGCTCTAGAGTCAGGGACGGCCGGTTCTTACCGGAACTCGACTTCGAGCTTGTCGGCGTCGTTGATCCGGATGCCCTTCATGCCTTTCAGGGTCGTGCGGATGTCGTTCATCGACGGGTTGCTTCCGAGCTTCTCGAGCTTCTCGACCGCGGCCGGATCCGCGAAGATCTCGCCAAACGCCACGTCGAAGAGCGTGATGCGCTGACCCTGCACGTGTGTGGCGTTGGTGCGCACCAGGGTGCCCTGCGGTTCGAGGGCCACGGCGACGCGCATGTCCTTGAACATCGGCGCGAGCATCGCCATCATTTCCTTGGGCATCTCGGGCGTGCCTTCCGTGGTCTTCGGGGCGTCCGCTCCAGCACCGGCCATGTGGCTGAGCAAGTCCAGCGTGATCAGGGAGGAACCCGCGTTCTTCGTGAGCACCAGCGGCAGCCGCTCGCCCTTGCCGGTCATCGACGTGTTGCCGTCGCCGATATCGGGCATCGCGGTGCTCATCTTCAGCGCGTTGAAGTCCGTGAACGCGTAGATCGCCTTCACGCCCTTCATCTCGCCCTGCGTGACCGGCGCGCTCGACACGAACGTAACGCCGTCGCCGAGCTTGGCCGCTTCCTCCTGCAGCTTCTCGTTCGAGAACAGCACGGCGGGGTCGAGCTTCGCCTTCGCGTCGGCGCCGTCCTGGCCGCCGCCCATCATCGACATCATCCCCATCGCCGAGCTGTTGATCAGCATGGTCTGCTCGATGGTGCCCGTGCCGTCGGCTTTCACCTTGACGAGGGAGTCCACCGAGATACAGCCGACTGCCCACGTCGCCAACAGCACGACAACCGCCATCTTCACCTTGCGCATGCCGATCTCCCGGGCCGGTGGCCCTGCCTTCCCATCATCCGAGGCCGATCGCGAATGGTACCCTGCCGGAGGTCCTGATGTTCTCGTCGCGACTGCCTGCCTCGCTCGTGCCGACGCCGCTCGCCGCTGCCCTGGCCGCGAGGCGCGAACTCCCGACGCCACTGCTCGACCTCACGAACGCGAATCCGACCGTTGCGGGCCTGGCATATCCGGAAACGCTCGCTGCCGCCTGGTCGAACGTCGCCGCGCTCACCTACGACCCGCAGCCGCGCGGCACTCTCGCCGCCCGCGAGGCCGTGTCCGCCTGGTATGCCTCGGTCGGCGAGCGCGTGTCGGCAGCCGACCTCGTGCTCACCGCCAGTACCAGCGAGGCTTACTCGCACCTGTTCAAGCTGCTCTGCGACCCGGGCGACGAGGTCCTCGTGCCCTGTCCGAGCTACCCGCTGTTCGAGCACCTCGCCAGGCTCGATGCCGTTGGCGTGGCGCACTACACCTTCAGGGACATCGGCCACTGGGCGCTGGACACCAATCAGCTCGTCGCGGCGGTCGCCCCACGCACCCGCGCCGTCGTCGTCGTGGCGCCGAACAACCCGACCGGTACGGTGCCGGCTGCCCACGAGTGGGACGCCATCGGCGACGTGTGCCGTCGCCACGGGCTGGCGATCATCGTGGACGAGGTGTTTGCCGCGTATCCGCTTGCCGGGGCAGCGGAGTACGTCGCGCTGCCTGACGTCCCCGGTGTGCTGGTGTTCCGGCTGAACGGCCTCTCCAAGCTCGTGGGGCTTCCGCAGGCGAAGCTCGGATGGATTGCCGTCGGTGGTGCGGCAGACGCGAAGGCCCGGGCGCTCTCGGCCCTGGAGATGGTGGCCGACACCTACCTGTCGGTGTCCTCGCCGGTGCAGGTCGCATTGCCGGTGCTTCTGCAGGAAGGCGGCGCCGTGCGACGCCAGATCCACGAGCGCCTGCGCGTCAACCTGGCGCAGATCCGCGCGCGTGTGGCGGGCAGCGCCATGGACGTACGCGTGCCCGACGGCGGATGGAGCGTGGTGCTGCGCGTCCCGCACACGGGCGAGCCCGACGATCTGGCGGTCGGCCTGCTGGAACGCGGCGTGGTCGTACACCCTGGCTACTTCTACGACCTCCCGCACGACGGCTACATCGTCCTGAGCCTGCTCGCGCCGGAACGCGATGTGCAGGAGGGACTCGACGTGCTGTGCAGCATTCCCGCACTTCAGGTCACGTAACGACATGGCTTACGCATCGCTCGGACGACGGGCAGGGCTGCTCCTGCCGCTGTTCTCGGCACGTTCCACGCACAGTTGGGGCATCGGCGACATCGCCGACATCACGCGGCTGGCGCCGTGGCTGCGGGCCTCGGGCCTGCGTCTCTTGCAGGTGCTGCCCGTCAACGACATGGCGACGGGGCAGACCTCGCCGTACTCGGCGCTGAGCGCGATGGCCATCGATCCGATTTACATCGCGCTCGACGAGGTGGACGAGGTGCGCGAGTACGGCGACCGCGCCATCGCCGCCGAGCAGTTGGCCAGGCGGGACGCCCTGAATGCGGCTCCGGCGGTGCGATACGAGGAGACGCGCGACGTCAAGGAAGCGGTGTTGCGGCTGGCGTTCGAGCGCTTCTACCTCGAGGAATGGCGGGCCGGCACGCCGCGCGGCGACGAGCTGCGGGCGTACATGGACGCGGAACGGTGGTGGCTCGACGACTATGCGTTGTTCCGGGTGCTGCACGACCATCACGGCGCCCGCGCGTGGTGGGACTGGCCCGGGGATCTCGCCGCGCGTGACCCCGACGCCCTTGCCAGGGCCCGGGATGAGCACGTCGTCCCCGTGCTCGAGGTGTGCTGGCGGCAGTGGGTGGCACAGCGGCAGTGGGAGCAGGCCCGGCGCGCGCTCGAAGGGATCGCGCTCGTCGGCGACCTGCCGTTCATGGTCAGCAGCGACAGCGCCGACGTGTGGGCGCATCAGGACCTGTTCTCGCGTGAGGCGAGCGTCGGCACGCCGCCGGACGCGTTCTCGGAGACCGGTCAGGACTGGGGCCTGCCCGTGTATCGCTGGGACGCGATGCGCGCCGACGACTTCGGCTGGCTGCGTGCGCGCGCGCGCCGCATGGCGGCGATGTTCGACGGCTTCCGGATCGACCATCTCGTCGGGTTCTACCGGACCTATTGGCGGCCTGCTGACGGCGGCGAGCCCTACTTCGTGCCGGCCGATGAATCCGACCAGCAGCGACTCGGCGAGGACGTCATCGCCGCGTTCGCGAGCGCCGGATCGGCGCTGATTGCGGAGGATCTCGGCACGATCCCCGATTTCGTGCGTGCGTCGCTGCAGGCACTCGGCCTACCCGGCTACCGGGTGCTGCGCTGGGAGCGCGACTGGCATGCCCACGGCCAGCCGTTCCACGACCCGGCGCAGTACCCGTCAGCGTCGTTGGCGACGACAGGCACGCACGACACCGACATGCTGGCCGACTGGTGGGACACGGCCGACACGGAGGAGCGCGCCGCGGTGCTCGGCATCCCGCGTCTCCGTGACGCGGGCCTCGACGCGCACCGGCCGTTCGACGATCGGGTGCGTGACGCGCTGCTCGCGTCGATGATGCACGCCGCCTCCGACCTGGTGGTCTTGCCGCTGCAGGACGTATTCGGATGGCGCGAGCGCATCAACGTGCCAGCCACGGTGGGCCCGGACAACTGGAGTTGGGTGAGCCCGATCCCCGTGGATCGGCTCATCGAGGACGCGGCGGGCCGCGACCGTGCCGAGACCCTGCACCGCATGGCGAACGACAGCGGCAGGCACTGAGTTCCAGAGTCGGGCAGGGCGCGCTCCCCGCGCGCGCCGCTGGGCTGGCACGGCCTCGTTCCCATGGCGATGTGGATGGCGCCAGGGCTGAGGTGCGACCGGCGCCCGCCGGGCGCGTGCCTGGCCGCCAAGCGGATCCTCGTCTGGGACACGTACAATCACGCATCGAGTCGGTTGAATCCGGCTAGCGGCCACACGTCGTGGCAGACACGAACAACCCAACGGTGTGCGCGGTCCATGTCGCTTCCGGGCGACGTGCCCACCGCGCCATCCGCCGCGCGCGGCAGGCGCGGAATTTCCAGGAGAGTTGCAGATGATTCGCTCGTCGAAGGCGCAGTGGACCGGCTCGCTCAAGGCCGGCACCGGGACGGTGGCGCTCGGCAGCGGCGCTTACGAGGGGCAGTACTCGTTCGCGTCGCGCTTCGAGAGCGGCACCGGTACGAACCCGGAAGAGCTCATCGCGGCCGCGCACGCCGGCTGCTTCTCGATGGCGCTGTCGGCCGGTCTCGGCAAGGCGGGGATCACGGCGACGCGCGTGTCCACCGAGGCCCGCGTCCACCTCGAGAAGGTGGGCGAGGGATTCGCCATCACCAAGATCGATCTCGTCACGGAAGCCGTGGTGCCCGGCATCGATGAGGCAACGTTCCGTGAGCAGGCCGAGGGCGCCAAGAAGGGCTGCCCGGTGAGCAAGGCGCTCGGCGCCGTGGAGATCACCCTCGACGCCAAGCTCGTACAGGCGTAAGGAATGGCCTACGGGCTGCAGGCCGCCTGAACACGGGGGCCTGCAGCCTATGGCCTGCGGCCTGCAGTCAGTAGCCGGCGGCCTGTCCGTCCTTGCGGCTCTCGGACGCCCCGTAGTACACGCCGTTCTTCACCATGATGGCCTGGTAGCCGCCGAACAGGCCCAGCGCGTGCGTCACCTTGTGGCCACGCCGCATCAACTCGCGGATCGTCTCGGCCGGGTAGCCCGCCTCGAGGCTCAGCTCGCCGACGTCGGCAAGGTGTCCGACCCGCGGAAACGAGCCCGCATGGTAGGCGCGGGGCGCATCGCCGGCTTCCTGCAGGTTCATCCCGAAGTCGATGATGTTCATCAGCACCTGGACATGCCCCTGCGGCTGCATGTCTCCACCCATCACCCCGAAGCTCATGAACGGCTCGTCGTCCCTGGTCACGAACGCCGGGATGATCGTGTGGAACGGCCGCTTCCCGGGGGCGTAGCTGTTGGGATGTCCGGGCTTCAACTCGAACCACATGCCGCGGTTGTGGAGCACGAAGCCCAAACCCTCGACGACTTCGAGCGATCCGAACGACAGCGAGTTGCTCTGGATCAGCGACACCATGTTGCCGTCCTTGTCGGCGGTCGTGAGGTACACGGTGTGGCTGTCGGCGGGCAGGCCAGAGTCGTACACGCCGGCCCGATCGCGCTTCACGAGTGCTCGCCGCTGTGCCGCGTACTCCTTCGACAGGAGCCGATCCACAGGCACCCGCATGGCCGCGGGTTCGGCATACGCGGTGGCCAGGTCCTCGAACGCCAGCTTCTTCGCCTCGGTGAACAGGTGGAGGTGGTCGGCGCTGCCGAAGGTCACCGTCGAAAGGTCCATGCCCTCGAGGATGTTCAGCATGTGCAGCGCGGCGACGCCCTGCGTGTTGGGCGGCAGTTCCCACACGCGGTAGCCCCGATAGGTCGTGCTTACGGGCGCCACCCAGTCCGAGGTGTGCAACGCGAAGTCCTCCGCAGACAAGTAGCCGCCCTCCGCCTTGATGTGGGCGGCGATGGCTGCGGCGATTGGCCCCTTGTAGAAGGCGTCGCGTCCGCCACTGGCGATCTGCTCCAGCGTATTGGCAAGTGCAGGGTTACGGAAGATGTCGCCCTTGCGGGGGAACGAGCCGCCCGGCATGTACAGCGCCCGCAGGTTGCCGAAGCTGCCGGCCGGCGTGAGCGGCAACCGCTGGGCCAGGCGGAGCGTGGGGTCGTCCGAGGCGTCGGTGGCGACGGGAATGCCCTCGCGGGCGTACGCGATCGTCGGCTCGAGCACGCGCGTCATCGGCAGGCGGCCGAAACGGTCGTGCAGCATGAACCAGCCGTCCACGCAGCCCGGCACGCTGACCGAAAGCGGTCCCGCGGCCGGAATCTGGGCCAGGCCGCGTCGCGTGAGGTCCTCCATCGTCATGCTGCGCGGCGAGCGCCCACTCGCGTTGAGCCCGTGGAGCTGCCTCGTCTTCGCATCCCAGACGAGCGCGAACAGGTCGCCGCCGATGCCGCTGTTGCCGGGGTCGGCGAGACCCAGGAAGGCGTTGGCCGCGATGGCCGCGTCCACGGCGTTGCCGCCGTCCTTCAGGACCTGGAGCGCGAGCTGGGTTGCGAGCGGGTGGCTGG
>JAEZCY010000109.1 GCA_023429845.1 Acidobacteriota bacterium
TGGCGATCCCCTGGACGTCGCGCGTCAACTCGACACCCGTGGCAGCCATCGTTTCGACATCGATGCCGGCATCGTGGCCGACGTGCGACGGGTGCGACTGGGGTTGACGGTCCGGAACCTGCTGCAGCCCGAGTTCGACACGCCGCGGGATGACATCCGCCTCCAGTTGGCCCGGCAGGTGCGCGCCGGCGTCTCGTTGCGACCGACCTCCACCCTGACGCTGTCGCTCGACTCGGACCTCACCACGCTGGACGAGCCCGCCGGCGAGCGGCGTTCGCTGGCGGCCGGCGCCGAGCAGCGCTTCTGGCAGGAACGCGCCGCGGTGCGCGGCGGCTTTCGGGTGAGCACGGCCGGCGACACCCGCCCCGTAGTCACCACCGGCGGCAGCATCAGTTTCCGGAGCGGGATCTTCGCGGACGGCTACGTGGCCATCGGGCTCGACGAGGCGTCGGCCGATGCGTTCGGGGTGGGGTTGCGGGTGACCTTCTAGGAACGGCGGCACGTCCGTTTCCGAACATCGGCCGCCGGGGTTCCGTACTATACGCGAGAATCAGAGACACCTGGACGGCGCGCAGCGTCCCCGGGCGCATCCCGTTCATCACAGATTCATGCCCAACCACCCGTCGCCAGCCGCGGCAGAGCCGCTCCCCTTCGTCAAGCGCATCGTCGGCGTGGTGGTCGGTCCGGGCGACACCATGGCCAGTGTCGCCGCGCACCCGCGGTGGTTGGACGTGCTCGCCTTCACGACGGTGGTCGTGGCGCTCGGGTTCGTCTGGTTCCTGTCCACCGAGATCGGCAAGACGGCGTACGTCGATCAGGCGGTCGCGAGCATGGAAGCGTTCGGCCGCACGGTGAACGAGGACATGTATGCCGTCGTGCAGCGGCAGGCCGAATACGCGCGGTGGATCCAGGGCGCGTCCATCCTGTTCTTCTCGCCGCTCGTCACGGCGGCGGTCGCGGGCATCCTGTTCGGCGTCTTTGCCGTGCTCGGTGGCGAGGCGCGCTACCCGCAGGTGCTCGCCGTGGTCTCGCACGCCAGCGTCATCAGCCTGCTGCAAACCGTGTTCACGCTGCCGCTCAACTACCAGCGGCAGACCATGAGCAGCGCGACCAACCTGAGCGTCTTTTTCCCGAACCTGGCTGATGGCTCGTTCCTGGCCTCGCTGCTCGGGGTCATCGACCTGTTCTGGATCTGGTATCTGGTCGTGCTCGCGATCGGCCTTGCGGCCGTGTACCGCCGCAAATGGACGTCGATTGCGGTCAGTCTGTTCACCGTCTACGGCCTCATCGGTCTTGGCATCGCGGCCATCAAGGTGTTCCTGGGGGGGAGATGAAACGTTCGACAAAGCGGTGGCTCGGAGCCATCGTCGTGCTGCTGATCGCCGGCGGCCTCGTCTACGCGAACTTCGCGTTTCGCAGGGTGACCGGCAAGGAGGTCACGGTGGAGGCGATCCAGGCGCGCGACCTCACGGCCATCGTCTCGGCCTCGGGGAAGATTCAGGCCGAGCGGACGGTCAACATCAGCGCCGACAACATGGGCCGCGTCACGCAACTGTCGGTGGAAGAAGGCGATCGCGTCAAGAAGGGCCAGTTCCTGATGCAGATCGACCCGCGCAACCTCGCCTCGGCGGTGCAGTCGGGTGAGGCCGGGCAACAGGCGGCGCGGTCCCAGCTCGCCCAGCAGCGTCTGTCCATCGTCACCGCGCGCGAGACCCTGGCCCTGGCCCGCGAGGAGCTGAAGCGCCAGGAGGAACTCTGGGCGCAGCAGTTGACCACCAAGCAGGCGCTCGACCAGTCGCGCAACGCCGTCACCATCCGCGAGGCGGAGCTCCGACAGCGAGAGCAGGACATCCAGACCCAGGAGCAGCGGATCCGCCAGGAAGCCGCCACTCTCAATCAGGCGCAGTACAACCTGAGTCGCGCCCGCATCGAGTCGCCCATCGACGGCATCGTCTCGCGCCGCAACATCGAGGAGGGCGAGACGGTGGTGGTCGGCACGATGAACAACGCGGGCACCGTCCTCCTGACGATCGCCGACATGTCGATCATCGAAGCCGAGGTCGAGGTGGACGAAACCGACGTGCCCTCGGTGCGTCTCGGTCAGATTGCCAAGGTGACGATAGACGCACTGCCCGGCCGCGAGTTCACCGGCAAGGTCACCGAGATCGGTAACAGCCCGATCCAGGCCGCCACCGGCGCACAGTCCCAGTCAGCCGGGCAGCAGGCCACGAACTTCAAGGTGACCATTCAGCTCGATCAGACGATCGACGAGGTGCGCCCGGGGTTCACCTGCACCGCGGAGATCACCACGGCGACGCGCAGCCAGGCTGTGGCAGTGCCGATCCAGGCGATGGCCGTCCGCGACCTCGTGTACGACAAGGACGGCAACGTCGTGCGGCCGCCCCGCGCCGACGGCAAGAAGAAGAAGGCCGAGCCGACGACGCCGGCCGACCTGGCGCCGGGCCAGACGCGCAAGGAGGCCGAGGGCGTGTTCGTCATGAAGGACACGATCGCCGAGTTCGTGCCCGTGCGGACCGGTATCGCCGGCGAACGCTATTTCGAGGTGCTCTCGGGCGTAAAGGTCGGCGACCGCGTCATCACCGGGCCGTTCAACTCCGTACGCGACCTGCAGGACGGCGACGAGGTTCGTGTGGCGACCGACACCGCCAAGAAGAAGTCCTGACCGTCCACGCGCCATGAACAAGTTCCTCGACGCGGTCAGCCTCGCGCTCTCGTCGATCTGGGCCAACAAGCTCAGGTCTTTCATGATGGTGCTGGGCAACGTCGTGGCGGTCACCTCGATCATCGCGGTCGTGTCGCTGATCCAGGGCATGAATGGCTACGTCGCCGATTCGATCGTCCAGGAGGTCGGCGTCGGCACGTTCCAGGTGTCGCGCGTCGGCGTGATCACCGACGAGGAGCAGGAAGAGGAAGCCCGGCGCCGCAACCCGGACGTGACGATGGTAGACCTGCGTGCCATCAAGAACGGAAGCCCGAACATCGATGCGGTGATGGCGCAGGCCAACGCGCAGGCCAATGTCACCTTCCGCAACGAGACCATCGAGAACGTGGGCATCCGCGGCGTGTCGGCGGAGTACGACCAGTTCGGCGGCTACGAAGCCGAGCGGGGCCGCGTGCTGAGCCGCATCGAGATCCTGCGTTCGCGCCCGGTGGCCTACCTGGGCCTGGAGACGGCCGAGAAGCTGTTCAAGGGGCGCAACCCCGTCGACCTGCGGATCCTGGTCAACGGCGTGCACTTCACCGTGATCGGCGTCAACGAGCGGAAGGGCAGCCTGTTCGGCAACTCGCAGGACGACTTCGTGCTGATTCCGCTCGGCGCGTTCCAGAAGATGTTCGGCTCGCGCCGCAGCTTCGAGATCACCGTGAAGCCCCTGGACCCGTCGCTCGTCCCGCAGGCGATGGAGGAGGCGCGTGTGGCGCTGCGGACGTCGCGCAAGCTGCGGCCGCGCGACACCGACAACTTCGGCATCGTCACGTCGGACACCTTCATGGAGTTGTGGCGCAGCTTCAGCCAGGGCGCGTTCGCGGTGCTGATCGGCATCGTGTCGCTGTCGCTCGTGGTGGGCGGCATCGTCATCATGAACATCATGCTGATGGTGGTGAGCGAGCGCACGCGCGAGATCGGCCTGCGCAAGGCGCTCGGCGCGCGTCGGCGCGACATCGTCTGGCAGGTGCTCACCGAGTCCACGACGCTGTCGGTCGTCGGCGGCATCATCGGCACGGTGCTCGGCTTCATCCTGGCGGCCGCCGTCGCCTACTTCTCTCCCCTGCCGGCGCGAATCGAGCCGTGGGCCGTGGTGCTGGGCATCGGCATGACGGCCGGCGTGGGACTGTTCTTCGGGCTCTACCCCGCGATGCGGGCGTCGAAGCTGGACCCCATCGAGGCACTCCGGAGGGAGTAGCGGCGCCCTCTGGCGCCTGGACATCACATGGCGATTCGCACCGGGCTTCTCTGGGAAATCCTCTGGATTGCTGTGGACACGCTGCGCGCCAACAAGCTGCGCTCGGCGCTGACCATCCTCGGCGTGGTGATCGGCGTCATGTCGATCGTCGCGATGACGGCGCTCATCAAGGGCTTCGGGGACTCGCTCGAGAACCAGATCCGCGCGTTCGGCAGCAATACCGTCTTCGTCCAGAAACTGGGCTTCCAGAGCTTCTCCAGCGGTCGCGACTTCCTCGAACTGATCAAGCGCCCGAACCTCACCAACCAGGATGCCCGGGCGCTCGCCGAATCGCCGCTCGTACAGGCCGTGGGCCTGCAACTCGGCGGCGGCGGCCCGTTCTCGGCGGCCGAACGTATTTCGTTTGCCGGGGTGGCCACCAAGTCGGCCGGGATCGTCGGGTCCACGTCGAACTTCGGCGAACTGAACTACATCCCGTTCCTGGCGGGCCGGTTCTTCGGCGACTTCGAGGTGCAGAACAGGCGTCACGTGATCGTGCTCGGGTACGCCCCTGCGGAGACCCTCTTCCTCACGCGCGGCATCGATCCGATCGGCAAGCGGGTGCGGGTGGGCCGCGACACCTACGAGGTGATCGGGGTGATGCAGAAGCGACCGGCCACGCTCGGCGACGCGAACAACTTCGCGGTGATCCCCTGGACGACCTACGAGAAGCGGTACCCGACGCCGCGCTTTCGCGGGATCCTGTTCCGCCCGCTGACCATCGTCGTGCAGGCGGCCGACGGCGTGCCCACCGACGAACTCCGCGAGGAGATCGAGACGATCATGCGCATCCGCCACCAGTTGAAGCTCGGCGAAGAGAACGACTTCGACACGGTCACGGCGGACTTCATCGTGGCGTTCCTCCGGCAGTTCACCCAGGCGGTCGTCCTCGCGCTCGTGGTGATCTCCTCGATCGCTCTGATGGTGGGCGGCATCGGCGTGATGGCCATCATGACCATCTCGGTGACCGAACGCACGCGCGAGATCGGCATCCGCAAGGCGCTCGGCGCCCGGCGGCGCGAGATCCTCATCCAGTTCCTGCTCGAAGCGGTGTTCCTCACCTCGCTTGGCGGACTGCTCGGCATCATGCTCGGGGCGGGCATCGGCTATGCCGTCAACCTGTTTGCCGGCTTCCCGGTGACGCTTCCCGTCTGGTCGTTCGTGGTGGGCGTCGGCTTCTCGGCCACCGTCGGCATCCTGTTCGGCATGCTCCCGGCGCTCAAGGCCGCCAAGCTCGATCCCATCGAAGCGCTGCGGTACGAGTAGGGCCGGCCGCCGTCATTTGACCTTCGTCGGTCGGCCGTCGGCCTTCGACGGCAGACGCCTGCACGGATACGGGGCACTGCAGCCGTCGAGCGGGGCGCTTGTCGCCCCGGCCGCG
>JAEZCY010000236.1 GCA_023429845.1 Acidobacteriota bacterium
TGCTACACTGACGCCCGTGCGCCCCGACCCCCTCGCGTATCTTGGCCAGCAGCTCGACGACCTTCGCACCCAGGGCCTCTATCGCAGGCTCAGAGTGCTCGATGGTCCGGCCGAAGCCACCTCGGTCTTCGACGGCAGTTCCGTCGTCAATCTCTCGTCGAACAACTATCTCGGGCTGACGACCCACCCGAAGCTGAAACAGAAGGCGGTCGAAGCCATCGAGCAGTTCGGGGTCGGCTCCGGTGCGGTGCGAAGCATCTCGGGGACGATGGCCATGCACATGGAACTCGAGCGCCGTCTCGCCGAGTTCAAGCAGACCGAAGCCGTCGTCGTGTTCCAGAGCGGGTTCACCTCGAACGCCGGAACGGTGTCGTCCATCCTCACGCGCGAGGATGCGATCGTCTCCGACGAGCTCAATCACGCCAGCATCATCGACGGCGCGCGCCTGAGCCGCGCCACGATCAAGGTCTACCCGCACGGCGACGCGGATGCGGCCCGCCGGATTCTCGGGGAACTGCCGGCCGGCCAACGGAAGCTGTTGATTACCGATGGCGTGTTCAGCATGGACGGCGACCTCGGCCCACTGCCCGCCCTGTGCGAGGCCGCGGAAGCCTACGGCGCGATCATGATGGTGGACGACGCGCACGCCAGCGGCGTCTTCGGCCGGAACGGACGCGGCACGGTGGACCACTTCGGCATGCACGGCCGCGTGGCCATTCAGGTGGGGACGCTGTCGAAGGCCATCGGGGCGCTCGGCGGGTACGTGGCGGGGAGCCGCGAACTCATCGAGTTCCTGTATCACCGCGCCAGACCTTTCCTCTTCTCGACGTCGCCGCCGCCGTCGGTGACTGCGAGCTGCCTTGCAGCCCTCGATCTGCTGCTCGAGGAACCGCAGCTGATCGACAGGCTGTGGGAGAACACGCGTTTCCTGAAGGCGGGCCTGGCGGCCCTCGGGTTCGACACGGGCATCAGCGAGAGCCCGATCACGCCGATCATCGTCGGCGACGGCGCCCGGGCCATGCAGTTCTCCGACCGCCTCTTCGCCGAGGGGGTCTTCGCGCAGGGCATCGCCTTCCCGACCGTCGCACGCGACAAGGCGCGCGTCCGGGCCATTGTCTCGGCCGCGCATACGCGCGAGGAACTCCAGTTCGCTCTCGACGTGTTCGGCAAGGTTGGCAGGGAGATGGCGATCATCTGATTCGGGAAATTGGAGATTTCAAGTTCCAAATTTCCAATGACACGTGACTAAACAGAAGCTCGGCGACCGGGCGCGTGCGTTCATCGACGACTACACGCGCGACCTGACCGCACGCGACCTGCAGCGCGTCTTCACCCGCGAGACGCGCGACATGGTGTCCTTCTTCACGCAGGGCACCGAGCAGGAGCGCGTGACGCTGCGCGATCTCCTGCGGCACCCGTTCCGCAACGCGCGGCAGTTCTTTCTCGCCTTCGCGATGCGGCTGACCGCGGCGCGGCGCATCCTCTACGCCATCGCGGCCGGGCTGTTCATAGTCGGGGTGTTCGAGACGATCCGGATGACGCCGGGCGACAGCAGCTGGCAGGACGGGCTGCCGAAGCTCGTCATCGCCTTCGCGCTCATCCACCTGATCCTGCTGCTCGAGGTCGCCGATCGCCTCACGCTCAAGCATGAGCTGAACGTTGCGCGCGACATCCAGCGCGCCATGCTCCCCGCTGGCACCCTGACGATCGGCAACATCGAGGCGCACGGCGACACACAGCCGGCCAATACCGTCGGCGGCGATTTCTTCGACATCTTGCCGCGGGCAGACGGGCAGGTCCTTGTGGTGCTCGGCGACGTCGCGGGTAAGGGGACGCCTGCGGCGCTGCTGATGGCGCTCTTCCTGGCGATGACGCGCACGTTGCTCGACGAGTCACTGCCGCCTGCCTTGCTCGCCGTTCGACTCAACGAGCAGTTGATGCGGCACGCGCCGCGGTCGCGCTTCATCACGGCGTTCATCGCGCTGTTCGATCCGGTGAGCGGCGCCGTGCGCTTCGTGAATGCGGGCCAGAACCCCCCGCTCGTGCGCCGCGCGTCAGGCCGACTGGAATGGCTCGCGCCGACCGGCATGGCGCTCGGCCTCTCCCGCAAGGCGACGTACGAAGAGCAGACGCTCGCGCTGGCGCCCGGCGACCTCCTGATGGCGTACAGCGACGGGATCACCGAGGCCTCGTCGCCCGCCGGCGTCGAGTTCGGCGACGAGGGCCTGCGCGTCCTCGCCGATCAGATGGACGGCCTGCGTGCAGGTCACGTCGCGCGCCGGGTCATCGACGAAGTGAAGTCGCATACCGACGATTCGGTGCTGTTCGACGACCTCACGGTGCTCGTCTGCCGTCGCGCCTCCCCCGCCGGTACGTAGCCGTCGGGCCGCGCCCGACGGACAGGCTCGCGCGCCGCCGTCGCGGCGTATCATGGGATCTCGTCCGATCCCTGCCCGTCGTTCGTACGAGTTGGCGGTAGCCGCTGTGCGTACCTGCGCGTGGTTCCTGATCGTGGTGGCGTTCTGCGCCCTGCCTGCCACGGCGCAGCCGGCCGATCCCGTCGGCGCGCTCCTCGTGCGCATCGAGCAGGCGCTCAGCGCGAGCGACCCCGCCGCGGTGGCGGCGCTCTTTGCCGCCGGTGCCGATCCCGCGCACGTGGACGCCCTTGCCGCCGAATCGGCTCGAGAGAAGACCACTCGCGCCGTGGTGAAGGAGCGAGACCGCGCGGCGCTCGCCAACGGCGGCCTGCGACTCCTCGCCGACGTGCTCGTAGAGACCAGCACGTTCGCCCGCGTGTCCACGTGGCGACTCGACCTCGACACCGGCCCCGACGACACCGCACCCGCCCCGTCAGCCGCCCCATCGTCGTCCGCGTCCAGTTCGGCGCTACTCGTGCCGGACCACACGCGCATTCGCGCGGCCGGCCGGCTGAGTGTGATGGACGGGCTCGTGCGGCTGTCGTTGAGCGAACGCCAGTACGCGGTAAAGGACCTGCGGATCAGCGGCGAAGACCTCGTGATCACCGTGCCGTCCGGTGTGGCGTTCGCATCGGAGGTCCACGGCACCCTCACCGGTCTCGTCGTCTACGGCGACGGCGAGGTGACGTTCACGCCGCCGCACGAGTCGGAGAAGGGACAACTCCGGCTGTTCACCGGCGACGAGGCGCTTCGCACACGGGTGTCGCGCCTCTTCCTGCGGGTCAATCCGATGGACGCTGCGCAGCGCATCACGCTCGACGCCCTCGAGCCAGCGTCCGTGGACCGGGCGATGCTCGATCGCGCCCGGCGCCATTTCGCGGAGCAGGTGGCGCTCTCCTACAGCCTGGACCTCAGTGATCTCAGTCGTGAGAACTGGAACCTCGTGCCGCCCATCGGCGATCTGCTGATCGAGATGGACGTGGACCGCCACGGCCAGCTGACGTACGCGCGCAGCGGCGGGGATGCCGAGGACGTCTCGCTGTTCGATCGCCGGCGACGCAAGAACATCTCGATCTACACCTCGGCGGCCAACTTCGCCGTGCGCGGCTCGCGAAGGTACAACGACGAGTCGCAGGTGGACTACAAGGTCGAGCACTACAACGTGGACGTCGCCTATGACCCGGCCCGCCTCTGGTTCGAAGGCCGCGCCGATCTCGACGTGCTGATCACCGCCGCGATCGCGCAAACGCTCACGTTGCGGCTCGCCGAGCCGCTGACGCTGCGCTCGGTCACGTCCGACGAGTTCGGGAGGCTGCTCGCGCTGCGCGTGCGCGGGCAGAACAACATCGTCGTGAACCTGCCCGCGTCGCTGCGGCAGGGGCAGCGCGTGCGCCTTCGAGTCGCTTACGGCGGTCGGCTGCCCCCCATGGTGCCCGACCGCGAGGCCGTCATGGCCGGGCAGCAGACGATATCCGACGTCGTGCTCGACCCGGAGCCGCGATTCGCCTACAGCAATCGCTCGTACTGGTATCCGCAGAGCCCGATATCCGGGTACGCGACGGCGCGGATCCGAGTCAGCGTGCCCGAGGCCTACACGGTCATCGGCAGCGGCATCCCGGATGAACCGGCGCCGGCGACGGCGCCAGACGGTCGGGCGAGGCGCGCATTCACTTTTCGTGCGCTCCAGCCGCTGCGCTATCTCGCCATCGTCGTCAGCCGGTTGACGCAGGTCGCCGCGGGGGAGTTCTCGCGCGGAACGGACGACAGCGAACAGGTCAGCGCCGCAACGCGGCTCTCGCGTGCCGGATCGGGCGTGTTCTACGACACGGCGAACATCGAGATGTGGAGCCAGCCGCGTCAGACGAGCCGCGCGCGAGATCTTCTGGCGAGCACCACCGACATCCTGCGGTTCTACTCGGATCTGGTGGACGATGTGCCGTACCCGACGTTCAGGTTGGCACTCGTGGAGGACGTGTTGCCCGGCGGGCACAGCCCGGCCTACTTCGCCCTGCTCCATCAGCCGCTGCCTGGCACGCCGTTCTCGTGGGGGCGCGACCCGGTCGCCTTCGACGACTTCCCGCAGTTCTTCCTCGCGCACGAACTCGCGCATCAGTTCTGGGGACAAGCCGTGTCGGGCGAGAACTATCACGAACAATGGCTGAGCGAGGGCTTCGCGCAGTACTTCGCCCTGCTCTATGCCCAGAAGACGCGACCGCAGGGCACCGTGGACGGCATCGTCCGCCAGATGCAGCGGTCGGCTATCGACGCGAGCGCGCAGGGACCGATATGGCTGGGCTACAGGCTCGGCCACATCAAGAGCGACAGTCGGGTCTTCCGGGCCGTTGTCTACAACAAGGGCGCCCTCGTGCTCCACATGCTGAGCCGCATCGTCGGCCAGGACGCCTTTATCCGTGGTATGCAGCGCTTCTACGGGGCGAGCCGGTTCCGCCGCGTCGGCACCGACGACCTGCGCGCGGCGATGGAAGTGGAGGCGGGGCGGACCCTCGAGCGGTTCTTCGAGCGGTGGGTCCATGGTGCCGACGTGCCGACGATTCGCGCCAGCTGGGGCGTTGCAGAGGTCGAGACGGCCGGGCCCGACGGGCAGGCGCCCGCCTTCGGGGCCGTGCGCCTCATCCTCGAACAGGACGCGAAGGTGCACGACGTGCCGCTGACGGTGACGATCGAGTACCAGGACGGCCGCACCGACCGCGCCCTGGCCATTGCCGACGACGTCGTCACCCAGGTGGTGCTCCCGTCGAATGGACCCGTTCGCGAGCTCCGCTTCAACGAGGACTTCGCCGCCCTGGCCCGGGTCGAACGGGTCCGGAGGTAATGCGGCCCCGAGTCAGTGCCATTGCACTGTCACCGCGCCCGACGGACCGCTGCCACCGCGCAGGCGGACCCTCGGCATCGCGCGGAACGGACCGCCGAGGCGGCGGTCCCTACCTGATTCGGCTCTGCTATGATCCGCGATTGCGGGCAATCGCCCGGTTCACGCGAATTCATCGGATTTACTGCACACATGGACTCAGTCACCCTCACCATCGACGGCCGAGAGGTCATCGTCGCCAAGGGCACCTCGGTGCTGCAGGCCGCGATCGAGAGCGGGATCGACGTGCCGTACTACTGCTACCACCCCGGGCTCGGCGTGGACGGCAGCTGCCGCGTCTGTCTCGTCAAGATCGAGAAGATGCCCAAGCTGCAGGTGTCGTGCTCGGTCAGCGCCGGCGAAGGCATGGTCGTCCACACGATGACACCCGACGTGGTGAAGGCGCGTGCGGGGGTGTTCGAGTTCCTGCTGTTGAACCACCCGCTCGACTGCCCCGTGTGTGACAAGGGCGGCGAGTGCCCGCTCCAGGACTTCTCGTACACGTTCGGTCCGGATTCCAGCCGAATGGAATTCCCGCGCCGCGTGTTCGACGGGGAGGGCGTCAAGGCCGACGTGGACTTCGGTCCGACGCTCATGCTGAACCGGAACCGGTGCATCCTGTGCACGCGCTGCATCCGCTTCATGCGCGAGATCGACGGCGATGCCCAGATCGGCATCGCCACACGCGGCAATTCGAGCGAAATCGCCACTTTCGAAGAGCAGGGCGTCCACTCGATCCTCTCCGGCAACCTGATGGACGTGTGCCCGGTTGGCGCGATCACGACGCGCGACTACCGGTTCAAGTCGCGGCCGTGGGACAACCCGAGCGCGGTGGACACCATCTGCACGCTCTGCGAGAAGGGCTGCAACACGACCGCCTGGCTGCGGGCGAGGCCCGAATGGGCCCAGGGCGCCACGCTCGCGCGCTTCACGCCGCGCCTGAACCCCGACGTCAACCAGTATTGGATGTGCGACATCGGCCGGTTCAACTATGAGTGGATCGAGAGCGGACAGCGGCTCACCCGCCCGGTCCTCGCCGACGGCCAGGGACAGCAGCAGGCCGCAACCTGGAACCAGGCGCTCGACCGCATGCGCGAGGTGCTGACGGGCGCCGAGGGTCAGGTCCGCTTCCTCCTGTCAGCGCACGCGAGCCACGAGGAACTGTTCGTCTTCGCGCGCCTCGGCCAGGCGCTGCTCGCCGGCGGGGCGCAGCACGCCTTCGACGTGGCATGGACGGTCAGCGCGAAGGCTCAGCCGCCCGACACGAAGTTCGTCGTACCGCCCGTGAATGCGCCGAACGTGGCCGGGGCGAAGATGCTCGGGCTCGTCGGCGATCAAGCTGGCGCACCGGATCTCGCCAGTCTGAAGCAGGCGGTCGGCGACGGCTCGGTGAAGGTGCTCTACGTGTTCGACCCGGGTCCCGACGGCTCGATCGGCGACACGAGCTGGATTGTGGACGCGAAGAAGTCCGGACGCATCGGCACGCTCGTCGTGCAGGGTGTCCTGATGACCGACCTGGCCGCCGCAGCCGACATCGTGCTGCCCGGCGCCGCGTTCATCGAGAAGGACGCCTCGTACACGAACCATCAGGGGCGCCTGCAGCACACGTCGCGTGCGTTCCCGGCACCCGGCGAGGCTCAGGACGACACGCTGATCGTGCTGCGTGTCGCCAAGGCCACCGGGTACGACCTGGGGTATGCCACCGGCAACGACGTCCGTTCCGCCATTGCCGAGGTGCTGCCAAACGAGGCCGGCCTGGAGGGCATCGGCGCAGCCACGTTCGGACAGGCGCGCGCCGCGAAGCACTGGCTGCAGTCGAGCAACGCCTCGGAGCGGGTCAAGTGGGACGCCCTGTTCCAGGACCTGCCGCCGGTGAAGTTCGCCGAGATGCTCAGGCCCGCCCCCGCGGCCGACGTGATTCCGCTGCGCAGGGTCGACTGATTGCCCGCCGGGCACGGCCCCGGCGGCTACGTACATTCCCTCGTCATTCGGAGCCGTGGGCCTCGCCCGACGGTCTCCGGGGTCATTCGTGTAGCCGTCGAGCCTCGCCCGGCGGTTTCCCTTCGTCATTCGTGTAGCCGTCGGGCCTTGCCCGACGGCAGCATGGCGCGACCCTTGCACTCCCTCTTACCCAACAAGGAGGGATGTGCATTGAGGAAACCTTTTACTTTCATGACTGTCGGGGCCTCGGCGCTGCTCGCGGCGACGCTCGCGGTGCCGGTGCCGGTGTCGGCACAGGGCTCGGATGACATCACCGTCATGCTCCGCTCCGGCGAGCGCATCAGCGGACGGCTGGAAGATCTCAACGGCGGCACGCTCTTCGTGCGCGTCAGTCCGAACGATCAGCGCAAGCTGCCCGTGGCGCAGGTCGCCGTGATCGACTACGTGGGAGGCGCCCAGGGTCTGCCGCAGACCGAGACGGAACCTGCCGCCGGCAACGATCACGTCCTCGTGATGCGCAACAGCCAGGTTGTGCCGGGGCGGCTCGTGGACATCGAGGGTGGCGCCGGTTCAGACAAGCCGGACGAGCGCCGCGTGTATGTGTTCCGTACCAGCGCCGGCGAGGAGCGCCGCGTCCCGGCCGAACAGGTGGGACGTGTGTACCTCGGGAACTTTCCGCGTGCCCAGAGCGCGTCCGGCGGGAGCACTGGCCTCTCGATGCCGGAATCGGCCTCAGGCGTGCGAGTGCCGGCCAACCAGCGATGGACGTCGACGGGGGTCCGCGTGGCCGAGGGGCAGACGGTGATCTTCACCGTTCAGGGCGAAGTGCAGCTCAGCACCTCGCAGGAGGACCGCGCAGGCGCCGCCGGTTCCCCGACGGGCCGTCGCGCCGCGGGCGCCCCTCTGCCCGACGTCCTGGCCGGCGCGCTGATCGGCCGTGTCGGCAATGGCGCGCCGTTCGCCATCGGCAACCAGACCACGGTGCCGATGCCTGCTGCGGGTGAGCTCTTCCTCGGTGTGAACGACGACGAGTTGGCCGACAACTCGGGCGGGTTCGTCGCGGATGTCCGGCCGCAGGGCACGCAGATCCGCCGCCGCCGGTGATCGCCGCCGGCCTGCGGCCTGCAGCCTGCCTGTAGCGCGGCCGGGAAGATCGGGAAGGACACGATGGCCAGGACACGGTGGGCCGCGCCCGGCACGCGGCTCAACGCCTGGTCATCACACAGAGGCAGCGCGGGCGTACCTCGAAGATGTGCGAGGTTTCGCCCGGCACAGCCTCGCCATCGACGTGGACGGGCAGCGGACGGTGCTGCGACACCGCGACGCGTCGCGCGCGGGCGGTGAACACCCCCGGAACCGCCGCGAGAGATCCGTCGAACAGCCGCCAGCCGTGGCGCGCGAGGCGCGCGGACGTGATGCGCGGGATGACCACCACGTCCAACTGCCCGTCGTCGAACGCCGCCGCCGGCGCAATAGCCGCCCCGTGGCCGTACTGCTGGCCGTTGCACACCGCCACGAGGTGCGCCTCCAGGTCGGTTGCCGGTCCGTCGTCGAGCACTACACGGAATCGCTGCGTCTCGAACCGGCGCCACTCATCGAGGATCGACCACACGTACGGCCAGACGCCCCGGCGCACGTTGCCCGTGTTTACCCGCGCTGCGACCGCCGCGTCGAACCCCACACCCGCGACGTTGAGGAACGTCCTGCCGCTGACAAAGCCGGTGTCGATACGACGTGGCTGGCCGTCCACTGCGACCCGAACGGCATCCTCGACGTCGAGCGGCAGGCCAAGTCCGCGCGCGAACCCGTTGCCCGACCCGCCCGGGACGATGCCGAGTCGCACGTCGCTGCCCACGAGTGCGCTCGCCACTTCGTTCAGCGTGCCGTCGCCTCCCCACACGACGACCAGGTCGGTGCCCCCGTCGCGAGCCACGCCCGCCGCACGCGTGCCGTCGCCGAGGCGGCCGGTCTGCGTCGCCCGGATTCTCGTGACGCCATGCGCGCGCAACAGATCGCTCACCAGGCGGACCCGATCGGCGCGGGGCACGTGTCGCGTCGTCGGCCCCGATGCAGGATTCACGATGAGGTCTACGGTCATCCGCGGGTTCGCAAGACATGGCGCCGGCGCGCCGGGAGACGCGCGGAAGCCGGATGCTATAGTACCGACCGCATGCATCCGAATGCGCCGTGTGGCGACCTGGTTCACGGAGTTCCGGGATCATGACCCGCCCCGCCGTCCGGATCGTCCTCGTCCTTCTCTTGATCCTCGGGGTCGGTGCGGCCGGTTGGCAACTTTACGTGCTCGAGGAGCGACGCCTCGGCGGCCTGCGCCAGCAGCAGTCGCTCGACGCCTTGCGCGAGCAGATCCTCCACGCCATCGACGATTCGCGCACGGCGCAGCAGGCGTACCTCGCCGAAGGTCAGGGGCTCGACTTCTGGGAAGCGAAGTTCGCCGAGGCACTCGCCGCGCTCACGCAAGGGCTCGCGGTGCTGCGCACGCAGGCGGACGGGCAGCCCGCGGCGGTCGAGGCGCTCGACGCGGCCGACCGCGCCTTGAAGGTCTACGAAGGCGTCGATCGCAGGATTCGCGGCTTCGTGGAGAACGGCACCACGCTGATGGCCGCGGACGCCGTGTATGAAGACGCGCTCAAGACGAGCGGTGTGATCCGCACAAGCGTCGAGGAAGCGCACACGGCCCTCGTCGTCCCTGCGCGCACCGGGTACGAGGAGCGACGCCTGCAGTACATGATCGCGGCAGCTGCCGCTGGCGGCGGTATCCTCGTGTCACTGCTGCTGCTGCCGACCGGACGGAAGGCTGATCCCGCCGTCGAGATCCACGCGCCGGAAGGGTCGCTTCACCTCGCCGACCGCCCCCTGCGCGCCGAGACCGTCGCCGCGGCCACGACGACGCCGGCCGCCGACGCGATGCGCCCAGCGCCCGTGTCTGCACGGGCGTCTCGGCCGGGCGCCGTGGCGTCGCAGCCGGCGATTGGCACGACAGCGACGGCCGCCGCTGCCGTGTCCACCGGTGCTGCGTCGGCTTCGTCCCCTGCCGATTCCAGGCGGACCGCAATCGCCGGCACTGTCGGTGATGATGCGCTCGAGGCAACGGCGAAGGTATGCACGGACCTGGCGCGGGTCAAGGACGCCGACGAACTCCGCGACGCTCTTGGGCGTGCGGCACGTCTGCTCGACGCCACGGGCGTGATCGTGTGGGTGTCGGACGCCGGCGCCAAGGCGTTGAAGCCGCTGCTGACGTACGGCTACCCCGAAGAAGCACTCCGACGCATTCCGACGTTGCCGCGTGACGCGGAGAACGCCACGGCGGCAGCCTGGCGCGACGCCGTGACGCAAGTGGTGGATGCCACGCCGAACGCCCCGGGAGCGATTGCGGTTCCGCTCCTCGTTCCGCAGGGTTGCGTCGGTGTGCTCGCAGCCGAGATCGGCCACGGCCGCGAGGCTGCGGCCGCGACGCGCGCCCTTGCGCAGATCGTCGCGGCGCAGCTCGCCGTACTCATCCCAACCGAGACCACGCCGGCTTCGTGAGCCAGGGGTCCGGCTGCGCCGCGACCTGACGTTGCACGGTGAGCGTCCGACGGTCGTCCTCGACCGAGCAGCCCGCCGGCTGCTGCTTGATGATCAGGCGCATGCGGCTCACGTCGGGCCTGGCTGCAGGCGGTGGCGGTGGCAGCGGCAGCTCCACGGCCGCCCCTGACTGCAATCCCAGGTCGCCGAGCGGCAGCGAGATGGGCGCGGCGGCGTGAATGGCGGCGGTCATGGAGAGTGCGCAGACGCCCACTGCGAGCCGGAGGACAGGGTTCACCACGACAGTTCTCCTTCTTGGGCAGCAGCACCCGTTTGCTCGTCGATCCGGAACCGCGCCCCCAGACCAGGGAGCGGTCTGGAGACACGTCGACGATGTCGCAAGTAGACGTCGCAACCGGTCACGAGGTTCGCGCGCACCGGCAACTATGCCGTGAACCGCTGCGGGCTCGGGACCGAATGGTCCCCTGACGTGTTCGCAGTCGCTGGCAGTGTGACGCTGACGGTCTGGGTCTTTCGGTCGCGGGCAATCTCGACGCGGATGGTGGTTCCCTCCGCAGCGCCTTGAAGGGCTGCGGCGATATCGCCGACGTTGGCGACGGGTTTGCCATCGACGGCGGTGATCACGTCTCCGGCCTTCAGGCCCGCCTTTGCTGCGGCCGAGTTCTCGCTGACCATGGCGATCAGCACGCCGTCCTTCACGCCGAAGTACGTCGCCAGTTGCCCGGTCAGTGGCTGCGCCATCACCCCGAGTCGTCCCTGTCTACCCATGACGCGCGGCCCGCGCTCCGGGTCGCGTCGCAACGGTTCGCGCTCGCCAGGAACCGCGCGCCGTTCGAACCCGCGGATGGCCGGGCCGTCGCCCTCCCGCCCGCGAAGAGTCAGGCGTCTCGCCTCGGGCGCCACGCTGACGGTGCCCTTCGTCGTGCCGCGCACGTAGGCGAGCTGCAGCGTGCGACCCTCCGGCGTCTCAGCGATGACGCGGGCGAGGTGGCGTGCGCTCCGAATCGCCTCACCGTCCACCGATACGATGATGTCGTTGGCCTGCAGGCCGGCCTTCCCCGCGGCCGATTCCGGGCTCACCGTGGCGGCGTACGCGCCCGTGATGCCGTCGAGTCCGGCAGCTTTCGCTTCCTCGGCCGTCACATCGCGCGTACTGACGCCGAGCCGCGGCCTGCCGAGCCACGCCACATCGGGCATCCCCTGCATCGCGTCATCGACGAGCACGCGCACGTCCACGTCGCGCACGGCGTCCTGAGCGGTCAGTGCCGCTTCTTCCACTGCGCGCTGCACATCCGCCTGCAGCCGGCCATTGCTGACACCTGCCTTCTCCAGAGCCCGCTCGACCGCCTGGTGGATCTCGCGAGACACCTTGTCCATGTCGTCGGGTGCGTCCTGGCGGGCTGGCGCGGTGTCTTCCGCCTGACCCTGAACGGTGCGGGTGGTGACGATGCCGAAGCCCACCAGGGCCACGAGCGCGGTGGTCGACAAGAGCTTCATGTGCACGGCGATTCCCTCCGTGAGGCATGAGACGGGGCGCCGTCGCCAAAGGTTGATGGGGTGCGGATTACACTTGGGACCGCCATGGAGCGTGCGCGTTGAGCCAGCAGATGCCCGATCCGACCCTCGAGGCGCGCAAGCGCGAGATCCTGGCCGAGGCCGAATCGGCCGGCGTGCGATTCCTCAGGCTGCAGTTCACCGACATCCTCGGTGTGATCAAGAACGTCGAGGTGCCGGCCCGGCAGTTCGCGGTGGCCCTCGACGGCAAGGTCATGTTCGACGGGTCGTCGATCGAGGGCTTCGTGCGGATCGAGGAGGCGGACATGTACCTCACGCCCGACCTCTCCACGTTCCGCATCCTGCCCTGGCCGGACCCCTCGGGCGAGAAGGTCGCACGACTGATCTGCGACATCACCAACCCCGATGGCAGCTCGTTCCCGGGTTGCCCGCGCCAGACCCTGAAGCGCGCCATCGAGCAGGCCCGACAGCGCGGGTTCACGCTCATGGCTGGTCCAGAGGCGGAGTTCTTCCTGTTCCAGATGCGCGACGAGGAGCCGACGACCGAGACGCACGATGCCGGCGGCTACTTCGACATGACGCCGATGGATCAGGGCGAGGACGTCCGTCGGCAGATCGTGCTGATGCTCGAGCAGATGGGGTTCGACGTCGAGGCGGCGCACCATGAAGCGGCGTGGGGGCAGCACGAGATCGACTTCCGCGACGACGACGCGCTGATTGCCGCCGACAACGTCAGCACGTTCCGCTTCGTGGTGAAGAACGTGGCACGTCGCAACGGACTGCACGCGACGTTCATGCCCAAGCCCGTCTTCGGCGTGAACGGGTCCGGCATGCACACGCATCAGTGGCTGCTGCGCGACGGCGCGAACGCGTTCTACGACCCCGATGGGCCGTTCGAGTTGAGCCGGACGTGCATGAACTACATCGGCGGCCTGCTGCAGCACGCCGAGGCGTTCTGCGCGATCACGAACCCGCTCGTGAACTCGTACAAGCGGCTGGTGCCGGGCTACGAAGCGCCGACCCACATCGCCTGGTCGGAGCGGAATCGCAGCCCGCTCATCCGTCTGCCGGCGCCGCGCGGCGAGGCTACGCGCATCGAGCTGCGCATGCCCGATCCCTCGTGCAATCCGTACCTCGCGTTCGCGGCGATGTTGCGGGCCGGGCTCGACGGCATCGACAACGACCTGGATCCCGGCGCCCCGGTGAGCAAGAACATCTACAAGATGTCGCAGCGCGAGCGGCGCTCGTTACGCATCGACGAACTGCCGCACAACCTGGACGCGGCGCTCGACCAGCTCGAACGCAGCGCCCTGATGCGCGACACGCTCGGCGATCACATCTTCGAGCACTTCATCGAGGCCAAGCGTCGTGAATGGTTCGAGTATCTCCAGCAGGTCAGCGCCTGGGAGATCGAGCGCTATCTGAAGGTGTACTGACAGGCCATGCACATCCTCCTGGCAGATGACGACGAGTCGATTGCGATGGTGGCGCGATTGGGATTGCGCCGCGTCGGCTTCACCGTGACGATCGTCGAGGATGGCCGGAAGGCACTGGACGCGGCTCGCACGAACACGTTCGATGCGCTCGTGCTCGACTGGAGCCTGCCCGATCTCGACGGCATCGACGTGTGCCGTCAGCTCCTCGCCGATGCGTCGTGGAGGCGCGTGCCGATCGTGTTCCTGACGGGCGCCTCGCATGACGGCGCCGAGCAGGAGGCCGTGGACGCCGGCGCACGCGGCGTCATCTTCAAGCCGTTCGACCCCGCCACGCTGGGCGAGCAGGTGCGCGAGTTGCTGGCAACTGGAGACTCGAGATTGGAAACGTGAGATCCGAGGCCTCCAGCGTTAGTTGTTGATCATTTTCAATTCCCATTTCGCGTTCGCGAACCGTCGGGCAGGCCCGACGGCTACGTACTCTGTTTCACCCCACCGCAGGCTCGAGCAGCCGGATCGAGCCGCGGTCGGCGTCCACCTCCGCAGGCACGCCGAGCGGCACGATGAACTGCCTGTCGATGTGGCCGATCTGCGCGCCCTCCCAGGCGGGCACGTTCAGCGGCTTCAGGTAGTGGTCGAGGATGTCGCTGACCGTCAGCGAACCGTAGCTGCCTTCACCGGGCGTGCACTTGGTGCAGCGGCCCCACACCACGGCCTTCACCTGTCCGAGGATGCCGGCCAGCTTCAGCTGCATGAACATCCGATCGATGCGGTATGGCGCTTCCTGCACGTCCTCCACGAAGAGCACGCAGTCGGTGAAATCGGGCAGCAGCCCGGACCCGACGATCGTCGTCAGCACGGTCAGGTTTCCGCCGAGCAGGCGCCCGCGCGCACGCCCGGGGGTGATCGTGCGAATCCGGTTCTCCACCGGCACCAGCAGGTCGCCCGAGCTGCGCGGGTTGGTCATGGTCACCGCTTCGCCGAGCATCAGCACGCGCCGGAACCAGTCCACGTTGAACCGGTTCCAGGCCGACGAACCGTTCATGCCGTGGAACGTCACGAAGCCGCCGCGCGCGTAGACAGGCAGGAGCAGCGCCGTGATGTCGCTGTAGCCGAGCAGGATCTTGGGGTTGCGGGCGATGGCCTCGAAGTCGAGGTGCGGCAGCAGGCGCGCGCAGCCCCAGCCCCCGCGCAGCGCGTGGATGGCATCCACGTCGGGGTCGGTGAACATCGCCATCAGGTCGGCGGCGCGGTCCTCGTCTCGACCGGCGAGATAGCCATGTCGATCCATCACGTGTCGCCCGACCTTCGCCTTCAATCCCAGCGCCGCGAGCGACTCGACGACGATGTCCACGTCGAGCGGGTCCCAGGTCGCCGATGCGGGATCGACGACGCCGACGACACTGCCGGGGCGTAGCCGCCTCGGTTTGCGTACGCCGCTGGCGGCCGGAGGAGCGCCCGGGGGCACCTGTGCGGCCGCAGTTGCCGTGGCGAAGGATGCCGCCAGGGACTGCTGCAGGAATGCTCGGCGGGTCCGCGACATGCGCGACGATAGTACCCTGCTCTGGCAATGAGGCTGCCGTCCCGATCGACGCTGGCGAAACTGGGCGAGTGGGCCGGCGTGGCCCTGCTGTTTGCCGCACTCACCGCGGTGGTGACGTGGCCGCAGGCGGCCGTCTGGAACACGCACGCGCTCGGACACCACGATGCGCTGTTCAGCATGTGGCGGCTGTCGTGGATCGCGGAGGTGCTCCCGTCCAACCCGGCGCACTTGTTCGATGCGCCGATCTTCCATCCCGTGCAGCGGACGTTCGCCTTCTCGGACGCGGTGCTGCTGCAGGGGCTCGTGGCAACGCCTGCGCTCCGCGCGGGTGTGCCGGCGCTCCCGGTCTACAACCTGCTCCTGCTGGCAGGGCCCTGGCTTTCCGCGCTCGGCACGTACCTGCTCGTCCGCTCGTTGCTCGCGCACGGGGGCCAGACGGGAAGCGCGTCGTTCTGGCCGGCCGTGATCGGCGGCACGATCTTCGGGCTGCTGCCGTATCGGGTGGAACACCTGATGCACCTGGAGCTGCAGTGGTCGCAGTGGATGCCGCTTGCCTGCTGGGCGCTGCATCGCACCGTGTGGCGCGGGCACATCCTCGACGGCGTGCTCGCGGCCGTGTTCGTACTGGCGCAGTTCCTCAGCTGCATCTACTACGGCATCTTCCTTGTTGTGACGCTCGCCGCGTGCGGACCGCTGTTGCTGTTGGTGAAGGAGCGGGCGAGTCTCGGCCGCATCACCCGGGCGCTCGCCATCGGTGGTGCGTTGTGCGCGCTGCCGCTGGCGGCGTACAGCGCTCCGTACCGCACGAGCCAGGCAGAATTCGGCGGCGGCCGTGCCTCATGGGAGATCGACACGTGGAGCGCGACGCCGGCGAGTTTCGTGTCGGCGCCTCCCGAGAATCGGCTCTACGGCGCGACGGCCGTATTGAGCGGAGCCGAGGGCCGGTTGATGCCGGGAGTGGTCGCCGCGGTGCTCGCCATCGCCGGCGCGTGGTCTGCTCGTCGTCGCCGCGAAACGTGGATGTACGGGGCCATCCTCGTGCTTTCTGGGTTGCTGGCGCTCGGCACGCACACGGTCGTCTACCGGGCGATGCTGGTCGTGGTGCCGCCCCTGCGCGGACTGCGCGCCCCCGCGCGGTTCGGCATGGTGCTGGCGCTCGCGCTTGCCGTTCTGGCCGCCTATGGCGCGGCGCGCCTGCTGGCGCGCGTGCCACGCCGGCGATGGGCGCATGCGGCAGGCGCGGTGCTCGTCGCCGCGCTGCTGGTGGAATACGCGTCGGACATCCGACCGCTGCACGCCTGGGTGCAGAGAGCCCCGGTCTACGCGATGTACCTGCGGGAACAGCCGGCCGGCGTGGTGCTCGACCTGCCGGTGCCGCGCACCTGGGCGCTCCCACTGCATGACGCCGAGTGGAGCTACCTCGCGCGATTCCACGGACACCCACTGGTCAACGGCTACAGCGGCTATTATCCGAAGCCGTATCTGGACCTGTTGAACACGCTCGTCCGATTCCCGAATGCGGAGGCCCTCGATGCGCTTCGCTCGCGGAGCGTGCGTTACATCGTCGTGCACGAGGATCGCTACGAGCAGGCCGATCTCGTTGACTTCGTCGAGCGACTGCGCCGGACTCCGGGACTGCAGTTCGTCGGCCGGATCCCCGATCCCCACTACCCCGTCACGTTGTTGACGTTGGAGTGAACGGGCGAGGCGGCGGGAATGTGGAGGCCGCCCGGCGCCGCGCTGGCCCGCCAGACGTCGACGCCCGTTCGCAGGGTAGGGCCGGCTGTCCCAGCC
>JAEZCY010000240.1 GCA_023429845.1 Acidobacteriota bacterium
CTGCCGGGGCGGCCGTCACGAGCACGTCACTGGTAGAAGTCGACCGTCGGAACGGACTCGGCGGTCGCCGGCGCGTCGATGTACGGATACTCCTCGAACCCGAAGACGGCGGCCGTGATGTTCGACGGGAAACGGCGGCGCAGCGTGTTGTACTCCTGGAGTCTCTCGTTGTAGCGCATGCGTTCGGTGGCCAGGCGATTCTCGGTGCCGGCCAGCTCGTCCATCAGCCGCATGAACGTCTCGTTCGACTTGAGCTGCGGGTAGTTCTCGACGACGACGAGCAGCCTGGCGAGCGCGGAGCTCTGTTCGTTGGCCGCATCGATCGTCTCGGCAGGCGTGCGCGCGCCGGCGAGCTTCTCGCGCGAGGCGGCGATGCGCGTGAGGATCTCCTTCTCCTGCGCCGCGAAGCCCTGCACCGTGCTCACGAGGTTCGGGATCAGGTCGTTGCGCCGCTGGAGCTGATTCTCGACCTCCGCCCAGGAGCCCTTGATCGCTTCCTGCTGGCTGGTGAACGTGTTGTACGAACAGCCGCTCAGCGAGACGGCTGCCACCAGCAGCATGAGGTGCTGCCAGAGTGAACGTCGTGTCATGTCCATTGCTCCTGCGTTCGATTGGCCACGCCGGGACGGCAGGCCCTGCCCGCGACCCGACACCTGCCCAGCTGTTCCATGTCTATCACCATCTTGCGCCACCACCGCCGCCACCGCTCATGCCGCCGCCGAAACCACCGAAGCCGCCGCCGCCGAAGCTGCCCCCGCCGAATGACCCGCCACCGAAGCCGCCAGACCCCATCCCGGCGCCCCAACCGCTCCAGGCCGGGCCCCACGCCGACCCGCGACGTCCACGTCGATAGTTATGCCCGCCGCCTCCGCCGCCGCGGCCCGAGAACCAGATGAACAGCAGGAACAGCAGCAGGATCATCCAGAACGGGATGCCGGACCCGCGCGGGTTGGCCGCGGCGCGCGGTGCGGGCGGGAGGTCCCCCAGCGAGACGTTGCGCTCCTCGGCAATCCGTTGGGCGAGCGCGGTGACGCCAGCGACGAGCCCTTCGCCGTAGCGGCCCTCGCGAAACAACGGCGCCATCACGTCGCGGCTGGTGCTCCCCGCGAAGCCGTCCGTGATGGCACCTTCGAGCCCGTAGCCGACCTCGATCCAGACGGCACGGTCGTTCGGCACGAGCAGGACGAGGACGCCCGCGTCCTTCTCCTTGTCGCCGATGCCCTGCCCGTTGTTCTCGAACCAGCGGACGCCGAGCTCACGCTCGTCGGCAAACGGCGCCAGCGCCGGCCGTGTCGCGACGATGATGGTGTCGCCCGTCGCGGCGTGCACGCGTCGAATCAGGTCGTCGAGCCGCTGGGTGCTTGCCGGGTCGATGACCTTCGCGAAGTCGTTGACCGGCTGGGTGAGGAGCGGCAGCGCCTCCTGTGCGGCCGCGGCCGCGCCCGACAGGAACAGCAGGGCGACCACGACGCACGAGCGCATCGAGACGAGCCATGCCGTCACGCGCGCTCACCCTCGACGTGCCACGCGTCGATCACTTGCACAAGGGCCTGGACGAGGTCCAGGTACGCAGGGTAGAGCTGGACTGCGTCGTTCGGGTCGAGCTCGTGGTCCTCCTCCAGGCGCAGCAGACGGCCGAGGAGATCGGCATCGAGGCCCGACACGCGCGCGACGTGCGCGGCGACACCGTCGGGCGGACTGTGGGGCGCCGCGCCGGTCATCCTGGCGAACGTCTCGAGGAGGGACGCGAACGGTCCTGCAGACGCCACGACGAGTTGCGCGATCTCGCGGGGGCGCTGGCCGGCCACGATGAACCCCTCGCGCAGGTGAATGGCGTGGGCACGGATCTTCACCTCGCAGGCGCGACGCAGGTCCTCGGGTGCGACCGCCAGCCCCGTGAACGGATCCTCGCCACGCAGCAGGATGTGGTGGGCGATGATGTCGCCGTACTCGAGCGGGAAGGCGTCGAGGCTGCGTCGGAACTCGGCGTCCGGCAGCAACAGCGGCATGTCGAGGCCGCGCGCCTGCCACACGGCGGCCCGTTCGGCCGCGGCCGCCAGGTCGCCGTACTCGATGCGATCCACGAGCGCGAGCGTCTGTACCGGGGCCTTCACCGCCCGGGGATGCGGGCGCGCATGCGTGCCGTAGACAAGCACGGCCCTGAGCCGTGCGCCGAAGTGACTGGCCAGATCGTCGGCCAGGGTGCCTGCCGCCTGCAGCGCCGTCATTGGCAGATTCTACCGACTCCGCACGTCAGACCGCTGGGACAGCGGTCCCTGCCTGACGTGTGGGCGGCTGCCTGATGCCTCCGCGTGGCACAATCTGCCCGTGCGTTTGCGTGAGTTGCATGTGGGCTGCTTGGGCGGCGGCACCGGTCTCCCGAGCCTGCTTGGCGGCCTCAAGGCGAATCCCTGGCTGCAACTCCACGCCATCGTCACGATGTTCGACAGCGGCGGCAGTTCAGGCGTCCTGCGCGATGAGCTCGGGGTGCTGCCCCCTGGCGACGTGCTCAAGTGCGCGCTCGCACTGGCCCGCGACGAAGGCGAGGCGCGCCGCGTCCTGCTCACGCGCTTGCCGACGCTCGAACATCGCCGGCTGGGCGGGCACACGGGCGGCAACCTGCTGCTCTCGATGATGGAGCAGTTCAGCGGCGACTTCCAGGCAGCCGTGGACGGCCTGCGCGCGGTGCTCGGGTGCCGGGGGTACGTGTGGCCGATCAGTACGGAACGCGCCAGTCTCTGCGCCGAGTACGACGATGGGTCGACGACGAGCGGGGAGGTGGAGGTGGACGCGCTGCAAGCCGAGGGCCGGTTCATTCGCCGCATCTGGCTCTCGCCCGCTGTGACGATCCACCCGGCCGCGCGCGACGCCCTCGGCAGGGCCGACGCCGTCGTCATCGGCCCGGGCAGCTTCTACACGAGCCTCGTGCCGCCCCTGCTCGTCGAAGGCGTGCGAGAGGCAGTGGCGCAGGTTCAGGGTCCCGTGGTGTTCGTCGCGAATCTCCTGACGGAGGGCCGCGGCATGCGTGAGTTCACGGCGGCAGACGCCGTGCGCCGCATCGGCGATGCGATCGGGCGGCCCGTGGACACGGTGCTGTTCAACGCGGCGCGGCCGTCCCCGGCGGTGCTCGAGCGCTATGCCGACGAGCACAAGCAGCCCCTGCCGCTCGGTGACATGCCTGCCGGAGTCGAAGTGGTCCAGGGCCCGTTCTGGAACGGGCCGATCGCACGCCACCACCGGCGCCGTCTCGCGTATGCGTTGTGGGGCGTCCTGGCGCGGCGCCTCCTCTGAGAAGACCGTGCAATTGGAAATTTCAAGTCTCAATTTCCAATTACTCGTTACTGCCCGTCTCCCCCTTGACCACCCGGCCCTCGCGCAGCGACTGATTCACCATGTGCGCGCACGCGGCAGCGCGGTGGCCGAAGCGCGCGTCCTCGAGCGGCTGCCGGCGCGACCGGACGGCATCGACGAACGCCCGCACGTGGGCAACGTCTTCGTTCTCGCCACTGACCTGCCAGCGTTCCCCGGCTGGCGTGACGTGCTGCGGCTGCAGCGCGGGGCTCTCGAGCGCCTGCACCTTGGGGTCGGCGTAGTACGCGCGCTCGAGCGCTTCGGGCCACGAGCGCACGACCCAGCGGTTGTTCTCTCCCGGCTGCTCGGTCGAGAGTTGCAGCTCGCCGTCCACGAGGTGCAGCGTGCCCTTCGTGCCATGGATGTGTACGCCCTGCTCGCCGCCGGTGCTGTTCAGCGTGCAGCCCAGCGTGACGGTGAACCCCTGGGGATACGTCAGGACCGCATCGATCGTGTCGGGCACCTCGTGCGTGTCCTTCCAGCGATGGGTCGCGCCGGCGGCGATGACCTGTGATGGGCCCTGCACGTCGAGCACGTGGTGGATCGTCGTCGCCAGGTGCACGAACAGGTCCGTGGCCAGGCCGCCTGAATAGTCCCAGTAGCAGCGCCAGCGGAAGAACCGTTCGAGGCTGAAGGGACGCTTCGGCGCCGGTCCGAGGAACTGCGCCCAATCGACCGTCCGCTCGCTGGCGTCGGGAGGAATCGGGTAGAGCCACGCACCGCCGGCGCTGTTGCGGTTGAACGCCGCGCGCACGAGCGTGATCTGTCCGAGTCGGCCGCTCTTCACGATGTCGCGCGCCGCCCGTTCCTGCGCCGAACTCGGTCCCTGGCTGCCGACCTGAAGGATGCGCTTCGTGCGATCGACGGCGGCGATGATCGCCGGGCCCTCGTCGATCGCGTACGTCATCGGCTTCTCGAGGTACACGTCCTTGCCGGCCTCCAGCGCCGCGAGCGTCATCGTCTTGTGCCAGTGATCAGGCGTGACGATGAACACCGCGTCCACGTTGCGGTCGTCGAGCACGGCGCGGTAATCGCCGAGGATCGTCGCCTTCCCCCCGCTGCGCTGCCGGGCGCGTTCGGCCCGTCCCGTGTACGCGTCGCAGAGCGACACGACCTCCAGGCCCGGCAGGGCCAGGCAGGCGTCGATCAGCTGGTGCGCGCGTGCACCAGTTCCGATGAAGCCGAGACGCAGGCGGTCCGACGGCGGCGCCTGCGAGACGAGGCCGCTGGCCGCCGCGCTCACGCCGCGCACGCCGACGCTGGCAGCTGCCCCGGCCACGACGGTGGAGCGGATGAAGTCACGACGGTGCATGGAGGGGCTCCTGGGAATTGCGGGATTGCAAATCCTAGAATGTCATCGGTTCAGGAGTGCCTCGCCGGTTGGCGGCGGTGCCGCAATTCCGCAATTCTGAAATCCTGCATTTCGTCATGCATGATTGTGCGGACGCGGTGGCAGCATTGCCACGGCGGCGGCACCCAGCGCAGCGAGTGTGATCAGCAGCAGGAACCCTGGCCGGTAGCTGCCCATGCGATCGCGCATGCCGGCGACCACCATCGGCGACACGGCTTCCGCCAGGCCGTCCGCCGTGAGCACGAAGCCCATCACGCGCCCCAACCGCTGCACGCCGAACAGGTCGGCGGCCATGAGCGGGATGATCATGTAGTCGCCGCCGAGCCCGATGCCGAAGAGCAGCGCGAACAGGTGCAGCAGCGTCCACGAGTCGGCGGCGAACAGCAGTGGAATCGACGCGGCGACGATGACGTAGATCAGCAGCATCACGTGCTTGCGCGGCCACCGGTCGGCGAGCCATCCCATGAGGAGCCGGCCGATGATGCTGCCGGCGAGCACGAGCGACAGGATGCGCGCTACCTCGCCCTGTCCGTATTGCTGGTCCAGCGTCAGGTACAGCTTCAGGTTCTGCATCGTGCCGCCGACCGCGCCAATCGAGCACATCGATCCGACAAGCAGCAGATAGAACGCGGGGCTGCGGAGCACGTCGGCGATCGGCACCTTCGGCCGCGCCGCCTGGGCGGCCGTGAACGATGGCGGGGCGTCCTTCACGACCCACGCCAGCGGCCAGGCGATGACGATCATCAGCATGCCCAGGATCTGCATCGCCCGGTTCCAGCCGAAGGTCATCGTCAACCAGTAGGCGAGCCCCGGCACCACCGTGCCGCCGATGCCGATGCCGAGATAGGCAAAGCCCATGGCCTTGCCCCTGGCCGTCGTGAACCAGCGCGACAGGAGCACCTGCACGGGCAGCGGTCCACCGAAGACGTACCCGAGTGCATTGAAGATGTAGAAGAGATAGAACCCGGCGAGCGTGGAAACGTAGCCGAGGCCGACCATCGCGCCGCCCGCCATGATCACGCCGACGAGCAGCAGCCGCCGCGGGCCGTAGCGGTCGATCAGCCAGCCGGCGAGATACCCGAACAACGGCCCGATCAGCAGCTTGGCGTACGCGTTGCCCGACGTGACCTGCTGGCGCGTCCAGCCGTAGTCCTGGACGAAGAAGTCGTAGAAGAACGTCAGCCCGTAGAGGCCGATGCCGACCGCGGAGAACAGGGCCGCGAACGCCGTCATCGCCGCGGTGATCTGTCCCGGCGACGTGTTGCCGGTCAGTTCCTGCCCGGCCGCCGCCGCAGTGATGGAAGCCTGACTCGCCGAAGCCGGCGGCGAAGGCGGTTTCATGCGACTCCCTTCGCGGCCTTGAGCCGCGCGTGATCGGGGTGTGCCGTGTAGAACGGATCGAGCGGGTAGCAGCCCGAGACGAGCCCGTTGCGCGGTCCGGTCGTGCAGTCGCTGAACGTGCGGCAGATGGCCTTGCGCTTCAACGGCTTTCCACGGAGGACGTCGAGCGGCAGGTCCGGGTACGAGAGCACCATGCGTCCGAGTCCGACGAAGTCCGCCGCCCTCGTGCGTACGACGGCCTGCGCGACGTTGGGCAGCCAGTCCTGCAGGTAGCTGTATGCCGACCCGACGACCCGCAGCTGTGGGAACTCCTGTGTCAGCGCCGCCGTCACGGCAATCTGCCGGCTGACGCCGCGCAGCGGGTCCTCCGGCGGCTGGTAGCCGTCCGACGGCGGGAACGTCGCCGGGCGCTGGATGTGCGGGTTGTAGTAGGGGCTGCCCGCCGTGATGCACAGCAGGTCGATGTCCAGCGACACCAGCAGCGAGAGGAACTCGCGCACCTCGGTCAGATCGGGCAGCGCGTCGCTGCCGTCCCAGCGGCCGAAGGCATGGTCGTAGTCGGACTGGGGCGCCTCGGGTTCCCCGACCTCGTCGCTGCCCTTGCGGAACGGTGTGGTGTCGAACGCCGAGAGCCGCACGCCGAGAGCCAGGCCCGGCGCGTCGCGCCTGATGCCCTCCACGGTCTGCCGCAGCAGGCGGGTCCGCCCCTCGAAGTCACCGCCGAAGCGTCCCTGCCGCGTATGGGCCGTGAGCAGCTCGTGCCCGAGATAGCCGTGGCAGTGCTTCACGTCCACGAACGAGAATCCCGCGCGCTGCGCGATCACGGCCGCCTGCACCAGGCGCGCCGAAAGGTCGTCGAGGTCGTCGTCCGAGAGGATCGGCACCGGCGCGCCGGGGCTGACGCGCCGGTCGAGCAACGGGTGTGCGTAGGCAGCCAGCGGTCGGGCGCCGTGATCGCCGTCCGGACGCGAGTAGCGGCCCGAGTGTGTCAGTTGCAGGCCGACCACCAGGTCGTCGCTGGACTCGCCGGCGGCGCGGTGGCCCTCGAGCAGGTCGTCGCGCAGTTGCGCGAGGTCGGCTTCCGACGTCGGGCCGAGACACAGCTGGTTCGGATTGGCCCGCCCGTCGTGACGGACAGCGAACGCCTCGCCGCCCCAGATCAACTTGGCGCCACTCTCGCCGAACCGCCGCCAGCGCCGGCGGGTGAGGTCGGTCGGCCGCCCGTCGGTGGTGCCGTCCCAGCCTTCCATCGGCAGGATGCAGAAGCGGTTGCCCGCGCGTCCGGCCGACGTGTCGATCGCTTGCGCCATCGGCGAATCAGGCGCCGGCTCCACGAGCGGCTCGAACGGCAGCGCCGCGCCGAGCGATGCGAGGTGCGCCTCGAACAGGGCCGCGGTCTTGAGGGCGGCGATGCGTGGGTAGTTACGGCTCATTCGGCGGTTCTCGGGGGACGTACGGCCTACAGCCTACAGGCAGGCTGCAGGCTGCAGGCCCGCAGGCCTCAGGCTAAATCACCGGCAGCGTATACGGCGCGCGGTACTCGCGCGTGAGGAGTGCATTGGCCTTCGGGTCGTCGAGGCACTCCTCCTTCGCCGCGTCGTAGGTGAGTTTGTGCCCCGTGCGGTACGCGACGTTGCCGAGCAGGCACATCGCCGTCGAGAGGTGTCCGAGTTCGATGTCGGAGTTGGGCCGCTGCCTGGAGCGCATGCAGTCGAGGAAGTTGCGGATGTGTGAGAGGTTCTGGTCGGAGGTCGGCGCGCGCATGCCCTCGGTGCGCGCCTTCGACGGCCCGCGCCACTCGCGCTCCCACACCTGCCGCGTCGGTTCCTGCTCCGACAGGTACGCCGGTGTCGGCGCCGTACGCGTGCCAGCCGTCTCCGGGATCACCTCGAAGCCGCTGCGATCGAGGAACAGCGTGCCGTTGGTGCCGTAGAACTCGATGCCGTAGCCGCGACCCGCGCCGTTGTAGGCGTTACCCGTCCGGTTGCTGTACGTGCAGATGAAGCCGGGGAACTCGTACACCGCATCGATCGTGTCAGGGGTCTCGCGGTTGTCGTCGAGCACGAAATTGCCGCCGACGGCGTAGACGGTCTTCGGTGCTGTCTGCTTCATGCCCCACAGCACGAGGTCGAGCAGGTGCACGCCCCAGTCGGTCATCATCCCGCCCGCGTAATCCCAGAACCAGCGGAACTGGAAGATGAAGCGGTTCGGGTTGAACGGCACCTGCGGCGCGGGTCCGAGGTACGTCTCCCAGTCGAGGCCGGCGGGCGGCGGACCGTCGGCCGGACGGCCGAGCCCGGCCGGCGCCTCGTTGCCGACGTTCCACGCGTGGACGCGGTGCACGGTGCCGAGCGCGCCCGACTGCACGACGCGCATCGCCTCCTGGAAGTGGCGCCCCGATCGCTGCTGCGTGCCCACCTGCACCACGCGATCGAACTTGCGGGCGGCGTTCACCATCGCCCGCCCTTCCTTCACATTGTGCGAGATCGGCTTCTCGACGTAGACGTCCTTGCCCGACTGGCAGGCCAGGATCATCGGGATGGCATGCCAGTGGTCCGTCGTGGCGACGACGATCGCGTCGAGGTCCTTGCGCTCGACGACGCGCCGGTAGTCGGGCTCGACGCTGGCCGCTCCGGTCTTCTGCCGCTCGGTCATCCGCTGCGCCCGGAGACGGTTGCGCTCCCACAGGTCGCAGACGGTCACCACCTGCACGTCGTCGTGCTGCTGGAAGTTGTTCAGGTGTGATCGGCCCATGCCGCCGACGCCGATGAAGCCGACGCGGATGCGGTCGTTGGCGCCGACGATGCCGTTGCGGCTGGCAGCCGACTGGGACTGATCGGCGCGGCCTTCAGAGGCAGAAGACGCCACGAGGCCTCCAGCCATGCCAGCCGCTGCCGAAGACACGAACGAACGTCGGGTGATGGACATCAGAAGGTGACCAGGTCCGAAATGGTGATGGGCCGATTGTCCTCGCAGCTGCGCCGGGCCGCAATCCCGGTCAGGCACGACATCGCGCCGGCCCGGGAATCAGGCAGCGCGAGGTGGGCGGCGACCTGCGGACGCCGGAAGATCAGGTTGCGCAACACGTCGTCCGCCCCGCCGTGCTCGCCCTCGCCGAGCGGCATCTCCACCTTCGTGCGCGTGCCGCCGAAGCCCTTGATCACGTGCACCTCCATGTCGCTATCCACAGTCCACGGCTGGTTGGCGTAGCTGCGGATCTCGATGCGGCCGAGGTCGCCGTTGAACGCCATCGAGTACCCCTCGATCGGCATGTAGGCGTTGAGCGAGTACGACATCATCGCGCCGTTGCTGTAGCGCACGCTGGCGCTCATGGTGTCGTACGTCGTGACTTCCGGCCTGAACACGCACGCGTCACGCAGATAGCCGTCCACGTGCTCGACGTCGCCGTACAGCCGCATGGCCGACGCCGACTTGGTCATGTCCCAGTAGAAGGGGCACTTGGCCTTGTGCGGGCACGGACGGCAGTTGGTGTGGCGGAACGGGCCGGCCTTGCCGAAGCGCTTGATGTCGCCGTAAGCCTGCACCTGCACCGGCTCGGCATCGAGCAGCCAGTTCATGTAGTCGAAGTGGTGCGTCGCCTTGTGGACCCAGAGCGACCCGCTCTTGGCCTTGATCGCGTGCCAGCGCCGGAAGTAGTCGGTGCCGTGGCTGGTGTCGAGGTACCAGTGGAAATCCACCGACCGGATGGGCCCGACCGGCGCGGTCATCATCAGTTCCTTCAGGCGCACGTGCGGCGGCGAGAAGCGCATGTTGTGCCCGACGATGATCTTGCGGCCCGTGCGCTTCTCGGCGTCGAGCACGGCCTGCGTCTGCTTCTCGTCGACCGTCATCGGCTTCTCGCTGATGACGTCGATGCCGAGTTCCAGCGCGCGGATGATGTACTCGGCGTGATAGGCGTCCACCGTCGTCACCGCCACCAGGTCGGGGCGGGCCTCCTTCACCATCCGGTCGAAGTCGGTGAAGGTGGGGCAGGTCGTGCCGATGATGCCCTGCGCGACCTTGGCGCGGGCCTCGTTCGGGTCGCACAGGCCGACGAACTCCACCGCGTCGCCCCATTTCTGGGCGACGCCGCGGCCCCACATGCCCGTCCCGCGACCGCCGGTGCCGATCAGGGCGTAGCGGCGCTTCTTCGGGACGGGTGTCTGCTGCATGGCAGCCGACAGCGAAGAGGTCGAGGCCACCGTGAAAGCGGCGGCCGAGGACGAGAGGAATTCGCGGCGATTCATGGCAGAGCAGGGAGACGGCGCCCATTGTAGCCGCGGGCCTCGTCCCGCGGGCAATGCGACCAGGCGCGCCTACACCGTCAGGAGGCTCGCGATGTCCACCGGGCGGTGCTCTTCGCAGCTGCGCCGCGCCGCAATCCCGGTGAGGCACGACATCGCGCCGGCCCGGGAGTCGGGCACCTTCAGGTGCGGCGGGACGTCGGTGCCGCCGCGAAAGATCTGCTCACGCAGCACATCGTCACCGCCGCCGTGGCCGCCCTCGGCCTTCGGGATGTCCACGCGCGTCCGCTGGCCGAAGTTCTTGATCAGCCAGATCTCGGTCTCGTCGGCGACCTCGAACGGCTGCCGCTCGTAGTCGCGGACCTCCAGCCGCCCGTTGTCGCCGTTGAAGGCGAGCGCATAGCCCTCGATCGGCATGTAGCAGTTGAGCGAGTACGACATGATCGCGTCGTTGCTGTATCGGACGGTCGCCGTCATCGTGTCCCAGGACGACACGTCCTCACGGAACACGCAGCCGTCGCGCAGGTACCCGTCCACGTCTTCGGCCTGCGTGTAGAGCGCGTTGCCCCGTCCGCGGGTGATGTCCCAGTGGAAGCTGCACTCCGACTTGTGCGGGCAGGGCCGGCAGTTGGTGGACCGGAACGGCCCGGCCTTGCCGTACCGCTTCAGTTCGCCGAACGCCTGCACACGCACCGGATCGGCGCCCAGCCACCAGTTCACGAGGTCGAAGTGGTGCGTGGCCTTGTGCACCCACAGGGAACCGCTCTTCTCCTTGAGGCGATGCCAGCGGCGGAAGTAGTCCGCGCCGTGCGACGTGTCGAGGTACCAGTGGAAGTCCACCGAGCGGACCGGCCCGATCTCGCCGGCCATCAGCAGCTCCTTGATCCGCACGTGCTTCGGCGCGAAACGGTAGTTGAAGGCGACGTTGATCTTGCGCCCGTTGCGCTTCTCGGCGTCGAGCACGGCCTGGCACTGTTGCTCGTCGATCACCATCGGCTTCTCGGTGATCACGTCCAGCCCTCGGTCGAGTGCCTTGACGATGTACTCACTGTGGTAGGCATCCACCGTGGTCACCGCGAGCAGTTCCGGCCGCGCCTCGGTGACCATGCGGTCGAAGTCGGTGAAGGTGGGGCACGACACGCCGAGCGCCTGGCGGGCGATCTCGGCACGCTTCGGGTTGCTGTCGCAGAGCCCGACGAACTCGATGGCGTCACCCCATTTGCCCTGCAGGCCCCGGCCCCACATGCCGAGTCCGCGGACGCCGGTGCCGACGATGGCATAGCGGCGCTTCCGCGGCTGTGCGCCTGCCAGCGGCGCGAACGGAGAGGCGAGGGAGGCGGCGGCTGCCGTCACCGCGGACGTGGCCAGGAACTGTCGACGATTCATGGGGATCTCACTGGAGCGTGCAGCCTGCGGCCTGCAGCCTGTCGGTAAGGCGACAGGCCGCAGACTGCGAGCGTCACGTTTGTTGCGCGCGGACGGTCAGAAGAACAGCCGGAACCCGATCTGCAGGTTCACCGGCACGTTGTTCTGGCTGGTGACGATGCCGAAGTTGGCGTTGCGCGGGTCGAGGTTCGGGTTGTTGTAGAACACCTGGTTCAGCGCGTTGTAGATCTCGAAGTGCAGCTGCGCCCGCACCCGCTGCGTGATGTCGAAGCGCTTCACCACCGACATGTCCATGTAGTTGAGGGCCGGACCGCGCAGGTTGGCCGGCCGTGTCGGCTGCGTGCGGTACTGCGGCGTCCCGTTGACGTTGATCCGCGGATCGTTGCGGCGCTGCGCCTCGGGGATGTCGGAGAAGTAGAACCCGCTCAGGTCGAACACCGGCTGGCTCACGTCGCCGGAATAATCGGCCGTCAACTGGTTCACGTCGCCAGCGTAATAGTAGTTGTTGCCGATGGTCAGCGGGCGTCCGCTCTGCCACTGGTAGATCGCCGATACGCTCCAGCCACCGGCAATGGCATCGACCGCACGGTTCCACGTGTTGCCGAACCGGCGCCCGCGGCCGAACGGCAGTTCCCAGATGCCGTTGAGGACGATGCGGTGCGGCACGTCCACGTCCGAACGCCGCTTCTCGTAGTTGCCGCTATAGGCGTCCACGGCGTTGAGCGCCGAGGTCTGCTCCTCGAACTTCGACACGGTGTAGGTCGTGAGGAACGAGAAGCCGCGGTCGAAGCGCTTCTCGAGGCGGAACTGGCCGGAGTGGAAGTTGCTCGTGCCGTCGTAGTTGCGGCTCAGCACCTGCGTGAACTGCGGATAGGGCCGCAGCAGCTGCTGGCGCGCGACGTTCGTGGCGTTCAGGCCGGTGCCGGGCAGCAGGCCCGCGAACGGGTTCGGCACCAGCTGCGACATCCGCGTGATGTGCGCGTTGTCGCGCACCTCGCTGTCGCTGAGGAACTCGCGCGGCAGTGGGTTGATGTCGGTCTCCACCGTCAGGTCGTAGCCGCGGTTGCCCGTGTAGCCGGCCTCGACGACCCACTGGCCCGGCAACTCCCGCTGCACGCTCACCGCCCAGCGCATCGCCTGCGGGTTCCTGGCGTCGACGTTCGTCGTATAGCGGCTGAGGTTCTGGCCGACGAACGTGTTGGCGCCCAGCGAGTTGCCGGCCGGTGCGATCACGCCATCGGGATACGGGTCGTCGAGCCTGGCCTGGAAGGTGAGACCGTTGTCGTTGCTCACCACCAGGGGCGTGGACTGCGCGAAGCCGGGCTGGAACACCGCATAGTCGAACAGCATGGGCACCGTGTAGATCGCCCACCCGCCACGCAGGACGGTCTTCGGGTTCAGCTGGTAGGCAGCGCTGAGGCGCGGCTGCCAGTTGTTCTTGTCGGCGTTCCAGAAGCCGGGGTTCGCGTCGCTGGCGAAGCCGACGCCGCCCACCGGGTTGAACTGGCTCGCCGGCAGCTCAGGGATCGGCCGGGCCGCGTAGTTGGCGCGCGCGGCCGCCGTCACGTCGAGGGGCGCCGACGGATCGAAACCGCGCACGTTGGCATTGTTGACGTCGGTCGGCGCTCCCTCGTACTCGTACCGCAGCCCGAGGTTGACGGTGAGGCGGTCGTTCACCTTCCAGTCGTCCTGGATGAAGAAGCCGTGATACGTGCTGCGGTTGTCGCGACCGGCCGCGATCTCGATCGCACTGTCGCTGCCCGACGGCAGGCCGAGCAGCAGGGCGGCGAGTTCCTGGCCAATGGCGGCACTGCCCAGCCCGGTGCCGGCGTTCGTGTAATCACGACCGAACTCGTAGCGCCCCGCCGCGTGATAGCTCGGTTGCGACACCTCGCGATAGCCCCGGTAGTCGTACCCGAGCCGCAGCGAGTGGTTGCCGAAGAAGCGCGTGACCGTGGGCTGGAACGTCAGGATCTCGAAGTTGGTGCCGCCGGCGAGGCTGTCGCCAATCGGCGAGTAGACGTCGCTCGGGAACTCGACGCGCGGGAAGTACCGGGCGCTGCCGAACAGGCTCGCTGCCCCGGACGAGAACCCGAGCGAGGCCGGATCGAACAAATCCTGGTGCTGCCGGATGCTCGGCTCCTGGAACTTCGACCAGCTCCCGCGCAGGTTCAGGACGGTCGCCGGCGTGACCGTCCAGACGTGGTCAGCGGTGAGGGCGTCGTTCTTGCGGAACAGGAAGTTGCCCGTAGGCCGGATGCCGTTCACGTCACCGGTCCAGCTCCCGCGGTTCTCCCGCCGGCTGTTGCGCGAGTAGCGCGCGAACGACCGATGGTTGTTGCTGAACTGGTGGTCGCCCCTGAAGTTGACCGAGTAGAAATCGTCTCCGCGAGGATTGGTCGAGAGGAAGTTGTTCTGGCCCTGCGCGTTGCCAGCCTGGTTGGGCAACGGGTAGTACCCGAGGATGTTCCGCGCCACGGGGTTGATGCGGTTGGCCGGGATGACGTTGCCCGGGAACGGATCCCGGCGGACCTGCCCGTTCTCGAGCCGCGCCGTCGCCGGGTCGTAGATCTGGATGCCGAGCGGCAGGAGCGCCGAGAAGTCCCCATTGCGCTGCGCCTCGGTCGGTACGGTGAACTGACCGGGCTCAGGGAACTCGTCGTACAGCCATTCCACCGCGGAGAAGAAGAACGTCTTGCCCCGACCGTCGTAGAAGCCCAGGTTCACGGGGCCGCCGAACGTGAACCCGTAGCGCTTGTAGTCCATCTCGGCCTTCGGCTGGTTGGCACGTTCGAGGAAGAAGTCGTTCTTGCTCAGCGCCGCGTCGCGGTGGTGGTAGTAGGCGTCGCCGCGGAACTGGTTCGTCCCGCTCTTCATCGTCACGTTGACGGTGGCGCCAGCCGTGTGGCCCTGCTGTGCGTCGAAGGTGGCGGTCTCGACCTTGAACTCCTGGACCGCACCGGCAGGCGGCACGAAGGCGACGCGCCGTCCGTTGGCCATGTTCGGTGAGCCGTCGAGCGTGAACTCGTTGCCGCCGGCCGCGCCGTTGGCCGTGACCGCCGAGGTGCCGCCGTTGTCGAACGGCCGCGAGAACTTGAGATCCCCGGTGTAGACGGTGCCCGCTGCCAGGCGCGTCAGCGTGAACGGATTGCCGTCCGAGAGCGGCATCAGCTGGATGCGCTTCTCGTCGATGACCTGACCCTGCGACGCGCTCCGCGTCTCGAGCAGCGGCGTCCCGCTGCTGACCGTGATGGTTTCCTCGAGCCCGCCGACTTCCAGGGTGAAATCGAGCTCGAGCCGATCGGCGATGCGCACCTCCACGCCCCTGCGCTCCACGCGTTTGAAGCCCGTGAGTTCGACGACGACGTCGTAGGTGCCGGGGGTGATGAAGGGGATGGAATAGCGGCCCTGCGTGTCGGCCACGGCGGTGTTCACGGTGCCGGTGGCGACGTTGGTCACCGAGACGGTGGTGCCGGGGAGCGTGCCCCCTGATGCGTCGACGACACGCCCGGCTACCGCGCCGCGAGGATCCTGCGCGCCCGACGACGTGACGGAGCCGAGGATGCACGCGAGCATGAGCAGCACGCCGTGGATCCGGGGGAGTTGACCTGACAGTCCGTGCATCCGGAGCACCTTTCTCGTGGGCCCGCCACATTGGTCGCACCAATCGGGTGCGGCGCCGATGACTGCTGGTCACCTGGGCCGCGGGCCGTTCAACTGAGCTGAGCGAGCGGAGTATGTCTCAGCGCGGGGGGAGGCGCAAGGTTTGAACGGGCCACCAGCGGCGGCGCCTGCTTTGCCTGCTCGCCCGAGCGGCAGCGACATTGCAGAGCCGCTGGCATGACCACGAGAGTCCACCGAGGAACCACTGCGTGGGCGCGCGCCGCAGTCGTTGCGCTGTTCACCGTTGCCGCCGCGACGCCGTCACAAGCCCAGCAGTCTGACGACACGCCGCTGCCGCGCGGCCGCGAGGGCGTGGCGCTGCAGGCCGCGCTCGACCGCGCCGGGTTCTCTCCGGGCATCATCGACGGCCGGCCGGGTCGGAACACGCGGCGGGCCCTGCAGCTGTTTCAGGAGGCGAGAGGGCTCCCGCCAACGGGCGGCGCCGACGACGCGACGCGGCTGGCACTCGGCAGCGAACCGCCGCTCGTGGCCTACACGCTCACCGAGGGCGATCTCGCCGGCCCCTTCGTGGATCGCATTCCGGACGACATGATGGAAAAGCGCACACTCGCGGCGCTCGCCTACACCTCGCCCGCCGAGATGCTGGCGGAGCGCTTCCACACGACGCCACGGCTGCTCGCCATGCTGAACCCGGGCATGGCCTGGACGGCCGGTACCGTCGTGCAGGTGCCCAACGTACCGCCCCTCGACGTTCCCGACACGACCGAAACCCGCAAGGTGAATCCGGAGGCGGCCGAGCAGGTCGCCGACGTGCGGGTGTCGAAGGCCGACGGCACCCTGCTGGTGCGGGCACTCGACGGCCGCGTGCTGTTTGCCGCGCCGGTCACCTCCGGCAGCGAGCACGACCCGCTGCCCATCGGTAAGTGGAAGGTCACGGCCGTCTATCTTCGGCCGGTGTTCAACTACAACCCGGAACTGTTCTGGGATGCAGACCCGTCGCACGCGAAGGCGCGGCTGCCCGCTGGCCCGAACAATCCGGTGGGGCTCGTCTGGATCGACCTGGACAAGGAGCACTACGGCCTCCACGGCACGCCCGAGCCGTCGCGCATCGGCGTGTCGCAGTCGCATGGCTGCGTGCGCCTCACGAACTGGGACGCGGTGCGCCTGGCCTCGCTCGTCAAGACCGGGACGCCGGTGCTCTTCGAGCCGTGACGCGCCCGGGTCTCGTCTCCGCCGCGTGGACGGCCGTCGTCGTTGCCTGCGGCACGCTGGCACTGGCCGGTATCGTCGCGTTCATGGCGCACGTCCACCGGTCGTGGCCACCGGCACCGTTGCACGACGCGCCGTCGATGGGCGCAGCCAGCGGCGCCGTGGAGGTGCGGCCCGAGCCCGAGGCGCCCCGCCGCCCCGCCGGCATCGGTGTGCCAGGCGAGGCCGGGCCTGCGTCCGATCCCGCGGCCACTGTCGATGAGCCTGCCACAGGCGAGGTCGCCGGTGGGACGGACGCGCTCGTTGCGGAGTTGCGTCGGCGCGCCCTCACCATTCCGGTGCGGGGAGTCGCTGCGGGCGCCCTGGTGCGGTCGTTCGACCAGGCGCGTGGCGACCGGCGGCACGAGGCGCTGGACATCATGGCTCCCGCCGGTACGCCAGTCGTCGCGGTCGAGGACGGCACGGTCGCCAAACTGTTCACCAGCGAGGCCGGTGGACTGACGATCTACCAGTTCGATCCGTCCCGGGTGGTTGCGTACTACTACGCGCACCTCGATGCGTACGCGCAAGGGCTCACCGAAGGCGCGACCGTTCGGCGGGGCGAGGTGATCGGCTACGTCGGGAGCACCGGGAACGCTGACGCGCAGGCGCCGCACCTGCACTTTGCGGTGTTCGAACTCGGCCCCGACCGTCGCTGGTGGGAGGGCACGCCCATCGACCCGTACGAGGTGATCAGGTGATGGCGCGGTTGCGGGAACGCATAATTGCTCGTATCCCGAGCGCGCTCGGCTCGTGCCGCACGGCACGCGGCCCGCGCCGCCGTATGAGGAGCGATGACAGGACTGACGAGCGCCGAGGCCACTGAACTGCTGCAGCGGGTCGGGCCGAATGCCTTGCCCGAGCACGAGCCCGTGCCGCCGTGGCGCCGGTTTCTCGCGCAGTTTGCCAGCCCGCTCATCTACATCCTGCTCTTCGCGCTCGCGTTCGACACCGGCGTCTGGCTCTACGAAGGGGCACGGGGCTGGCCGGTCGAGAGCATCGCGATCGCGGTGATCCTGCTGCTCAACGCCGTGCTCGGGCTCTACCAGGAGCAGCGCTCCGAGGCGGCCCTGGCCCGGTTGAAGGCGCTGGCGGGCGCCCAGGCCTGGGTGCTCCGCGACGGCCACCTTTCGCGTATTCCCACGCAGGACATCGTGCCGGGCGACGTCGTCCGTCTCGAGTCGGGCGATCGCGTGCCGGCCGACGGCGCGATCGCGGACGCCCAGGGCGCGATGCTGGATGAGTCGGTCCTCACCGGTGAGTCCGTGCCCGTGGACAAGGGACAGGGCGACGAGGCGCTGAGCGGCACGCTGCTCGTGCGCGGCCGCTTGATGCTGGAGGTCTCGCGGACCGGCGCCGGGAGCGCGATGGGGCAGCTCGCCACGCTGCTGGGCGATATCGAGGCGGCGCAGACGCCGCTGGAGCGCCGGGTGGACCGGCTCGGGCGCGCGATCGCCCTGTGGGTGCTCGCGCTCGCGGCCGTCATCGGCGTGGCAGGGGTCGCCGCCGAAGGGCTGGGCAACGCCCCGAACATCGTCATTTTCGCGGTGGCGCTGGCCGTGGCCGCCGTGCCCGAGGGGCTGCCGGCAGTGCTGACGGTGGCGTTGTCGCTCGGCGTGGAACGGATGGCAGGCCAGCGTGCGGTGGTGCGTCGGCTGGCCGCCGTCGAGGCGCTCGGGTCGGTGGACGTCATCGCTACCGACAAGACGGGCACGCTCACCGAGAATCGCATGGACGTCCGCGACGTCGATGCCGTGGATGCGGCGCGTGCGGTCATCGCGATGACGCTGGCCAACGATGCCGACCTCGAGACGGGGGCGGGCGACCCGCTCGACCTTGGCCTGCTGCGCCGTGTGAACGAGCAGGGCCACGACCCCGCTGCGATAAGGGCGGAGCATCCCGTCGTGGCGACCCGTCCCTTCGACAGCGCGTGGAAGTTCGCGCGCACCACCGTGCAGTCGTCATCGGGCGTCGTCAGTTTCCTGAAGGGCGCGCCCGAAGTGCTGCTCCCGCGCTGCCGGTTGTCGGCGGCCGAGCGGGAGGAGTGGGAAGGTCGGGCCGAGACACGGGCGCGGGAGGGATTCCGTGTGCTCGCGCTGGCCGAGGGCGAAGGCGACCGCGAGGACGATCTGGTGCTGCTCGGGCTCGCGCTCTTCTGGGATCCTCCCCGTGCCGAGGTGCGTGAGGCCATGCAGCGGGCGCAGTCGGCCGGCATCCGTGTCGTGATGATCACCGGCGACCACCCCGCGACGGCATCGGCGATCGCCGCGCAAATCGGCATGCCGTCTCCTCGCGCCATGACCGGCGATGAGCTGGCGGCGCTGTCGGCCGAGGCGTTCGTGCACACGCTCGCCGACGTGTCGGTGTACGCCCGGGTGCGGCCGGAGCAGAAGCTGCAGATCGTGGAGGCGCTGCAGCGGTCGGGCCGAGTCGTGGCGATGACGGGCGATGGCGTCAACGACGCGCCCGCCCTGAAGCGATCCGACGTCGGCGTGGCGATGGGCCAGCGCGGGTCCGACGTGACGCGGGAGGTCGCCGACCTGGTGCTGCTCGACGACAACTTCGCGACGATCGTCACGGCCGTGGAAGAAGGCCGCAGCATCTACGAGAACATCCAGAAGTTCCTGCGCTTCCTGTTCTCGACCAACCTCTCCGAGGTGCTGCTGATCTCGGCCGGCGTGGTGCTGGCGTTCACGCTGGGCCTGCGTGACGAATCAGGGGCGCTCCTGCTGCCGCTCACGGCGGCCCAGATCCTGTGGATCAACCTGATGACCGACGGGCTGCCGGCGCTGGCGCTGGCGCTCGACCGCACGCCGGGGGTGATGCAACTGGCGCCGCGCGCCGCCGACGCGCCGCTGCTCGACCGGGTGTCGCTGCGCTTCATCGTGGAGGCGGGCATTGCCAAGGCGCTGCTCGCCCTGCTCGTGCTCGGCCTGGTGCCTGCGCTGGGGTACTCGCACGAGGCTGCTCGGGCCGCGGCCTTCCACTTCATGGCGATCGGTCAACTGCTGCTCACGTATCCGTCGCGGCACACGTGGATGCGCCCGCTCCCCAACGGCTGGCTGCACCTGGCGGTGGTCGGCGGCATCGTTCTGCAGATCGGCGCCTCGCTCCTGCCCGTGACCTCGACGATGCTCGGCGGCATCGCGCTGCCGCTGGAGTTGTGGGCGCTGGTATTCGTGACGGCCATCGTGGCGTGGGCGACCATCGAGGGCCTGGCCCGCTTCGCCTGGCGGCACCACGACCGGGGGTGAATGGCAGGCGCACCGCCCGCGAGCGGGGCGGCACGCGCTGCACCGTTTCCGCCCCAGCGCGCCCGGATCGAAGACCGAGGCGAAGGTTCGCGGTACGATGGACGGAACGCATGACTTCCGTCCGGGCGGGCAGCGCCTCGCCGTGCTGACGGGGGCGTCGCGCCCGTCTCGCCCGCTCAGCCTCGGCCTTCATGCGTGCGACGACGCGGGATGGAGGACGACAGGAAGCCTATGCCCACCGCAACTTCGCAGGCGGCGCCGCTTTCGGCGTACGCGATTCAGGTCGACCCACGCGACAACGTCGCCGTGGCGCGCGTCCCGGTCCCGGCCGGCACACGCGTGCAGGCACCGGGCGGGCCGCTCGCCGTGCTCCACGAGGTGACGCCGGGGCATCGGTTCGCACTGGTCGACATTCCTGCCGGCGAGTTCGTCCTGCAGTATGGTCAGCCCATCGGCACCTCGACGGGCGTCGCGGCGGGCGCGCTGATCTCGCGCGCGAACATGTCCAACGA
>JAEZCY010000263.1 GCA_023429845.1 Acidobacteriota bacterium
ACGCAGCTGTTCGGCTGCGTCGGACGCGACGACCAGGGCGCGCGGCTGCTCACGTCGCTCGTCGATGCCGGCATCGACGCGCGCGGCGTCGTGCGCCTGCGCGATCACACCACCACGACGAAGACGCGGGTGCTGGCCGGCGGCATCCACTCGGCCAAGCAGCAGGTGGTGCGCATCGACCGCACGGGCGCGCGCCTGGCGTCGCGCACCGTGCACGACGCCTGGGGCACACGACTGGACGCTGCCCTCCGGACCTGCGACGCCGTGCTCGTTTCCGATTACGGCGCCGGTGTCGTGACGCCGGCCCTGGTGCGCCACGTTCGGCGCACACTGCGTGCGCGCAAGGGGCGGCGCATTCCGGTGCTGCTCGACTCCCGCTACGACCTTCAGCGGTACGAGGGCGTCACCGCGTCCACGCCGAACGAAGCGGAAGTCGAGGCCATGCTGGGCGTGCGCATCGGAGACGATGCGCGGGTGCTGGAGAAGGCCGGCCGCGCGGTGCTGGACCAGACGCGAACCGAGGCGGTGCTGATCACGCGCGGCGGCCGAGGGATGGCCCTGTTCGAGCGCGATCGTCCCACCGTGCGCATCCCGATCTACGGTTCCGATGAGATCGCCGACGTCACCGGTGCCGGCGATACGGTGATCGCAACCGTCACCCAGGCTGTCGCGGCAGGTGCGTCGATGGAGGACGCCGCACGGCTGGCCAACTATGCGGGCGGGCTCGTCGTGATGAAGCGCGGCACGGCCACCGTCTCCCGCGCCGAATTGCGGGCGGCCGTCGAGGGCGACCGGTGATCGTCTCGCGTGAGGACCTCCTCGCCCTCGCGGCAACGCATCGGACGCAGGGTCACACGATCGCGCTGGCCAACGGCGTGTTCGACCTGCTGCACGTCGGACACCTGCGCTACCTGCGTGGCGCGGCAGCCGAAGCCGACGTGCTCGTCGTCGCCGTCAACGACGATGGTGCGGTGAAGCAGCTGAAGGGGCCGGACCGCCCGGTGGTGCCGGAGGCGGAGCGAGCGGAGCTCGTGGACGCGATTCGCGGCGTGGACTACGTGGTGCTGTTCGACGACCTGACCGTCGGCCCGCTGCTCGAGGCGCTTCGTCCGGACGTGCACTGCAAGGGCACCGACTACACGGTCGAGACCGTGCCCGAACGCGCCATCGTCCGCGCCTATGGCGGGCGCACGGCCATCGTCGGCGATCCGAAGGACCACTCGACGCGCGACATCGTCGCCAGGCTGAAGTGAGGAACGACTCCTTCCTCATCGTCCGGCTCGGCGCGCTTGGCGACGTCGTTCACGCGATTCCGGTCGTCGCCGCCCTCCGGGACGCGCTGCCGTCCGCGCGCATCGGCTGGCTGGTACATCCGCGCTTCGTGCCGCTGCTGCAACTCGTCGAAGGCCTCGACCGGATCCACGCGCTCGACAGGCGTGCCGGGGCGCGGACGATTCGCGAGATCCGGCGCGAGCGTTATGCCGTGTGCCTCGACTTGCAGGGGCTCCTCAAGTCTGCGGCCGTCGCGCGGCTCAGCGGCGCCCGGCGCGTACTCGGGTTCTCGCGAGCGCTGCTGCGCGAGCCTGCGGCGGCGCTGGCCTATTCGGCGACCGGCGGCGACGGCAGTGGTCATGTGATCGACAAGAACCTGTCGCTGCTGTCGCTCGTCGGTATTACGTCGCGCAGCCGGCAGTTCCCGCTGCGCCCGCCCGCGACGCCTGTGGTCCCGTGTACACGCGAGATCCTCGGCATCGCACCCGATGCCCCGTTCGTGCTGCTCAATCCTGGCGCCGCGTGGCCCAACAAGCGGTGGCCGGCCGAGTGCTTCGGCGCAGTGGCGCGCGACCTCCAGGCCCGTACTGGTCTCCGGAGCGCCGTGCTGTGGGGGCCTGACGAAGCGACGCTCGCTGCTGCCGTGGCGCGCGCGTCGGGCGGCAGTGCGCAGATGGCGCCCCAGACGAGCATGGTGGAGATGTTCGCGCTCGCGCACGCGGCGCGTCTGGTGGTGTCGGGCGATACCGGGCCGCTGCACCTCGCGGCTGCCGCAGGCACGCCCGTCGTCGGGGTGTATGGACCAACGCCTCCTGGTCGCAACGGTCCGTGGGACGTGCGCGACGCCGTCGTGTCGGCGCACGACGCATGCGCGTGCACCTTCAAGCGGCGGTGTACGGCCGATACGTGGTGTCTCGAGCGCGTGACGCCGGCTGATGTCGTGGCCGCCGCGATCGCGCGCCTGGAGGCCGCGTGAGCCCGGCACTGCCCGGACGGCAGGCGCCCGCCTCCCCGCGTGCCGGGTTCGCACGCTGGCGCGTGCCGATCGGCTTTGCGGCAGCCGGCCTCGTGCTGTGGCTCGCACGTCCGTCGATCGACACGCTGCAGGTGGGATTGCCGATCGCGGTCGCGGGCCAGGCGGTTCGCATCTGGGCCGCGGGTCATCTCGAGAAGAGCCGCGAGGTGACGACCTCGGGACCGTACCGGTTCACGCGTCATCCGCTCTACCTCGGCTCGACGCTCATGGGCGCAGGCCTGGCCGTGGCGTGCAGCCACTGGCTCGTCGCGGCGCTGATCGCGGTGTACCTCGGCGCCACGCTGTGGACCGCCATCAGGACGGAAGAGGCGTATCTGCGCGCGACGTTCGGCGATGCGTATGACCGCTACGCAGACGGAGGCCTCCCGACTGCAGCTCGGCGGTTCTCCCTGGAGCGCGCGCGCCGCAACAAGGAGTACCGCGCGCCGCTGGGACTGCTCGCGATCGGGCTGTACCTCATCTGGAAAGCCACGGGCTGAGCGAGACGGCGCCACCTCTGCGCGTGCTGTCAGCGCTTCGGCGCGCTTCGCCCTCTGGCGGCACCGACTGGTCCCGGTTGCTCCTTGACTTTCGATTACCTGCCCGCGCATTCTTCTTCCCATTCCAGTCAAGGTGCTGCCGTCAGCGTCGGCCGCCGACATGACGGTATCCCGCCGCGTTCCGGCGGGTTCTCGTGTCGCCGACGTCCGCGTCTCGCGCTGACGTGTCCGCCGGCCTCGTGCTTCGGCAGGAGGTGGATGGTGCGAACTGCTCTTTCGGGGCCCGTCAGGGGCCTGCTGGCTGCTGTCCTGCTCGTCCTTCCCGTCGGGACGTCCGCCCAGACCGGGACGGCCTCGCTGTCGGGCACGGTCTCCGACGATCAGCGGAGTCCGGTGCCTGGTGCGACCGTCACGCTCGCCAGCGCCACGACTGGGCTGTCGCGCGAAGTGGTCACTGGTGCGAGTGGCGTGTACACGTTCGTGGCGGTGCCGCCGGGCGTCTACGACGTTCGCGTCGAGTTGACCGGCTTCAAGACGAGCGTGGTGGAGAAGGTCACGCTGAGCACCGACAGCGCGCAGCGGGTCGACGTGAGCCTGTCGGTGGGCGGGGTGGAGGAGAGCGTGCAGGTGCTCGCCGAAGCGCCGGCGATCAATGCCACGGACGCCAGCCTCGGCAACGTGATCAGGGAGGCCCAGATCCTCAACCTGCCGCTCGAGGCGCGCAATCCGGTGGGGCTGCTCTCACTGCAGACGGGTGTCGTCTACATCCCGAAGTCCAATCCGGAGACCACGCTGGATCCACGGTACGGATCGGTGAGCGGCGCCCGCGCGGACCAGAGCAACGTCACGCTCGACGGCATCGACGTCAACGACAACCAGAACCAGAACGCGTTCACGTCGGTGCTCCGCCTGACGCTCGACGCCGTACAGGAGTTTCGGGTGACGACGAGCTCCTACGGCGCCGAGGGCGGGCGCTCGTCGGGGCCGCAGGTGTCGCTCGTCACCAAGAGCGGCACCAACCAGCTGCGCGGGGCCGGGTACTACGTCAACCGCGACACGCGGTTCTCGTCCAACGAGTACTTCAACAAGCTGACACAGCTGGACGAGGGACGCGAGAGCACGCCGCCGTTGCTCGACAAGAACATCTTCGGCGGGTCGGTGGGCGGACCGATCGCGCAGGACCGGCTGTTCTACTTCTTCAACTACGAGGGCACGCGCGAGCAGCGTGAGTCGGTGGTGGAACGCGCCGTGCCGTCCGCGGCGATGCGTGACGGTGTGCTGACATATAGTTGCGCGGCGGCCGGTGCCTGCCCGGGCGGCACGGTGCAGGGCCTGACGGGATCGCATGCGATCGCCGCAGGCACCTTCGGACTCGGCCCGGCGGACCTGCGGCGCGTCGACCCGACCGGGCTCGGCGCCAACGTGGCGGCCGCGCAGTACTGGCAGCAGTACCCGCTGCCGAACTTCGACGGGCGCGACGGGCTCAACATCATGGGGTACCGGTTCGCCGCGCCGCTGGAGAACCAGTTCAACACGTATATCGCCCGCGGCGACTACCGCATCAGCGGCGGCCAGTCGCTCTTCGCACGGTTCAACACGCAGCGGGACCAGATCGTGGCGGTGCCGCAGTTCCCCGGGCTGCCGCCCAACTCGACGCGCGAGGTGAAGAACTGGGGCTTCGCCAGCGGGCACGACTGGGTGCTCGGCGCCAACAAGGTCAACACGCTGCGGGTGGGTTACACGAAGATCGACGATGCGACGATCGGCCTGCAGCAGCGGAGCGAGTCGACCTTCCGCTTCATGGACAACTACAACGCCCTGTCGGCCACCACCGGACGCGCACTCGGCGGCCTCAACGTCGTCAATGACTTCTCGTGGGTGACGGGCAATCACACCCTCAAGGCCGGCACCAACCTGCGCTGGCTGCGCAACGACACCTACACGAACGCCTCCTCGTTCTTCGAGGCCGTGGCCAACGGATCGTGGACGGCCGGCGTCGGGCGTCGGTACATGCCGGGCGGCGCCTGCCCCGCTCCAGCCGACTGCAGCGGCCTGCCGGCCGTGGCGAGCACGGCCCAGGCGACGTATGCCGACGCGTTCATCAACAACCTCGGCGCCCCCACGCAGACCACCGGCAACAACAACTCCACGATCGACGGCGGGGTGCTCGGAGAGGGCACGCCGCTCTCGCGCCTCTACGTGGCCAACGAGTACGACGTCTACGTGCAGGACCAGTGGCGCATCGGCGACTCCTTCACGCTGACCGGCGGACTGCGCTACAGCCTGTTCCCACCCGTCTACGAGGGCAACGGGCAGATGGTGGTGCCCAACGTCAACATGGGGGACTGGTTCGACCGGCGCATGGCGAACATGAACGCCGGCGTGCCGTCGAGTGCCGATCAGGACGTCGCGTTCGTCCCCGGCGGGCCCGTGAACGACGGACCCGACTGGTACCGGTACGACAAGAACAACTTCGCGCCGCGTGCCAGCTTCGCGTGGACGGTCACGCCGCGGACGGTGCTGCGCGGCGGCTACTTCCTCGTCTACGACCGCATCGGATCGGGCATCGCCACGCAGTTCAACAACGTGGGATCGTTCGGCCTCTCGTCGAGCCTCGACAGCCCCTTCGGCGCCAACAACGAGACGAACCCCGACATCCGGTTCCGCGCCATCGACGTGATCCCCGCAACGTACCCTGCGGCGCCGCCGGCATCGTTCCCGGCCACGCCGCCCGCCGAGGCCGGCGTCATCACGTCGGCGATCGATCAGAACCTGCGGACGCCCTACTCGCACGCCTACAACCTGACGTTCAGCCGCGACCTCGGAAAGAACTTCTCGCTGGACGTCGCGTACGTCGGACGCCAGGGGCGGAACCTGATGATCCGTCGCGACCTGGCGATGCCCCTGAACATCGTCGATCCGGTGTCGGGGCAGGACTATTACACGGCGGCCAACATCGGACTCCTCCAGGAACAGCAGGGCGGCATCGAGAGCGTCGGCCCCATTCCCTTCTGGGAGAACATGTTCCCCGACGCGGCCGCCGACGGTTTGACGGCGACGCAGGTGATGATCGGCGAGTTCGCCGCCAACGCGCCCGACTACATCACCGCACTGTGGGGCGCCGACCAGTTCTGCGCGCCGGCGTGCAGCCGGTACGGGCCCTTCACGTTCTTCAACAGGCAGTACGACTCCCTGGCGGCGCAGAGCTCACTTGCGCGCTCGGGGTACAACTCGCTGCAGTTGTCCCTCCGGCGCCGCTTCTCGGACGGCTTCCAGTTCGACGTGAACTACACGTACGCCGTGGCCAAGGACCATGGGTCGTCGGTGGAGCGCGGCTCGTCGTTCGGCAACTTCGCGGCGGGCGGCTACTCGGGGTTCCTGATCAACTCGTGGAACCCGGACCTGCAGTACTCGTTTGCCGACTTCGACGTGCGTCATCAGGTGAACGTGAACTGGCTGACCGAACTGCCGTTCGGCGAGGGGAAGCGGTGGGCGACAAACGCCGGGCCGGTGCTGCAGGCCCTTGTCGGCGACTGGTCACTGGCGGGCATCTACCGGCAGACGAGCGGGTTCCCGTTCAACGTCTACAACTGCCGCTCGTGCTGGACCACCAACTGGAACCTTCAGGGCAACGCGGTGCTGGTTGACCCCAATCGCCTGCCGCCCACGCAGACCACCCGCAACGTTGTTGGTGGGCAGCCGAGTCCATACGAAGACCCGACCGAGGCCCTCGCCTATTTCCGCCGCGCCACACCCGGTGAGGCGGGGACGCGGAACCTGCTGCGGGGCGATGGGTACTTCGCGGTGGACCTCAGTCTCGGCAAGTCCTTCCGCATGCCGTTCGGCCATCGCCTGCTGTTCCGATGGGACGTGTTCAACCTGACGAACACGGTGCGGTTCGACGTCGGCTCCCTCGACATGTTCCCCGACATCGCGTCGTCGTTCGGTCGCTATAACGGCACGCTCGCCGGCTGCGACGGCGCCGCGAACCGTTGCATGCAGTTGAACCTGCGCTACGAGTTCTGAGGGTGTACTGAGGATAGCTGCAGCCGTCGGGCCC
>JAEZCY010000285.1 GCA_023429845.1 Acidobacteriota bacterium
CGCCGGGGGTGTTTGTGCTCCGGCGGCCGCAGCTACCAGGAAAAGGGACATCAGCGACACGGCAATCACGGACTTCATCGACAGCAATCCTTTCGACCGACGCGACCACGCACCTCAGGCGCAGGCCCGCCACATTGAATCACACATGGTTCAGCTCAGAACGTGGACCCCACCGCGAAACGGAACTGGAAGTTGCGCGTCGGCGTGTAGTCGTTGCGCAGCGTGCCCTCGCGTTGCGGGTTGGCCGCGAAGATCAGGCGGAACGGCACGTTGAGCACGGGCATGAAGAACCGCACCTCGGCGCCCGTCGAGGTCTTGAACTCGTTCCAGGCGAAGCGCTCGCCGTCGCCGCGCACCTGGCCGGCGTCGTAGAACAACACCAGGCGCACCGGACCGGCAACGCTGATCAGGTATTCGGCGTTGAACAGCAGGCTCTTGTTGCCGCCCAGCACGATGCCCGACACGGGGTCGCGAGGCCCGATGCTGCGGATGTCGAAGCCGCGCACGCTGAACTCGCCGCCCTGCACGAGACGCTCGAAGAGCGGCAACGGCAGGGAGTTGCCCCACGGCCGGATGTACTCGGACTCGAAGCGGAAGCCGACCGAGGTGCGACGGGTGTGCTGCAGGAACTGCACGAACTCGAACCGCGGCTTCAGGAACTTCGTGTTGCCGCCGATCCCGGCAAAGTCCACCGACGCGGTCAACCGGCGACCCGTATTCGGGAAGATGGGGTTGTCCACCGTGTTGTGCACGAAGCTCGGCACGACCTTGCTGATGGTGCGGGCGCCGCCGGGCTCGCATTCCTTGCCGGATGGATTCTCTTCGGTCACCGGCACGTCGCTGCACTGCAGCAGCAGCGAATCGGCCAGGAACGGGTTGCGAAGGATGACCGCTGGATCGGTGAACCCGGAATACAGGTCGCGAATCGTCGTCCGTTCGAACGAGTACTGCATGAACCCGCGCGTGAAGTTGCGCGCGAGCGGGAAGCCCCAGACGGTATTGAAGCCGGTGCTCTCCTGCGTGAACGCGCCGATGTACTGGATCGCCCGTCGCGAGATGTCGATGCCGGCCGTGATCGGACGGTCGAACAGGTACGGCTCCGTGAAGGCGATCTGGTAGAACTGCGTGCGGGACCCCGCGGCAATCGACAGCGACAGCGTTTCGCCGCGCCCGAGGAAATTGGAGGTGGCAAAGGCCAGCTGGCCGAAGAACCCCTCGAACTGCGACACGCCCGCGCCGAACGTCAGCTGGTTGCGGTTCTGCTCCTGCAGCGCCAGCGTCACGTCCACCTTGTTCTTCTCACCGGGCGTCTTGTCGACGTCGATGCCTTCCTGGCCCTCCTCGAGCTGCTTGAAGTACCCGAGCTGGTTCAGACGGCGGACGCTGTTCTTCAGGGACTCGGTGTTGAAGACGCCGCCTTCGACGAGATTCAGCTCGCGCCGGATCACGTTGTCGCGCGTCGTCGTGTTCCCCTTGAACGTGATGCGGTTGATGAAGTACTGCTCGCCTTCCTGCAGCCGCATCGTCACGTCGACGACGGGCGGGCCATTCGGCTCGGCGCCGTCGGGCAGGAACTGGTCGGGGTTGCTGGGGTCCATCAGGTCCAGCGGCTTGAGGTCGGGGAATCCGGTGAACTCGAAGTAGCCGCCGGTGCCGTAGAGTTCCCGCGCCTTCTCGAGCCCCTTGCGCACCTTCTTCTCGGAGTAGTAGTCGCCGGTTTCCAGCTTGAAGATGGGCTGCAGCACATCGCCCTTCAGGACGGTGTTGCCCTCGAAGTCGAACTTGCCGACACGATACCGACGCCCCTCGGTGACGGGAATGCGCAGCTGAACATGCCGCGACTTGCCGTCGCCGGACGTCTGGAGGGTGCGGATCTCGGGCTGACCGATCCGCGCGGTGATGTAGCCCTTCTCCCGATACAGCGACCGGACGTTCTCGGCATCCTCCTCGAACTTCGCCTGCTGGTAGACGCCCTTGCCCCTGATGCGGTTGATGAGGGAACGCTCCTTGTTCTCCTTCATCCGCCTCTTGAGCGCGCCGTCGCCAACGGCCTCGTTGCCCATGAACTCGATGTCCTTGATCAGGACCCGCGGGCCATCGACGATGTTGAACGTCAGGTTCACCACTTTGGGCCCGCCTGCCACCGGCTTGATCGCGTGGCGCACCTCGGCGTCCAGGTGGCCCTTCTCGGCGAGCATCTCGCGGACGACGCTCTCCACGCGACGGATCTGCGCCGGGTCGATGAAGGAGTCGAGCCGGATGACGTTGTTGATCTCGCGCAGCTTCTCGTCCACCTTCGTGGACTCGATCTTGTCGCTGCCGACGTACTCGACGATCTTGACGCGCTGCCGTTCCTCGAGGCGGAACCGGACGTACTTGCCCACGACTCCGTTCGGGTACGCCGTGTCGAGCACCTCGACGGCGAGATCGTCGAGGAAATTGGTCGCCCACAGGCGCTTGAAGTCCTCGACCAGCTCTTCCTCGAGCTGCGGCGTGAAGGGCACCCACACGTTCTGCGAGGGCCGGCTGCCGCGCGCCTTGACGTAGTAGAGGTATGTCTCGACGTCAATCGAGGACACGTTCCCCTGGTTCGGGAAACACAGCTCCACCGCGCGCAGCACCGGGCCACTGCCGTCAGGCGGCTGCGCAGTGGCGCTCGCGGCCGGAATGGCGGCACACGTGCCTTGCGTATCGAGCACGCTCCGGACGACGGTCTCGACCGGGCTTGGCGGAGGCGTGTCCTGACTGAGCGGCGCCGGGGCGGTCGGGGGTGGCACGTCAGCCGCGGGCACCTCGGGCGGTGCGGCCGTCGGAGGCGTCGTCGTCGGCAGTGGAGGCTGCGGTGCGGAAGGCGGGGCCTGGGGCGATGCCGGCGGCTGAGCGCCGGCAGCAACGGCCGCGGCTCCCCAGAGGGTCAGGCACAGCACCCCAACAGGGGCAGCGAATCTCATGCGTGTTCGTGAGTCCTTGGGCGTCGCATCGGCGGCCCCGAACCTTACCGAGACGGGCCGGATCCGCACGGACGGCCTCGCCCCGGGCAGATCAAGCCGTCAGTGTACGCGAGATGAGACGTTCCACGCCAGAGCGCGGTCGGGAAGGAAACGCGAAGGAGGGACGACAACGGGATGGAGGCGTCGGGCCGGGCCCGACAGGACAGGCAACCCCCCGGCACCGCCCCGCGGCAGCCAGCG
>JAEZCY010000312.1 GCA_023429845.1 Acidobacteriota bacterium
GCGTCGGCCCGTTCGCTGCGGGCGTCGGCACGCCAGATCCACGGAATCACGCCCCAGGTCATGACCTCGCTGGTGACGATCCAGATGGGCGGGACGCCGGGCAACCGTGAGACCGAGACGTGCTGCGAGAACCGCGGCATCGCGGGCAGCAGGTCGAGCGCGAACGCACGGGCGCCGACGCGGCGCTGCCAGTAGCCGACCGGCACCGCCGGCAGCACGTGCGCGAGCACCTGGGCCGAGAGGAGATTGCGCAGGCTCCAGTGCGCCCGTGGGCGCACCTCGTGCCGACTACCCATGCACGACCTCGCCGGCGTGATTGCGCAGGAAGGTCAGCGGCTCTGCCGCGGCGCCGAACGTGGCGCGGGCGCGAGGCCACAGGTCGCGGGCCTCCTCCCGCGGGCAGTCGTCGGGCTCGCCGCAGGTGCAGGGGTTGGTGGCGCCGTGCCGGCGCAGGTGCGCGACCATGCGGTCGTGCCATGTACAGAGTTCATCAACGAGATCGGTTGCGTCGTCGTCTGCGCTCGCAACCAGGTAGCGATATGGGGTTGTCACCGATGGACCTCCGCCCGCGCAGCGGGCTGAACCGCATGCACGGAGGCCGCGTCGCCACGGGGGGCAACGAATACACTTCGAATAGGGGGAGGCTGGCCGCCGGAAGTGGCTCGCGAGGAGCCGGACGTTTGCTACCGGCGACCGTTGGTCGGGAAGATGCGCACCCGCATGTCGAATGAACGACGGGTACGCGACACGGTCACGTGACGGCAGGCCGGTAGCATCGGAAGAGAACCTTGACCGAGGCTAGCCGCTGCGCCGCAAATAAGCAAGACTCACTTTCGTTGGTCGGGTCGCTCACTACAGCGCGCTCCTCTGCCTGTAGGCATCGGCCACGACGGCCGCCACGATGACGCTGCCGGTGACGATGCGCTTGGCCGGCTCCGAGGCGCCCACCTGCGCGAGCCCGGCCTGGAGGACCGCGATGATGAGCACCCCGAGGAAGCTGCTGACGACCGATCCTCGTCCGCCCATCAGGCTGGTGCCGCCGATCACCACCGCGGCGATCGCCGAAAGCTCGAGGCCGATGCCGGCGTTGGGGTCGGCGGTCTCCAGGTACGCGACGTGAAACACCCCGGCAAGGCCGGCGAGTACGCCCGACAGGGTGAACACCGCAACCTCCACAGGCCCGGGCTCGATGCCCGCCAAGCGGACCGCCTCGCGGTTGGTGCCGATGGCGACGAGATAACGGCCGAACACCGTGCGGGTCAGGACCACCTGCCCGGCGGCGACGAGGAGGGTCGCGACGAGAATCGCCGGCGAGAGGCCGATGCCGGGAAGCGGCGCGCCGACAGCGTCGAGCTTCGCGCCGACGAACACGGATCGCGAATCGGTGACCAGGTACGCTCCGCCACGTGCGATCTCCAGCATGCCGAGCGTGACGATGAACGACGGCACGCGCCAGCGGACACTGACGACGCCGTTCAACAGGCCAGCCAGGGTGCCGATGCCGAGGGATGCGGCGATTGCAACCGGTACGGCCCATTCCCACCGGGTGACGGCGACGCCGAGTGCTGCCGCCGACAGCGCCATCACCGATCCCACCGAGAGGTCGATGCCCGCTGCCACGAGCACGAACGTCAGGCCGATGGCTGCCACCGTCAGCGCCGGCACCTGGTTGGCCAGCGTCGTGAAGGTCACCCGGCTGAAGAAGTGGTCGCTTACCGCGCTGAACAGCGCCACGAGCAGCACGAGCACGACCGTGAGGCCGAGATACTCGTAACGACGAGGCTGCGCGACGTGCGAGTGCACGCGCGTGGCGCTCACGCCGGACGTCCTTCCCCGCCCTCGGCCGTCGTCGCGTAACCGGCAAACGCCGCCCCCATCACCTGCTCGCGACTGGTCTGTCCGCGCGCGAACGATCCCGTCACGCGGCCGGCCGAGATCACGACGATGCGGTCGCAGAGCGTCATCAGTTCGTCGAGATCGCTCGATGCGACCACCAGCGCCTTGCCCCGATCCGCGAGTGCGGCAAACGCCCGGTGCATCGCGTGTTGAGCACCGATGTCCACGCCCCGAGTCGGTTCGTCGAGCAACAGCACCTCCGGGTCGCGCAACAGCCAGCGGGCCAGGACGATCTTCTGCTGATTGCCGCCGCTGAGCTCGGAGACCGGCTGCTCGATCGACCTGCAGCGTACGTCGAGGTCCGCGACGACGGCTTCCGCGCGCTCCCGTTCGCGCGTCGCATCGATCCACACGCCGGCTCGCGCCATGGATGGCAGCACGGCCAACCCGATGTTGAAACGCAACGTCTGCCGAAGCAGCAGCGCCTGTGCCTTGCGGTCCTCAGGCACCATGCCGATGCCGGCGCGCACGCCATCGCGCGGCCTGCGGATGCGCACCAGCCGGCCGTTGCGCAGGATGCGCCCGGACTCCGGCGTATCAGCGCCGCTGATCGCGCGCAAGGTCTCCGTCCGCCCGGCGCCGACGAGTCCGTACAGACCGACGATCTCGCCGCGCGCGACCTCGAACGTCACGTCGCGCACGCTCCCGGTGCGCCTGAGTCCCTCGACGCGCAGTGCAGCGGCCGCTGCCGGCGCCTGTCGTGCCTCGACGCGCGGCACGACGGCCCGCCGCGTCGCCGCTGACGCGCCGGTGATCAGCGCAACCAGGGTCGCGTGGTCGAGGCCGACAGCGCCGCGCGTCGCCACCACTCGGCCGTCGCGCAACACGGTGACGCGATCGGCGATGCGGCCGATCTCTTCGAGTCGATGGCTGACGTAGAGGATGGCGACGCCGGCCGCGCGCAGGCGCCGCACGTGCTCCAGCAGCAGATCGACCTCGAGCGCGGTGAGCGCCGCGGTCGGCTCGTCGAGCACGAGCACGCGACACGGTCGTGCCAGCGCGGCGGCAATCTCGACGAGCTGCTTCTGGCCGATGCCGAGGTGGCCAGCCGGGGTGCGCGGGTCCAGCGCATCGAGCCCCACGCGGGACAGCGCCTGCGACGCAAGCCCGTCGAGCCTGCCCCTGTCGACCAGGCCGAACCGGCGCGGCAGACGGGGCAGGAACAGGTTCTCCGCAACGCTCAACGTGTCGATCAGGTTCAGTTCCTGGAGCACGAACTGTACGCCCGCCGCTTCGGCGTCGCGTCGGGTGGCCGGTGCGTACGGCGTCCCGTCGAGCCACATCGAGCCGGCGTCCGGAGACGTCAGGCCGCACAGGATCCGCGTCAGGGTCGACTTGCCGGCGCCGTTGGCTCCGATCAGCGCCTGCACCTCCCCCCGGTGCAGGCCCAGATCGACGCCGGAAAGGACCGGCACGGCGAACGACTTGCCGACGCCACGCACCGACAGGAGCACCATCACCGCCCCGACGTGATCAGCTCCACCGGAGTCTGGCGATCCTCCGGCGAGGCGGACGTCTTCAGGATCTCGAGGGCGTACTCGATCCCGTACACCGCGAGCCTGTCTGCGTGCTGGTCCGCCGTGGCCAGGATCCGCCCCTCGTGGAGCAGTTGCCGGACGGCAGCGATGTTGTCGAAGCCGACCACGTGCACCTGCCCTGTGCGACCGGCCTGCCGCACGGCGGCAGCGGCGCCGAGCGCCATGCTGTCGTTGCTTGCGAGCAGGGCGTCGAGGCCCGGGTGCTCGCGCAGCAGCGCCGCCGCCACGGTGTTGGCCTGGTCCTGCTCCCAGCGTGCGCTCTGCACGGCGACGACGTGGATGCCCGCCGCGCGCATGGCGTCCTCGAAGCCGAGACGGCGCTGTTGCGCATTGAACGCCGTGGGGATGCCCTCGAGGATCGCGGCCTGGTCGCCGCGATTCAGCTGCCTGGCGAGCGCCTCGCCCACGAGGCGCGCCCCGGCGCGGTTGTCGGGGCCGATGAACGGCACGTCCAGGCCGGCGTCGGCGAGGATGGCGTCGTCCAGCTTGTTGTCGATGTTGACGACCACCACTCCCTGCCCGTGCGCGCGGCGCAGCACGGGCACGAGCGCGCGTGAGTCCGCCGGCGCGATGACGATGGCCTGCACACCCTGCGCGAGCATCTGCTCGACGAGCGCCACCTGCTGCGTGATGTCGCTTTCGTTGCGGATGCCGTTCACCACGAGGTCGTAGTCGGCCGCGTGCTCCGCCTGATGCCGTCTCGCGCCGTCGGCCATCGTCACGAAGAACTCGTTGGCGAGCGATTTCATGACCAAGGCGATGCGAGGGCGTGACGTGCCAGGGTCCGACTGCGGCGGCCCTGCCGGCGTGCCGCACCCCGCTGCGACGACGCCTGCAAGGAGAGCGACGAGCGCGCGACGCGTGAGCATGCGCGAATCATAGACGGAAGGGGGGCGGGGCTCGGGGCTCGGGACTGGACAATGTGACAGTTGACAATGTGACATCAACTGTCTCATTATGTTCGAGCCGTGTCCGACACCGACCTGCGCTACGCGATCGGAGACCTTGCCAGCCTGGGCGGCGTGTCGCGCCGTACGGTGCGCTACTACGTTCAGGAAGGGCTGATTGCGTCGCCGCTGGGGCTCGGGCGGGGCAATCACTACTCGCCGCAACACCTGGAGCAGCTGCTCCGTGTGAAGGCGATGCAGGAATCCGGGCACACCCTCGAGGAGATCCGTCGCGCCCTCACCGAGCGCGAGAGCGCCGCCCCTCGGAAGGCAGGCGCCGCGACCGCGCCACCGGAGGCTCCACGCGCGCCGACGCGCTCCCTGTGGCGGCGTCTGGCCGTGGCTCCCGGGGTTGAACTGCACGTGGAAAGCACCGTCGATCTCCCCTCACCTACGGCACTTCGCGAGCTGGCCGAATGGTGCCAGCGCCACTTCGGAGCCGCGCCTGCGCGGACCGACAAGGACAAGGACTAGCCATGCTCGAACTCGCCGAACGCCCCGCTGCTGGCCTGTTCACCGCGACCGGTGAGGCTCCCGTCCCCCTCATCGGCGTGCAGGTCGATGCCGAGATCAACGGCCTGTGTGCCCGCGTGACCGTCGCGCATCGCTACGCCAATCGCGAGCGCGTGCCGATCGAAGCGATCTACGTCTTCCCGCTCGACGAGAACGCCGCCGTGTGCGGGTTCGAAGCCGTGATCGACGGAACACGCGTCGTCGGCCAGGTGCTCGAACGTGAGAAGGCCTTCGTGCGCTACGACGAGGCGATGGAACGCGGCGACGGCGCCTTCCTGCTCGACGAGGAGCGCCCCGACGTGTTCCAGGCGAGCATCGGCAACCTCGCGCCCGGCACGGAAGTGCTCGTGCGCCTCACCTACGTCACCGAACTGCCGGTCGACGATGGGCAGTTGCGCTTCACGGTGCCGACGACGATCGTGCCGCGGTATGCACCCGAGCGGGACCGCACGGGCGTCGGTCGCAGCGACGCCGAGGCCCTGAACCCGCCAGTGGCGTGGCAAGTGCCCTACGGCCTTGCCTTGAGCGTGCGGCTCTCCATGCCGGGCGGCATCAGCGGCCTTGCCTCGTCCTCGCATCCTGTGGCAATCGCCTTGTCCGATGGCCAGGCGATCGTCACGTTGTCGGCGCAGGAGGCCGCACTCGATCGCGACTTCGTGCTCACGGCCGATGCCTCGACGCTGCGCACGCCTCAGGCCTGGGTGGAGGATGACAACGGCGCCAAGACCGTGGCCGTCGCCTTCGCTCCGTCCATGGTCACGGTGCCGGGGCCGGCCGACGTCGTGTTCGTTGTCGATCGTTCGGGCTCGATGATGGGCGACTCGATCGCGCAAGTGCGCAATGCCCTCCAGTTGTGCCTGCGCTCGCTGACGCCCGGATGCCGCTTCGACATCGTGGGGTTCGGGACTACTTACGGGTCGCTGTTTCACGGCAGCCGCCCCTATGACCAGTCGAGCCTCGATGCGGCGAGGGCGCACGTGGAAACCATGGAGGCCGATCTCGGCGGGACCGAGATCGAGCCCGCACTGCGCGCCGTGCTGGAGAGGCCGGCGATCGATGGCCTGCCTCGCCAGGTGGTCGTGCTCACCGACGGCGGCGTGACCAACACCGATGCCGTGCTCGCTCTCGTCGGCACGCACCGCGACCGCGCCCGCGTCTTCGCCTTCGGCATCGGCGCCAGCGCGAGCCAGCATCTCGTGCGCGGCATCGCGCGCAAGGGCGGAGGCACGGCCGAGTTCATCCATCCGGGCGAGCGCATCGAGACGAAGGTGCTGCGCGTGTTCGGCCGCCTGCTCGCCCCGGCGCTCACCGAGGTGCGCGTGGACTGGACCGGTGGCCAGGTGAGCGCGGCGCGCAGGAGCGAGCCGCCGGTGTTCGCGGGCCAGCGTCTGCTGACGTACGCGACGGTGGCGCCGGGTGCCGCAATGCCCGCCAGCGTCAGGCTGTCGGCGACCACCGCCGAGGAGACGATGACCTGGGACGTGCCCGTGCCGGAAGCGGCGACCTCGGGCACCGTGGTGGCAACTCTCGCCGCGAGGGCACGCATCCGTGAACTCGAGGAAGGCGACGAATGGCTCGAAGGCCGCGGCTCGCGCCAGCGGGAACGCCGCACCCGAGCCGCGCGCCAGCAGATCATCGATCTCGCCGTGCGCCACGGCCTGATGTCACGCGAAACATCGTACGTGGCCGTGGAGCAGCGTGAGACGCCGCTGATCGGCAGCGTGCAACTGCGACGGGTGCCCATCGCTCTGGCGTCCGGGTGGGGTGGACTCCAGGCGCCGGGGCTGCTGCAGGCGCCCGGTTCGAGCACGTTCGCCTGCATGCCGGCCATTTCCCGCGCCGACATCATGTCGTTTGGCGACGCCGCACCCAGGCTGGCCGAGCCCCGCGCCGTGCTGCGGTCGGCGACGTTCCGACCCTCGATGGTGGCGCGCTGGTTTGCGAGCCTGTCGTCCCCCAGGCGTCCAGCGCAGCTCGATGCACTCGTCGCGCGGCCGGCCGCCGACGGTTCCGGGCCGCTCGACGCGGCGCTCGCGACGGCGCTGGGCGCCCGACTCGCCGAACTCGAGCAGGCCCGCCCGGCAG
>JAEZCY010000365.1 GCA_023429845.1 Acidobacteriota bacterium
CGTACAGCGTGCCGACGAGCGCCGACCCCAGTGACGTCGCGAGGCTGATGCGCTGGGACTCACCGCCAGAGAGCGTGGACGAAAGGCGATCGAGCGTGAGGTATTCGAGCCCGACGTTGCTCAGGAACCTGAGACGCTTGACGATCTCGGCCGAGAGCTTGTCCGCGATGGCGAGTTCGCGCTCCGAGAGCTGCAGACCCGAGAAGAACTCCAGCCCTTCGCGCACCGTCATCGCGCCCACGCGGTCCACCGTGAGGCCCTGCACCTGCACGTCGCGCGCCTCCCGTCGCAGCCGTGACCCGCCGCAATCGGGGCACGTCTGGTAGGCGCGATAGCGACTCAGGAAGACACGGACGTGCACCTTGTACTTCTTGCGTTCGAGGGTGGCAAAGAATCCGCGGACGCCCTCGTAGCTGCCGTCGCCGTCGATGACGAACGACCGCTCCGCGTCCGTCAGCTGTTCCCACGGCACGTCGAGCCGCACCTTGCCCTCCCGCCCCTGGCGCTTGAGGTGCGTGTGGTAGCCGCGATATTGCGGCTTGGTCCACGGGTCGATGGCGCCCTGGGCGAGCGTCTTCGCCGGGTTGGGCACGACGAGCCCGAGGTCGAGCTCCATGACGTTGCCGAACCCATGGCATGTCGGGCAGGCACCGAACGGGTTGTTGAACGAGAACAGCCGCGGCTGCGGCACTTCGTACGGGATGCCGCAGGAACGGCATTCGAAGCGCTCGGAGAACACGTGGCGCACGGGCCCGGAGGGCTCGTCGCGCAACTCGAGCGCGAAGGCCGACCCGCCGCCTTCCTGATACGCGATCTCGAGCGAATCGGTCAGGCGCGCCGCTACGTCCGGACCGACCTTCACGCGGTCGACGATCACTTCGAGCGTGCTCCGGCCCTCGAGGGACGACGAGGGGACGTCGGCCAGGTTCTGCACCTGGTCGTCGAGCAGCACGCGGGTGAAGCCGCGCCGCCGCAGCGTTTCGAGTGTCGCCTCGAGCGAGAGCCGGACGTCCTTCTTCGTCGCCCGGGCTGCGCCACTGCCCCGGTCGTCGTCATCGTCTCGACCGCGGTCATCGTCGGCGGCGACGTGCAGGCTGACGACGGGCATCTCGAAGCCGAGCAGCAGCCTCGTGCCGTCAGGGAGCGCGCCGAGACGCTGCGCGACGACTTCGGCCGACTCGCGGATGACTTCCCGGCCGCAGTTGCGGCACCACGTCCGGCCGATTCGCGCAAACAGCAGCCGCAGATAATCGTGAATCTCGGTTGTCGTGCCGACGGTGCTGCGCGGATTGCGGATGCTGTTCTTCTGCCGGATGGCGATCGCTGGCGAGATGCCCGTGATGGAGTCCACGTCGGGCCGTTCCATCCGTTCGAGGAACTGCCGCGCGTAGGCCGACAGCGACTCGACGTATCGTCGCTGCCCTTCCGCATAGACGGTGTCGAACGCGAGCGACGACTTGCCGGATCCCGACACCCCGGTGATGACGATCAGCTTGCGGGCCGGCAAGGTGACGTCGACGTTCTTGAGGTTGTGGGTACGGGCGCCCCTCACCACGATGTCGCGGATCGGCGCGGGCTGTGGAGTGGACATCAATCTCTCAGCATAGCAAGGGGGGACGGCGAAGCGGCAATCGGCAGTCGGCGGGGGGAACGGGCAACCGGCAACCGGGGAGTGAGCCGTCCCGACCGTGTGCGGTGTGCATCGCTGCGGCGTTCAATGGAGCGAGCCATTCAGCCGCCAAGACCCGGCCCACGCCAGACCTGTGCCCGCGCCGATTTGGCGGGGTGGCTGCGCTCGTCCCTCCCAGTGGTCACCGTCTGCAAGGAGTCGCATCATGCCCAGCCGCTCTTCGTCTCGGGTCACTGCTCCCCTCCGTGTCGTCTTGTTTACCGCTCTCGTCATTGCCGGGCTGGCCGCCCTGCCCTCGACCACCGGCGCACAGGGTTCCGGTTCCACCGCTGCGACGGTCATCGAATGGAACCGCATTCTGAACGAGGCCTACTCGACGCCAGGCGCGCACCCGGCCACGATCTTCTTCCCCCGTCCGTACGCCATGGTCAACGTGGCGATCTTCGACGCACTCAACTCGGTCGAGCATCGCTACCACCCGTACCACGTGCGCGTGCACGCCGACCCGAGGGCGTCGGGCGACGCCGCCGTGGCGCAAGCGGCGCATGACGTCCTCGCTGCCTTGATGCCGAGCCTGCGGGCCAGGTTCGACAGCGCGCTCGCCATGAGCCTGGCGCCCATTCCCGCCGATGCCGCGGCCAGCGGCGTGGCGGTTGGCGCCGCCGTCGCGCGCGAGATTCTCGAACTGCGACGCAACGACGGCTGGACGCGCGCGCAACCCGAGTACACGTGGCCGAACGTGCCGGGCTACTGGCAATCGACGCCGCCCAACAATCCCAGCCCCGCGTTCTCGCAATACCCCGACGTCACGTCGTTCGGTCTCGACGGATCGCAGTCGTTCGTCCCCGCTCCGCCGCCCTCGCTGCTGAGCGCGCAGTACACCGACGACTACAACCAGGTGAAGTCGCTCGGGAGCGTGAACAGCACGACGCGCACCGCCGAGCAGACGCAGATTGCCCGGCTCGTGGCGGGTGTGGGCACCACGACCGGCCCCCAGCGCCTCTGGAACCTCGTGCTCGCCGACCTCGCGCACAGCCGCAACCTCTCGGCACTCGACACCGCACGCGCCTTCGCGTTGCTGAACATGGCGACGCACGACGGCTTCCGGACGACCTTCAACGGCAAGTACCTGTATGGGCTGTGGCGTCCAGTCACCGCGATCCGCGAGGCCGCGCGCGACGGCAATCCCGCCACGGAGCCGGACCCCGCGTGGCTGCCGCTCATCACCACGCCGCCCTATCCTTCGTACCCGGGCAACGTGACCTGCATCGGCATGATCGGCGCCACCGTTCTCACTCAGACGTTCGGCCGCGACGACATCCCGTTCAGCGTGACCTGGCCCGACGCACAGGGCGCCGCCGTTGCCACCCGCTCGTACAACGGTTTCCGCCAGCTCGCAGACGAGACCTCGAGCGCGCGCATCTGGGGCGGTCTCCACTTCGAGTTCGACCAGAGCGCGAGCCGCGGCGTGTGCGAGGAGGTCGCCCACTACATCCTCGACAACCAGCTGCGCCCGCTGTTCTGAGCCGGCGTGGCGCGTTGGGG
>JAEZCY010000372.1 GCA_023429845.1 Acidobacteriota bacterium
CGCCAGCGGCGCGTCCCTACCAGCTCCCAGGGAGACTACGAACGCCAGAAGTACGGCCAGTCTTCGGGAGTGCGCACGAGACCGGCTCGTACGGGGTTCTGGCGCAGGTACTCAAGCGTGACGGCGACAAGATCACTTCCTCTCAGTCGGTACTCGAAGAAGTCGCGCTGCCATCGGACGTGATGCAGGCGGGCCAGATACCGTTTGAACGCGGCCATGAGGCGTCTCAGGTCGGTCGTCGGCGGCAGTCCCACGAGCAGGTGCACGTGATCGGGCATCACGACACATGCCAGCACGTGCCACTCGCCACGTTCCTGCCGAAACAACACGGACTCGATCACACGGGTCGCCGTGCCGGTCGCGCAGAGTTGATCGACGCCACGCGGCGTGGCGCAGACCGTGATGAGGTACGAGGCGTCGCGCGTGACCCACGACGGCCTCGAGTGTGGCAGGTGGCGGCGTACTCGCCATGTGTCGACCGAGGGTGTTTGTGGCACGTGGACAGGCAAGGCACACCCTGTGCCGAGGCCGCGAGCCGGCGCTCGTCGTGTCTTGCTCCGACAAGGGCGCAATAGCTGCAACGCTCGGCTCCCTGCGCATGGCAAGTCCCACCCCTCGAGCCGGTAGGGACGCCTCGCCGAGGCGTCCATGTCCGAGCCGTGGCCCGATCACGGGGATGGACGCGCCAGCGGCGCGTCCCTGCCAGTTCCAGCGAGATCAGAACTGGAAGTAGATGAAGGCGTTGGTGCTGCCGTAGGCGATGACGATGGCGTACAGCATCACGCCGGTCAGCAGGGCGCGGCGCGTCGGTGTCAGAGGCCGCACGTGCCCGTGCTCGACGAGCCACGTCCACGCGTGCGCGATGAGTACGGGCAGCAGGAACGCCATCGCCGTCCACATCTCCCAGTTCGGCGTGGCCCACTCCAGGCGCGCGATGTTGCGCAGGAACTGGAAGGCGCCTTCGAAGGTGCTGCTCCGGAAGAAGACCCACGTCACCAGCACCATCAGCTGCACGCCCACAGCCCAGGCGATGCGCATCGGCCAGGGCCGGCGTTCAAGGTTGCGGTGCAGGCCGAGCATGCGCTCGACCGCAAGCGCACCGCCGTGCAGCGCGCCCCAGGCGACGTAGGTCCAGGCCGCCCCGTGCCAGAGGCCGCCGAGCAGCATCACGAGCATCAGGTTCACGTAGGTACGCCTCGATGAGACGCGGTTGCCGCCGAGCGGCACGTACAGGTAGTCGCGCAGCCAGCGTGACAACGTGATGTGCCAGCGCTCCCAGAAGTTCTTGAACGAGCCGGCGATGTACGGACTCTTGAAGTTGATCGGCAAGCGGTAGCCGAGCAGGTATGCCACGCCGCGGGCGATCTGCGAGTACCCGGCGAAGTCGCAGAAGATCTGACCGCTGAACAACAGGGCGAGCCACACCATGACCACGCTGTTGCCGTCGGCGCGGTAGCCCTGCTCCCAGTACTTGTCCACGTACCCGGCCAGGTTGTCGGCACACACCATCTTGAGGAAGTACCCCTCCACCATCAGCGCGAGTCCCGTGCCGACCACTGGCCAGTGGATGCGGCGCACCCGCGGCATCTGCGGCAGGAACTCGGACGCACGGACAATGGGTCCAGCCACCAGCTGCGGGAAGAAGCTGATGAAAAGGATGAAGTCGCGGAAGCTGTGCAGCGCCTTCAGTTCCCGCCGATAGACGTCGATGGTGTAGCTCATCGACTGGAACGTGTAGAAGCTGATGCCCATCGGCAGCACCACCTGCCATGCCGGCCGCGTGAAATCCAGGCCGAGGCGATCACTCGCCCACTGCAGGTTGTCCACGGCGAAGCCGAAGTACTTGAAGAAGCCCAGCAGCCCGAGATTGGTGCCGAGCGACACCGCGAGAACGAGGCGCCGCTGGCTGGTACTGAGTCCGGGGCGATCCAGGACGATTGCCGCGTAGTAGTCGATGGCCGACGACAGCGCCAGGATCGACAGGTAGCCGGGGATGTGCCAGCCGTAGAACACGAGACTGGCAATGAGCAGCACCCAGACGTACGACCGTTCGACTCCGCGGCGCCCGATGGTCAGCCGCGCAAGGCACACGATGAGCAGCAGGGCCGCGAAGGCGTAGGAAACGAAATTCACACGGGCTCAGTGGGCAGGCAGCAAGGGGCTCGCGCTCGGGCGCCCCACGGACGTGGACAACCCAGCAGATGGCCCATTACGATCGCATCAGCGTGCGTGTCGTTTCAACTCTCCCCGGCAGCGCCCCGGCGGCTGCGGGTACAGCACGGCCCGTCGAGGCCGCCACTCGACACCTTCTGCAGGGCGTATGCGGGCTGCTGCTCGCCCTGGCCTGTACCCTGGCCGCCCCTGCGGCCGCGCAGGATGCCGCGCCCCGCTGGCGCGTCGTCATCGTCGACACCTTCAACACGCGCCTGAGTACCCGCGAGGACGTCGCCACGACGATTTCAAGGGCCGCCGCCATGCACGCCAACACCGTGTTCGTCCAGGTGCGGCGGCGAGGCGACGCCTATTACCTGGACTCCCGGGAGCCCGCCCCCGATGGCGTCGCCCTCGCGGACGGCTTCGATCCCCTCGCCGAAGTGATCGCGCAGGGACGCGCCGCCGGGCTCGACGTACACGCGCTGCTCACGCTGGGTCCGGTCTGGCACCAGGCCGACTCGCCAGCCGACCCTCGCCACGTGTTCGCGCGCCACGGGCTCGACACCGCCCGCGGCAGTACGGGCGGCGACAACTGGCTGACCCGCACGCTGGTCCCCGATGGCAGCGGCACCTCGCACGATGGCTACCGCTTCGGTCGCGACTTCTGGCTCGACTTCGGTCATCCGGACGCCGCCAGCTACGTCGTGGACGTGGTGACCCGCCTACTGGACCGCTACCCCGTCGACGGCGTCCATCTCGACGCGCTGCACTATCCGGCGGTCCCCCTCGATGGCGCCAGCGTCGGCTACAACGACGTGGCCGTCGCGCGCTTCCAGCGCCGGACAGGCTTCGCCGGCATGCCCGCCGCCCACGATCCGCGTTGGACCGCCTGGCGACGAGAACAGATCACCGCGCTGACGCGCCGCATCGCCCTGACCGCGCAGGCCGTGCGGCCGGCGGTGGTGGTATCGGTCGCGGCCGGGGGG
>JAEZCY010000015.1 GCA_023429845.1 Acidobacteriota bacterium
TATGTTTATAACACCCCGGGCCCCGGCGCCACCCCGGGGCCGTCGGCCGTCGTGGACGCCATCAGCGACTACCTGCTCAACCACAACGCGAACACGCACTGGGCGTATCCGAGCAGCCGGGAAACCGACGCGCTGCTGCACGATGCGCGTCAGGTGTGCGCCACGTTCCTGAACGCGCCCGGACCGGAGTGGGTCAGCTTCGGGCAGAACATGACCACGATCACGTTCCACCTGGCCCGCGCCCTGGCGCGCCAGTGGCACGCGGGCGACGAGATCGTCGTCACCGAACTCGATCATCATGGCAACGTGGACCCGTGGCGCGATGCGGCTGAGGAGCGCGGCCTGACCGTGCGCACCGTGCCGCTTGCGGCGGATCGTGCATCCCTGGACATGGACGCGCTGGCGTCCCTCCTGACGCCCCGCACCCGGCTGCTGGCCATCGGCGCCGCCTCCAACGCGATTGGCACCATCAGCGACGTTGCCGCGGCGGCGCGGCTCGCCCGTGATGCCCGTGCGCTGGTGTTCGTCGACGCGGTCCACTACGCGCCCCACGAACTCGTGGACGTCCAGGCGATCGGCTGCGACATGCTCGCCTGTTCGGCGTACAAGTTCTACGGTCCCCACCAGGGCGTCCTCTGCGCACGGCCGGACCTGATCGCTGCGCTCAGGTTGCCTCGGCTGCGCCCCGCACCGGCGGCACCGCCGGACGCACTCGAGACGGGCACGCAAAGTCACGAGGGCATCGTCGGCGTGGCGGCGGCCGTGCGCTTCCTGGCATCGATTGGAGGGCCGCCCGCAGCCGATGGCGCGTCGTTGCGCCGCGCGCTCGTCGCCGGTCATGCACGCCTGCATGCCGAGTCGGCCCGGCTGACCCAGCAGTTGTGGGACGGCCTGGGGGCCATCCGCGGCGTGACCCGATTCGGGCTGCCACCCGGCCAGCCGCGAACGCCCACGGTGTCGTTCGTCCTCGAGGGGATGACGAGCCACGTCGTCGCCGCACGCCTGGTCGACGATGGACTGTTCGTGTCGTCGGGAGATTTCTACGCGCAGACGCTCGTCGAGCGCCTCGGGCACGCGAGCGACGGGCTCGTGCGCATCGGCGCCGCCTGCTACACCACGTCTGGCGAGATCGACCGTCTGCTCGTTGCCGTGGATCGGATCGCGTCGGCCTGACGCCCAGGCAGACCGCCGGGACGGCGGTCCCTACCCGGCGCAGCGGTCCCTCCCGACGGCTCGGGTCAGGCGGTGGCGGTGATGGCGGGCGCGGCGTACCGGTCGAGGACGGCGCGCAGGTCGTCGAAGCGCAGGGGCTTTGGCAGGTAGTCGTCCATGCCCGCGTCTAGGCAGCGCTGCCGGTCGCCCTCCATCGCGTTTGCGGTCAGGGCGACCACCATCGTGCGCCGCTCCTGCCCCTGCTCGCGCTGGCGGATCAAGGCCGTGGCCTGGTAGCCGTCGCACTCGGGCATCTGGCAGTCCATCAGCACCACGTCGTATGGCAACCGTCCCAGGGCTTCCACCGCCTCGAGCCCGTTGGCGACCGCGTCCACGCGATACCCCAGTTTCTCGAGCATCCTGACGGCGACGCGCTGGTTCACCGGGTTGTCTTCAGCGAGCAGCACCCGCACACGCCGTGGCGACCCGCCGTTCGCGGCGTCCGATGAGCGCCCCTTCGCGCGTCCACTCGCGGCGCCGGGCGCCGCGGCGTCGAGGGGTAATGCGCTGCTGAGGGCCTGCAGCAGGTAGCGCTTCTTCACCGGCTTCGTGATCAGGCCGCTGAAGCCGCGGTCGCCGGCCTCCCCGAGCCCGCCCGCGGAGACGATGCGGGAGGAAAGCAGAAGCGGCAGCGCAGGTGTCGATGGACGCGCGTGGACGCGTTCCGCGAGCTCGAACACGTCGACGTCCGTCAGCGTCTGGTCGAGCACCGCGAAGTCGAAGGGACGGGCGGCGGCATCGGCCTCGTCGAGCGCCTGCATGGCGGCGTCGGCGGTCGTGGCACAGGTGACCTCCGCGCCCCAGCTCGCGAGGAGACTCCTGTACACGTGCAGGCTGATCTCGTGGTCGTCCACGCACAGCGCCCGGCGGCCTTGCAGCACGCACGGCACGGCGTCGTTGCCGAGCGTCACCCGCTCGACGCGCACGGTGAACCAGAACGTGCTGCCTTGCCCGGGCACGCTGCGCAGCCCGACCTCGCCGCCCATCGCTTCGGCGAGTTGCCGGCTGATGGCGAGCCCGAGACCGGTGCCGCCGTACCTGCGGGTCGTGGACGCGTCGGCCTGCGTGAATGGCTCGAAGAGTCGCGCCTGCACGTGCGCGGGTATGCCCGTGCCGGTGTCCATCACTTCGAAGCGGATGGTGGCGCGGGTGCCGACGGCCTCGTCCACCGTGACGCGCACGCTCACCGACCCGGCGTCGGTGAATTTCACCGCATTGCTCAAGAGGTTGAGCAGCACCTGCCGCAGGCGGCCCGGGTCGCCCCGCACAGCAGAGGGGACGTCGGGGGCGGCGAACCCGCCGAACTCCAGGCCCTTCCTGCGGGCGGGCTCGGCGACGAGGTCGAGCGCATCCTCGAGGATGGCTCGCACGTCGAACTCCACCGCCTCGAGCGCCAGCTTTCCCGCTTCGATCTTCGAGAAGTCGAGGATGTCGTTGATGATCGTCAGCAGGTGTTCGGCCGAGCCGCGCACCGCTTCACCGAACTCGCGCTGCTCGTTCGTGAGCGGCGTGTCGAGCAGCAGCCCGGTCATGCCGATGATGCCGTTCATCGGCGTGCGGATCTCGTGGCTCATGGTCGCGAGGAAGCCGCTCTTCGCGGCGGTGGCGGCAAGCGCGGTGTCGCGCGCCTGGGCCAGTTCCACGGCGTGCATCTCGAGTTCGGCGAGGTAGCGCGCGCGGTCGGCCTCCGCGACCGCCTCCACGGTGTTGTCCTGGACGAACGACCACACCATCGGCACGCCTTGCGCGTCGCGCATCATGGTGCCCGTGACGACGACCGGCACCTCCACGCCACCGCGTGCGAGCAGCCGCGTGCGGTACGGACCGTAGGAGCCCCGGGCCTGCAAGTCCTCGACCTGCCGCTCGAGCAGGTCCTTGTCGGTGAGCAGGTCGGCCGGAGGAATGGCCGAGAGCTCGTCGAACGTATACCCGAGCATGGCGAGCAGCGCCGGGTTCGCGTGCTCCACCTGCCGCTCGGCGCGCGAGAGCATCAACCCGAGCGGGGAGGTCAGGAACAGCCCGCGGAAGCGGACCTCCGACTGCATGAGCTGATCGCGCACCATGGCCAGCGCCTGCAGGGACGCCTGCAGCGAGGCGTTGGTCGTGGTGAGCGCCTCGGCATGGGCGCGGCCCACGGCGTGGACGCGCGTGGCGACACCCGCCACACCCGCGAGCATCAGCCCGAGGACGAGCACCAGGCGCGGCAGGCCGCTCACCTGGTCGGCCAGCAGCGTGGCCGTTGGCGCCACGTGCAGGACGAGGGCCGCACCACCTGGCAGACGGACGTCCGATGCGTAATCGACGGGTTGCGAGAAGCGGCCGACTGCGGCCGGTGCGAGGTGCGCGTGCAGCAGTGTGCCGTCACGATGGCTGACCCGGACGGCGTAGGGCGATCCGCTCGTCACGGTCGGAAGCAGCGCCTCCAGCGCGAACCACGCCGACAGCACCGGCGCCGCCACCGCGGACTCGACCGACACGGGCTTCCTCAGGCCGAGTGACATGGAGAAGCCGTCCGGCGCATCCGCGTCCCTGGCATCGGGCGACCACGCCACGACCTCGCGGCCGGCCGCGGCCCGTCGCGTGGCCTCGCGCCAGCCGCCTGGCGCCTGCTTCAGCTCGTCGGCGTGATCCGCGGGAACCGCCCACAGCACCTCGCCGCCAGCATCGGTCATGGCGAGGCCGGTCAGCAGGCCGGTATAGCTCGTGAGGTACTCGGCGGCGTCAGCTTCCCATTCGACACGCGACACGACCGAGCCGGCCTCGTACCGTGCACGCATCCGTTCGAGTCCTCCCTGCGCGAGCGTGACCTGCTGCTGCAACAACTCACGCAGCCGCCGTGTCTCGGTGGATGCCTGCCGCCTGACGCTCGTCCCCTCCTGGCAGCTGAGCGCCTGCGCGAGGATCAGCGCACTCGCGCCGACAAACAGCGTGACGGTGCCCGGCAGCCAGCGCTGCCAGCTGCTGTCGCCGCGGGTGGCGCTGTCGTACACCACCCCGCTGGCCACCAGCAGGCAGCAGACCGAGAGTTGCGGTGACATGAGCAGATACCGCAGCCAGCTGTTCTCCGCGCCGGCAGCGGTCCAGGCGACGAGGCTGGTGGCCGCGAGCAGGGCGAGCAGCAGTCCGCCCCACACCGTCAGGAGCACGAACCCGGCCGCCGGCCGCATCGCGTTTCGCGCGGTCACGAACCCGATGGCTGCCGTGACGACGATGGCGAGCAGGGCCTGCCCGTCGGGCAGCAGCGGTTGGAGGCGCCGGATGGAAGGGAGCGCGCCCGGCGCGAGATCGATGACGCCCCACAAGGCGCCGGCGACGCCTGCGGCGGCCAGGGTCAGCAGCGCCAGACGGCTCGCGAATCGCTCGCGGCCATGCCAGGACGTGAGGATGCTCGCGGTCCCGCCCGCGAACAGCGCGACCGTGACCAGATGGAGGTGCAGGCCCAGGGGCCCTTCGAACATGCCTCTGGCGCGGGCCCACAGGGTGAGCACGGCAAGGGCGCACAGCGCAAGCGCCCCGCCGAGCAGGGCGACACTCGCGCCGCGGGCTGACGGGGGAGCAGCGTCGGACATCAGAGGAGGAGCGCTGGATGCGCCCCTCCTGAAACCATCGGCTCCGGCGTTGTCGAGCTTTAGGTCGTCACGACGCGAGCTGTCAGGGCATCTGCTGCTTGAGGCCCCGGACCTTCATCGGCAGCCCGAACAGATCGATGAACCCGCGCGCCGCGGTGACGTCGTAGTCGGCCATCGCGAAGCTGGCCAGGCGCGTGTCGTAGAGGGACTGCGGCGAGGTGGCGCTGACGGCGGTTGCGCGGCCCTTGTACAGCTTCACGCGCACGCGGCCGGTCACCACGCGGTTTGCGTGGTCCACGAACGCCTGCAACGCCTCACGCAGCGGGTGGAACCACTGCCCGTAGTACACGAGCTGTCCGTAGGTGAGCGCGATGCGCTGCTTCTCGTGATAGAGCTCGCGCTCCAGGCAGATCTGTTCGAGCGCCTTGTGCGCCTCGTAGAGGATGGTGCCGCCCGGGGTCTCGTACACGCCGCGGCTCTTCATGCCGACGAGGCGATTCTCGACGAGCGTCACCTGGCCCACCCCGTGGCGCCCGCCGATCTCGTTGAGCCGCTCGATCAGTGTGTGGCCCTTGCCGGTGAACTTCTTCTTGTCCACCGCCACCGGCACGCCGGCCTCGAAATCGATGGTCACGTACTCGGCGCGGTTGGGCGCCTTGGATGGCGGCACCGAGATCGCGTAGACGCGTTCGTTCGGCTCTTCGGCCGGATCCTCGATCTCGGCCCCTTCGTGGCTGATGTGCCAGAGATTCCGGTCCTGCGAGTAGATCTTCTTCTTGGTCTGCAGGATGGGGATGCCGTGCTTGCGGGCGTAGTCGATCGCGGTCTCGCGGTCGGTGAGGCCGTCGGCGAGGAACTGCGGGTCTTTCCAGGGCGACACGATCTTCAGCGCGGGATTGAGCGCCTGATACGTGAGCTCGAAGCGCACCTGGTCATTGCCCTTGCCCGTGGCGCCGTGGGCGACGGCGTCGGCCCCGACCTTCTGGGCGTACAGCACCTGGTGCTTCGCGATGAGGGGGCGCGCGATGCTCGTGCCGAGCAGGTAGTCCTGCTCGTAGGTCGCGTGCGCCCGCAGCATCGGAAAGCAGTACTCCTCTGCGAATTCCTTCCGCAGGTCCTTCACCAGCACCGCGTCGGCGCCGCTCTTCCTCGCCTTGTCCTCGATCGCCTCGAGCTCGTCGCCCTGCCCCAGTTCCGCGGCGAAGGCATACAGCTTGACGCCGGGGTAGCGGGACTTGAGCCAGGGAAGGATGACCGAGGTGTCGAGCCCGCCGGAGTAGGCGAGGACGATCTTCTTTGGTGAGGAGGAGGAAGACGACGCACTCATGGCGCATCAGTATACGCGTGCGCCTGGGCTTGACGCCCGGCAAAGGGCCTCCATGCCGCTGACAATTGTCTCGCCGCAGCGCGCCAACGCAGGCATAACTTTCGTCGGGGATTGCGCCATTTCCGGCGTAACTCGTCCATTCTCGCGGCCCCGGCGACGTGCAGCCATCTTGCAAGGCATTCCAACTCAACAGAATGCAGCGTTGCACCCGGCGGGGCAGGTCGCCCGCGCCATGACCCACGTCCTCATCGTCGACGACGAACCGGAGAGCCGGTCGCGGCTGCGTGCGCTCCTCCAGGAACAGGGGCATGCGGTCAGCGAGGCGAGCAACGGGCTCGACGCGCTCGAGGTGGCGCGCCGACAGCCGCCTGATCTCGTCATCTCCGACATCCTGATGCCGCAGATGGACGGCTTCGCCCTGTGCCGGGCGCACCGCGCCGACCCGGCGCTCGCGCAGGCGCCGTTCGTCTTCTACACCGGGACGTACACGAGCGCCAGAGATGCCGCCACCGCCCGCCGCCTCGGGGCGACGCGGTTCCTCGTCAAGTCGATGGCGGCCGAGGAGATCATCCGAGCGATCGCGGAGACGCTGGAGGAGCGTTCGACCGCGCCGGCGGCGTCGGTCGTGGAGATTTCCCCTTCCGAAACCGAATCGTACCGGCTGTACAACGAGGCCCTCATCGCGCGGCTGGAGCACCGGAACCTGGAGCTCGCCGATCAGGTGCGCGAGCGCGACCGGGCGGCTGCGCAGCTACGGTCGTCGATCGCGGCCCTCGAGCAACTGCCGGCGATGGTGAGCCTCACCGACACGCACGGCCGCATCGAGTACGTGAACCGGAGGTTCGAGGAGGTCACGGGCTTCACGCAGGCACAGGTGCGCGGGCAGACCCACACGGTGCTGCGCGGCCGGCACGCGGATGCCGGGCTCGGCTTCGAGATCCGCACGCGCGTGCTGGCGGGGCAGCAGTGGCGAGGCGAATGCGAGCATAGGCGCCGGGACGGCACGATCTACTGGGAGCGCGCGGTCGTCTCGCCCGTGCGCGACGAGCAGGGGGCGGTCACGCACTTCCTGCGGCTCGCCGACGAGATCACCGAGCAGAAGCGACAGCAGCTGACGCGCGAAGCCCAGGAGGTGCAGCGGCGGCAGTCGGACCGGCAGCAGACAGTGGGGCGGTTGGCGGGCGGCGTCGCACACGACTTCAACAACCTGCTCACCACCGTCATGGGGCACGCGCACCTCGTGCTGCAGCAGCTTCCGCCGGACGACCCGCTGCGCATGGACCTCGCGGCGATCATCGAGGCCGCCGGACATGGGGCGACGATCACCGCGCAGCTCCTCACGTACGCCCGCAGCCACGTGGCGCAGCCGGTCGTGCTCGACCCGGCGGCGGCAATCGCCGCGGTCGCGCGTGACCTCCAGCGCCGCGCCGGCGACGACATCAGGCTGGGGTTCTCGCTCGGTCCAGACATCTGGTCGGTGAAGATGGACGCCTCGCAGTTCGATCAGCTCGTCGTCAGCCTCGTCACCAACGCATGCGACGCGATCGTCGGGGCGGGCGCGGTGGACGTGTCGCTGAGCAACGTCGCGCTGACGGCGGCCGCCGCCGCCACGCACGGCCATCTGCCTCCTGGGGAGTACGTCGCGCTTCGGGTCAGCGACACCGGGCGCGGCATCGACGCCGAGATCCTGCCACGCGTCTTCGAGCCGTTCTTCACGACGAAGGCGCCTGGCGAGGGCGCGGGACTCGGCCTGAGCAGCGTCCTGGGCGTGGTGGAACATGCCGGCGGGCACGTCGAGGTCGAGCGGACGAGCGACCGCGGATCAACCCTGCTCGTGCTGCTCCCGCGGTGCGTCTCGAGTGCCGTGCCGGCGCCGGGCCGGACGACGGTGGGTCGCCTCGACGGCACCGAACGCATCCTCGTGGTCGAGGACGAACCCGCCGTCCTCGAGCTCGTGCGCCGGACGCTGGAGTCCTACGGCTACACGGTGTTGCACGCCGGCAGCCCGGAGCGGGCGCTGCGGGCCATGCAGGAGGGCGAGGCGAACGTGGACCTGCTCCTCACCGACGTCGTGATGCCGGGCATGAACGGGCGCGAACTCGCCACGCGGTTACGTGCGCTCGACCCGACCCTGCGGGTGCTGTTCATGTCGGGCTACAGCAGCGACGTCGCCGCGGACCGCGGGCTGCTGCCCGCTGGCGTGCCGCTGATCGCCAAGCCGTTCAGCCCCGCGGCACTCGCCGAGCACGTGCGTCAGGTGCTCGACCAGGCGGCCGGCGAGCCGAGCCGCTCGGGACAGGGCAGCGGGCCGGCGGGGCCGGAGGGCCAGCCTTGAGCGGGGTGGCGACTTCCCGGCCGTCCGGCGGCGGCTGCTAACATCCGCTGCCGGGGGCCTGGCATGTTGACAATGAAGGAAGCGACGCGGCTCTTCCGCGTCGATCCCGGTTCGCGCCTGCGTCTGAAGACGCACGATCCTGCGTGGGCCGGTGACAAGGACCTGCGACACCTGACGACCGATGCCCTCCGGCAGAAGGCGCGGGCCTTCGTCGAGCAGAACCTGGTGCGCCTCGCCGAAGCGCAGGAGCGGCTGGCCGCCAATGATGTGTACTCGGTGCTGGTCGTGCTGCAGGCCATCGACGCGGCCGGCAAGGACGGCATGATCAAGCACGTCATGTCGGGCCTCAACCCTCAGGGGTGTCAGGTCTACAGCTTCAAACGGCCGTCCGACGAGGAACTGGACCACAACTTCCTCTGGCGCTACTCGCGCGCCCTGCCCGAGCGCGGGCGGATCGGCATCTTCAACCGTTCCTACTACGAAGAGACACTCGTCGCGCGGGTGCACCCGGAGGTGCTCGAGCGCCAGCGGCTGCCGCCCGGGCCTCGCGACAAGACCTTCTGGAAGGGGCGCTACGACGACATCAACGCCTTCGAGCAGCACCTGGTGCGCAACGGCACGCTGATCGTCAAGTTCTTCCTGAACATCTCGAAGAAGGAGCAGAAGAAGCGGTTCATGGATCGGCTCGAGAATCCGGACAAGCACTGGAAGTTCGACATCGCCGACCTGCACGACCGCGCCCTGTGGGACCAGTACCAGCAGGCCTTCGAGGACACGCTCACCAACACGAGCACGCCGTACGCGCCGTGGTGGGTGATCCCGTCGGACAACAAGTGGGTGTCGCGAGCGCTCGTGTCGGCGATCCTGACCGACGCCATGCACGGTCTGGGGATGGGTCCGCGGCGTGTGTCGCAGGCTCAGCTGACCGTGCTCGCCGAGGCGCGCAAGCAGCTGCTCGCCGAGTCGTGATGACCCCGGTACGGTCCGCGGCCGTCGTCATGGCGGCGGGGGCGTGTCTGGCCTTCACGCCGGTGGGTGCCAGTGCGCCCGGCCATGAGACCCTGCAGCAGTTGCTGACGCAGCAGCTCGAGTTGAATGCGCGCCAGGTGGACAGGCTGCGCCGCGGTGAGGTGGTGGTTCGCGACGTGCAATCACCGGTGACTCGCCAGATCGGGGTCGCCGGGGCCGTTCGCATCGACGCGCCTGCGGCCCGGACGGTGGACCTCGTGCGCGACATCGAGCGGCTCGAGCGCGGCAAGGGCTTCCTGGCGACAAGGAAGATCTCGGAACCGCCGACGCTCGCCGACTTCTCCGACTTCGACCTGCCCGCCGAGGACGTGCAGGCGCTGCGCGCGTGCCGGGTCGATGACTGCGACGTGAAGCTGGGGCTGCCCATGCTCGGTGAACTCGAGGCCGTCGACTGGAGCGCGCCGGACGCAAGCGAGGTGGTTCGTCGCCTGACGCGCCGCCGGAGCCTCGAGTATCTCGAGCGCTATCGCGCGGGCGGCAACGCCGCGCTCGCCGTGTATCGCGACCAGGAGCACCCGGTCGCCATCGCCCGCGAGTTCGCGGAGATGGTCGAGGGCGCCGCCGGGCTCACGTCCGCGTTTCCCGAGGTCGCGCGCTACCTGCTGTCGTACCCGCGCCATCGTCCATGGCCGGTCGAGGACTTCTACTACTGGTCGCTCGCCAACTTCGGGTTGAAGCCGGTCTACCGGCTCAATCACGTGGTGATCCACCCGTCGGGTGACCAGACCGGCCTGCTCTACACGATCACGACGAAGCAGCTGTACGCGAGCCACTACTTCCATGCCGCGCTCGAAGTGCGGGCGCTCGTGGATGACCCCGACCGACCCGGCCGTCGCCACTACCTGCTGGTGCTCAACCTGGCGCGATCCGACGGACTCACGGGTCTCTTCGGCGGCATCGTTCGCCGCCGGGTCCGCAGTGGCGCGCGCACCGCGCTGCAGACGGCGCTCGCGAACACGCGGACGCGGGTCGAGACGGCGCCGCAGGGACTGCCCCCTCCCCGGTGACGCCACGGCCGCCATGCGGCATGATGTGGGCACGGATCCAGGATTCGGCTCGACATGTCGTCGGGCCTTTGTGTACAAGACATCCACTCGCCGGATGCGGGCGATCCCTCCAACGTATGCGACCTATCGCGTGCCTGTTCCTCCTGCTGGCGTGCACCGCGTGCCGGCCGGCCACTCAGCCCGCCGCGAGCACCGCCAATGGCGGGCTTGCCCTGCCGGGCGGTTTCGCGGCCACCGTGTTCCACGACGGCGTGGGACGTGCCCGCCACCTTGCCGTGACCGACGATGGCAGGGTGTACGTGAAGCTGCGAGGTCCGAAGCCGGGGCAGAGTGGTCCTGACTGGAAGGGTCTCGTGGCGCTCTCCGACACCGGGGGCGACGGTCGCGCCGACCAGGTCGAGTACTTCGGTGACTACGAGGACACCGGCGACTACGGCACCGGGATGCGGATCTACGAGGGCCACATCTATTTCACGACGGCCGGCGAGGTCTACCGGCAGAAGTTGACGCCGGGCGTGCTCGTGCCCGACACGCCGGTCGAACTCGTGCTGAAGCATGGCTATCGCCAGCCTGGCCGGGGCTACGAGCACATCGCCAAGCCGATCACCTTCGACGCGCAGGGGCACATGTACGTACCGTTCGGCGCGCCCGGCGACGTCTGCCAGGACCGCAACCGGCAGCCCGGTGCTCCTGGCGCCCAGCCGTGCGACCAGCTCGAGTGGCACGGCGGCGTCTGGCAGTTCGACGCGCGGCGCTTGAACCAGACCGAGAAGGACGGCAAGCGCTACGCAACCGGCATCCGCAGCCTCGTGGCGATGACGTGGAACCCGCACGTGAACGATCTCTACGCCCTGCAGCACGGACGGGACGACCTCTATCGATCGTGGCCGCAGTTCTTCTCGCGGTGGCAGAGTGCGGTGCTGCCGTCAGAGGAGTTCTTCCGCGTGACCGAGGGCTTCGATGGCGGCTGGCCGTACTACTACTACGACTGGATGCAGCGCAGGAAGCTGCTGAATCCGGAGTACGGCGGCGACGGGTCGAAGGAAGGCAACGGCGCCGCACTCACGCCGCCGCTGATCGGCTTCCCGGGGCATTTCGCGCCCAACGACCTGCTGTTCTACGACGGCGCGATGTTCCCGGAACGCTACCGCCACGGCGCCTTCATCGCCTTCCACGGCTCGACGATCCGGATGCCGTACTCACAGGCCGGCTACTTCGTCGCCTTCGTGCCGATGAGGGACGGCATGCCGACCGGCGACTGGGAAGTGTTCGCTGACGGATTCGCCGGCATGGATCCCATCCCGAACGCCGGCGACGCCAAGGCGCGGCCGATGGGCCTGGCGCAGGGTCCGGCCGGCGAGCTGTACGTGAGCGAGAGCGTCAACGGCAGGATCTGGCGGATCACGCATGAAGGCGACCCTGCGACGTTCGGCACGCGGCAGCTCGCGCCGATGGCCGCCCGCAAGGCGCAGCAGGCCCACATCCGCCAGCCCGACGAGCAGAAGGACATCCTCGGCGGCGAAGCGCTCGCGGCCGGCGGCAAGCTGTACCAGACCTATTGCGCGGCCTGCCATCAGGGCGACGGCAAGGGCGATGGCGCCCGCTTCCCACCCGTCGCCAGCACGCGATGGGTGTCGGGCAACAAGCAGCGGCTGATCTCGGTGGTCATCGACGGCCTGCAGGGCGAGATCGAGGTGGAGGGCAAGACCTACAACGGCGTCATGCCGGCACACGGCTTCCTGTCGGACGCACAGGTGGCGCAGCTGCTGACGTATCTGCGGCAGAACTTCGGCAACCACGCGCAGGGCGTGAGCGCCGAAGAAGTGGCCGCGCAGCGCGCGAAGGGGCCGTGGACGCCGCCAACGCCGGCGCCGCGGTGACGGCCGCACCGTGGGACCGCATCGCGGACCTGTTCGAGGTGCCCGCGCCGTTTGCGGAGCCGTCGTCGGCCTACCGCTCGACGCTGCTGTTTGCCGACGGCGCGCCGGTGCGCACTCCCGGTGAGTGGGTGCGTCGGCGCGTCGAGATGCTCGAAGAGTGGCACGCGCTGATGGGACCGTGGCCCGACGTGCTCGCCCACACGAAGCTCGACGTCCTGTCGGTGTCGCGCCGCGAGACGTTCACGCAGGAGCGCGTCGCGTTCCAGGCCTCGCCCGGGCAGCGCACCGAGGGCTGGCTGCTGCGACCCGATGGCACGGGGCCGTTTCCCGCCGTGTTCGTGCCGTTCTACGACCCTGAGACGAGCGTGGGCCTCGGCACCCGTCCGCTGCGCGATTTCGCGCGGCAGTTGACGCTGGCCGGCTTCGTGACGCTGTCGATCGGCACACCGGCCGGCGATGCACGACAGCCCGGGCGCGGACGCGTGACCTCCCAGCCGCTGTCGTACTACGCGTACGTGGCGGCCAACGCCTGGATGGCCCTGGCGGCGCTGCCCGACGTGGACGCGGCGCGCATCGGCGTCGTCGGCCACAGCTACGGCGGCAAGTGGTCGATGTTCGCGGGCGCGCTCTGGGACAGGTTCGCGGCGGTGGCCACGAGCGATCCCGGCATCGTGTTCGACGAGACCCGTACGAACGTGAACTACTGGGAGCCCTGGTACCTGGGCGAGGACGCGAGCCTCACGCCCCGGACGCCCGGTCTGCCGACAGCGGACAACCCGCGCACGGGGCCGTACAGGGAGATGCGGGAGCGGGGACGCGACCTCCACGAGTTGCACGCGCTGATCGCGCCCCGGCCGTTCTTCGTCAGTGGCGGCGCCGAGGATCAGCCCGAGCGGTGGTCCGCGCTGACGCACGCGGTGACGGTCAACCGCCTCCTCGGCTACTCACATCGGGTCGGCATGTCGAACCGGCCCACTCACGATCCGACGGCGGAGTCCAACGCGCAGATCGTCGCGTTCTTCGAACACTTCCTCAAGGCGGTGTGACGCACGCGTCGGGCAAGGCCCGACGCCTACGTACGGGACGCCGCCGGTGTGACGCACGCGTCGGGCAAGGCCCGACGCTTATGTCTGTGGCGCCGCCGGGCGGGGGCGTGTCGGAGAATCTCCGACGCCTACGTGCCGGTAATCGCCACACCGACCTGCACCGACGTGCCCGGCATCGGGTAGCCCGGCCTGAACGCGTAGGCGCGGTCGAACAGGTTCTCGATCGCGACGAACGCGTCCACGCGTTCGCGCCACACCGGCAGGCGATATGACGGCCGCACGTTGACCACCGTGAAGCCCTTCACCCGGGCGAGGTCAGACGCCGCAGGGTTGCGAGCCCTTCCAAACACCTCCATCGCCGATTGTGACTGGAGATCCATCGCGAGCCGGAGACGGCCGACGCGGCCGGTGACGCCCAGCGCCAGCGTGGCCTTCGGCGTATAGGGCACGCCCTCGATCGACGTGTTGAGCAGCGTCAGCCCGCCGAATGCCTGCCAGCCCGAGGCGATGCGCTGCTGCACCGAGAACTCCGCACCCTGCACACGGTACGAACCGACGTTCAGGAACATCGGCCGGGCCACGGCCGGCGGAAACGCGAAGACGTACCGGTTGTCGCGCCGATCGTTGAACCAGGCGAAGTCGACCGTCGTGGACGCGGCAGGCGCGGCCATCACGCCGACCTCCACGTGGTCGAGTGTTTCGGCGTCCAGGCTCCGCCAGGTCGTGCCGAGTGGCGGGATGAGCGTCGAGAGCACCGCCACTTCCTGGCCGGGGTAGTGCACGCCGCGCGCGTAGTTCGCGCGCAAGGCCAGCGGCCACGGTGCCTGCGCCACGACACCGGCGTGGGGCGCGATCGCATCGGCGAACACCGAATGGGAGTAATGCCGGACACCGGCAGAGGGTGTCACGTGCCACCCTGCGGGCAGTGCGAGCGTGTGATCGACCGCCACGTGGGGCGACGTCAGCATGAACGCCGTGCCGTCGAAGGCGCTGCTCGCTGCCGCGCCCGCCGGATGGAACTGCGCGTTGCCGTCCACGCGATCGAGGGTGAGCCCGCCGCTCACCGTTCCCCGATCCCAGGCGCGCCAGCGCTCACGCCAGCGAACGCCGGTCATCGAGAACTGCGTGAGCGTGTCCTCGTCGGGCGGACGCTGGTCGAGCCAGTTGCCGGTGCCGCTGCTGCGGTAGACCTGCACGGCGCCCTGTGCGGCCGTGAAGTGATGCGACACCGCGGCGGCCAGCAGCGTGCCCGATGTGTCGTAGCGTCCGTTCCTCGTGGCGGGCAGCCCGACCTCGCCCGGATCGGTAGCCGTGTTGCCGACTCGCATCACGCGCGCGTCGATGGCCCAGCTGTCGTTCCACCGGTAGCCGATGCGCGCCGCCGCATTCGCGATGCGCCCGCGCGCATCGTCCCGATGGCCGTCGGATCGCGCGAAGCCCTGGGATGCGACCAACTCCCAGGCGCCGAAACGCCCCGTCGCCAGCGCCTGCTCGGCGACCGTGCCGAACGACCCGCCGGACACGCGGAGGCTCGCGGCGAAACCATCGCTCGTCGCCCGCGCCGAGTCGATTGCGACCGCCGAGAACGCGTCGCCGAACGTCTGGGGCTGCGGGCCCTTGAGCACGGTGATGCGATCGATGCCGTCCACCGGCAACAGGTCGAGCAGCGGGTGATTCCACAACCCCATGTAGAACGGCACGCCGTCCACGTACGTCTTGATCTCGCTGCCCGGCCGGCTCGCGCCCATCCCGCGGACGTGCACCGAACCGCCCTCGGCGCCCCCGAACGATCCCACCGGGTTGAAGCGCGAAATCGTCACGCCTGGCGTGCGGCGGAGGGCCGATGCCAGGTCGAGCGCGTTGAGGTCTGCGACCTGCGACGAGGAGACCACCGTCTGCGAGCTTCCGAACGCATCGAACGTCGTGGCATCGACGATCGGCGGCACCACGACGACGTGCTCGGACAGCGGCGCCACCTCGAGGACGACCCGCAACGGCGCCCTCTCCCCTTCAGGCACGGCAACGACGACGCTCCTGAACCGTGGCCGCTCCACATGCAGTCGGGTCGGCCCGTCCGTGCCGAGCAGGAATCGTCCATCCGCGTCCGTCACCGTGGAGGCGGCCGGCGTGGAGACCCTGGCGCCTGCGAGTGGGGCGCCAGTCGAATCCACGACCTGACCAGCGACGTGGGTGCCCGGTTGCGCAGCGACGGGTGAAGCGAGCAGCAGGGCGGCGAGGAGTGTGAAGAGCGGCGCCCGCAAGCGCCTGGAATCGGTATGCATGAATTGAATGAGCGAACGATGCACGCGTATGCGGCGTCGGCGCGTCCCACTCTATCGTGAGCATGAGGCTCAGGGCATCGCCGTACACGGACGTGCGCACCGCTTGTCCGGTGGAGCGCTCGTTGTCGTTGATCTTACAGAGCACCCCGCCAGGGCGCGGCCATGAGCTTTCTCGACGAGTACCACGCGAGTCGTGCCGCTCCAGCGCCAGGCGAAGCGCGGCTGCGGGTGGTCCGCGAGTGGAGCAGCTTGCGTCCGCACGCGATGTTCGACGATCTGCGTCAACATGCGCCGGCCATGCAGCTGGGCGGTCTGGCCTTCATCACTCGCTATCGCGACGTCATGGATGTGCTGCGCCGCAACGACGTGTTCAGCGTTGCCCCTTACGGCGACGCCATGATGCGCATCAATCGCGGGCCGAACTTCCTGCTCGGTATGGACGATGGCGCCGCCTACCGTCAGCAGCTGCACGCACTCAGCCGGGCCTTCCGCCGCGAGGACGTCGAGCGGGTGCGTTCGACCGTGGCGGCGCGCACCTCCGAGGTGCTCGGCGCCGCCATGACTGCCGGGCGGCTCGACATGGTTGACGGCTTCGGTCGTCTCGTTCCCGCACGCTTCATCGCCGACTACTTCGGCGTGCGGGGTCCGGACGAGGGAACGTTGGCGCATTGGGCGCGAACCATCTTCACCGACGCCTTCGTGAACGTGCTCGGCGAGCCCCTCCTGTCGCGGCGCGCGATGCGCGCCAGCAAGGCCTTCCGGACGCACCTCGACCTGCTGATCGCGCGGACGCGTGCTGAGCGGGCAGCAGGCACGACGCGCGACGACGCGCTGGGACGGCTGCTGGCCGGGCAGGAGGCTGGCGACAGGGACCTCACCGATGCGCGCATCCGCGACAACCTGCTGTGGTGTGTCGCAGGCATGATCGACAACGTCAGCGCCGCGGTCTGCCGGGCGATCGACCTGCTGCTGTCGCGTCCGGCGATCCTCGACGCCGCGGGTGCGGCGGCGCGGGCGGGCGACGCCGAGCGCGTGCAGGCCTACGTGTGCGAAGCGCTCAGGTTCAGCACGCCGACGCCCATGGCGGTGCGCAGGAGCGTGCGTCCCCACATCGTCTCGCGCGGCACGCCACACGAGACGACCCTCGCGGCCGGGACGCTCGTCTTCGCCGGTCTCGGCGCGGCCATGATGGACGCGTCAGTGGTAGACGAACCCTCGTCGTTCCGCATCGACCGGCCGCCGCAGCACTACCTGCATTTCGGTGCGGGCCTGCACACCTGCCTCGGCACGCACATCGCGATGGCGCACGTGACCGAGATGGTCGGCAGCCTCCTGCGCCTGCCGGGCCTGCGTCGCGCCCGCGGCATCGCCGGACGGCTGCGGTGCATCGGACCGTTTCCCGATCGGTTCGTGGTGTGGGTCGGGGCGTCCGACCCCTGAGGGTCAGACGAACCGCTCGAGCCAGTTCCACGCTTCGGCCTGCATCTCGGCGTTGAACTGGTGCGGGCTGTCGTAGAGCCTCGTGCGGCACCGCTCGGCGGCACCGGCCTTCGCATAGCACGCGTTGAGTTTCGAGAAGCTCGCCTTCACACCCTCGGCGTCGAACAGCGGGTCGCGGGTGCCGCTCATGACGAGCAGGGGCGTCGGCATTGCCAACGCGGCCACGTCGGGGTAGTCGAGATGCCGGTAGAGCCCGGGTACGACCTTCGTGTGCCCGATCGTGTTGCGTACGTGCCGGCGAAGCTGCGACCGGAACGAGGTCATCCAGCAGACGACGACGGCGGCCTTCACGCGGTCGTCGAGGGCGGCCAGGTGCGCGGATCTGACGGCGCCCACCGACAAGCCGACGCAGCCGATCCGTGACTGGTCGACGTCGGCACGCGTGCGCAGGTAGTCCACCGTCCGCACATCGTCCCAGCACATCACGCCAGGCCAGGTGAAGCCCGCCGAGTAGATCGTGCGGCCCACGAGCTGTTCGTTCTGGCTGGCGCGAGTGTTGAACGCGCCGATGCGTTCGCCCGGCATGTCTGCCGGCCGGTCGCGCCAGTCGGCGGGGTCGTCAGGCAGGAGCATCCGCCGGTCGCCCCAGTAGAACATGTCGATCGTGATCACGACGTAGCCGCGGCGCACGAGGTCCACGGCAATGCTGCGCCCCCCGTAGTAGCGCGTGCGGAAGTCGGCCAGGATCGGGTGCTCGCCGTCCTGGACGACGAGCTTCTCCTTGCCCCACATGTAGAAGCCGCCGTGATCGTGCAGGGCGACGACGGCAGGACAGGGCTTCGTGGCCTGCTTCGGCACCAGCACGATTGCCGGCACACGCACGTCGGGCGTGGTGTTGAACGCGACGGTCTCGCGAACGTAGTCGCCGCAGTCGACGCGCGCCGTGACCTCCGCGTCCGGCGCGCAGGGAGGCGGGCTGTAGTGCAGCAGGTCCAGCACTTTCGCGCGCGCGACCGACTTCCAGGCATCCACGTCGCGGAAGCGCTCGCCCAGGTACGACAGCGGGAACTCACCCTCGACCGCCTGCTTGCCAATGAACGGATAGAGCGAACCCACGTCGGCGGCCGACGCAGTGGCGGGCGCTGCCGCGGGCTGCGTGGCGGCGAGGGCTCCGGACGCTGCCGTGAGCGGCGCCGCTGCGGCCGCGACCTGCAGGAACCGGCGTCTGTCGAGACCGCCGGAACCCTGTGTGGGACGAGATGTGCGAGGGGGGTGGGAGGCGCGCGGCATGCGCCTCATCCTGTCGCACGCGCCGCAATCAGGCAATCCCTGGCGCCACGCGCCGTCATGACGACGCGCCGTCAGCGTTCGACGAAGGCGGCCTCGACGAACCTGGAGTACTCGCCCTGGGACCGCGACAGCCCGGCGCGCAGCGCATCGAGTTCGGCGATGCATGGCTGGCGCACGCCGTGGTAGTCGAGCGGCGGGCCCAGGCGTTCGAACGCGAGGCCGAACCGCTCCAGCAGCCGGAGCAGCGCTGGCGCCATCGCGGCGCACAGGTGCGTGATGCCGTGGGCGCTGGCCAGCGTCGCCACGCCCCTGAACAGACCGAGTGTCATGTGGGGAGCAAGTCGTCTCGCGTGGTCCGGATTCAGGTCGGCGTCCACGTCGGGATACAACTCCTCGCCGGCGCGGCGGCGGAACGCTTTGGAGACCGCATAACGTGAAATCTCCGCCGTCGTCGCGGCGGGAAGGGCATCCATACGCGCACGCTCGTCAGGGGCGAGCAGGCTCCTGAGGGGAAGGGCGCGCAGGCCATCGGCAGCCGTCGGTAACACGAGGCGCACGCATCCCGCCACTTCATCGGTCGGCCGGTAGCGCAAGACCGCATGAACGGAGTGCTCGTCGTACGGATCGGTCTCCCGTTCACCGGACTGGGCGCGAGGGTCCTCGAACGCGTGCTCGATGCAGTACACGCGATAGCGGAGGGCATAGGCAGCCTCCTGCAGTGCAGGCGTATTGGCTGCCCTGACCTCGAAGTACTGCTGATACAGCGCCGAGAGGTCGTCGAGTCGTCGTTCCACCGTGACGTTGGCCGCCTTTCACCGCGACGAGTCCGCGGCCCGGGCGCCGGGCGCGGGCGAGGAGCCGCACGCAGTGATCTATCTGCGACAGGGCACGCCAGACGCAAGCTCATGCGGCATTCAGGACTATTCTCGTGCAGTGATCCGGCTGTCGAGGAGAGGGTTCGCCGCGATCGTCGTTGCCGCGACGATGCTGTCGGGCGCACGGGCCGATCCTGGCGCGGCCCTCGCGCGCTCGGCGCAGCCACCGCGCGCGTCCGCCTTCACCGTCGTCGACGGCGCCATCACGCGCGGCCCCGTCGATCGGCGGCGCCTCGCGCTCGTGTTCACCGGTCATGAGTTCGGCGAGAGCGCGCCGACGATCCTCGACGCACTGGGGCGGCGGGATGTGCGTGCCGCGTTCTTCCTGACCGGCACGTTCCTGCGTGACCGCGCCCTGCGGCCGCTCGTCCGGCGGATGGTGGCCGAGGGCCACTACGTCGGTCCGCACTCCGACGCGCACCTGCTCTACGCACCGTGGGAGGGGCCCAGGCGGACGCTCGTGTCGCGAGACGAGTTCCGCGACGACCTCCAACGGAACATCGCTGCGCTCGAAGCCCACGGCGTGGCTGCCGACGCCATGTCGATCTTCCTGCCGCCGTACGAGTGGTACACCACCGACATCGCCGCGTGGACGAGAGAACTGGGGCTCACCCTCGTGTGCCACACGCCCGGTACGCGATCGAATGCCGACTACACGGAAGAGGGCACGCGGCAGTTCGTCGCCACCGACGCCATCTTCGACAGCATCCTGCGTCGCGAACGCGAGGACCCGCATGGGCTGAACGGCTTCATGCTGCTGCTGCACGTCGGAGCCGGGCCCGGGCGCACCGACAAGTTCCACAGGCGGTTCGATGCCCTGCTGGCGGAACTGACGGCCCGCGGCTACGAGTTCGTGCGCGTCGACACCCTCCTGGCACCGGCGCCCTGACCGGTCAGCGGCGCGCGTCCCGCTTTCGCATGGCCGTCGTGGCTGGAAAATCCCCGGTGGGCGTGGGAGACCACGCAGGCCGCGCCACGAATTGCGGGAATCACACTGGTTTTCGACCGTTTCTGATGCCCGCAGCCGGCGGCACGCATGTTGCCATCTGACAGGCCGTGCACCTCGCACCGCCTTCAAGGATGTCAGTCATGAGACCGTCCGCATTCATTCTTTCAACGCTCGGGAGCGCGCTTGCCTGCCTTGTGGCAGCCACGCCCGCGCTCGCGCAGGACGCCACCCGCGCGCCGCTCACCGTTGCGACCGCCAGGGTGTCAATCGCCGGCACTTCCAACATCCACGACTACACCGCCTCGACGACGAAGGTCCGGGTGACGAAGCTGCAGGTTGCCAGCGGCGTCGACGGCGACATCCTGTCGGCCGTGCTCGCGCCTGGTGCGCTCCAGGCCTTCGAGGTCGCCATCCCGGCCGCCTCGCTGCACTCCACCAAGGACGGTCTCGACAAGAACATGCACAAGGCCCTCAAGGTCAAGGAGCATGCCGACATCGTGTTCCGCCTCGCGCGGCTCGAGTCCAAGGGCTCGGCTCTGCGCGCCATCGGCGTGCTGCGCGTCGCTGGCGTCGAGAAGGATGTCGCCTTCGATCTCACGACCGCGACCAAGGACGGCCGTCTCGTCGTGTCCGGCGCCGTGGATCTGCTGATGACCGACTTCGGCATCGCGGCGCCCAAGGCCATGATGGGCATGCTCCGCACCGACCCCAAGGTCACCGTCACGTTCGAGACGGTGTTCGCGACGCCTCTTACCTAACGCATCCAGGAGAAGTCATGTCACGCCATTTCATCCCCACGTGTGCCTGCGCGGCGTTGCTGGTGGCCGCGCCCGCCTTTGCCCAGAGCACGGGAACCGACCCGGCATCGATTGCCGCCATCGCCGCCGCTCCGGCGCACGCCGAAGAGGGCAGTGCCGTCGCGACGCCCAAGGCCGCAGACGAAGAGGAGGAGCAGGAAGCGCTGCGTCAGATGCTCACCGAAGGCCGGCCGGTGACGATCCAGCACCTGCGCGCGCCCGACAAGCGGGGCCTGAACGTGTTCGAGTCGCCCAAGCTCGCCGGTCCGGAGTACACCGGCTTCCGGCTCGACTTCGGCGCGAACTTCGCGACCCAGGTCCAGAACCTGCGCCACTCCAACAACGCCGAGCCGGTGGTGGTCAACGGCGTGGACACGAACCAGCTCGCCGACATCGGCTTCGGGTTCAACAACTCCACGGCCAACCTCACGCTGCACGCCCAGCTCGCCAAGGGCATGCGGGTGCAGCTGACGACCTACCTCTCCTCGCGGCACCACAACGAGACGTGGGTCAAGGACGGCTTCATCCTGATCGACGAGTCGCCGATCGACATCAAGCCGCTCAACTCGCTGATGAAGTACCTGTCGCTCAAGGTCGGGCACATGGAGATCAACTACGGCGACGCGCACTTCCGCCGCAGCGACAACGGCAACGCGATCTACAACCCGTTCATCGGCAACTACATCATGGACGCGTTCACCACCGAGATCGGCGCCGAGGTCTACCTGCGGCACAAGGGTGTCATCGCCATGGCGGGCGTCACCGGCGGCGAGATTCGCGGCACGGTGCTGACTCCGGAGAAACGCGGCCAGGCGTACCTCGGCAAGCTCGGATTCGACCGCAAGATGAACGAGGACCTGCGCGTGCGCGTCACGGGCTCGATGTACACGACGAAGAAGGCGCTGAGCAACACGCTCTACGGCGGCGACCGCGCCGGCTCACGCTACTACTTCGTGATGGAGAACACCGCCGCGACCGAGTCGGCGCAGTTCACCTCCGGCCTGCTCAACCCCGGATTCCGTAACGAGGTGACCGCGTTCCAGCTGAACCCGTTCGTGAAGTTCCGTGGCCTCGAGCTGTTCGGTGTGCTCGAGCGCTCCGAAGGCAAGGCATCGACCGAGACCAGCAACCGCGAGATGACGCAGGTGGCCGGCGACGTGGTGTACCGCCTCGGCCCCGGCGAGCCTCTGTACGTCGGCGCCCGCTACAACCGCGTGAACGGGCAGTTGCTCGGCATCGCGAACGACATCACGGTGGACCGTGTCGCGGTCGGTGGGGGATGGTTCATCACGCCCGGCCTGCTCGCCAAGCTCGAATACGTCAGCCAGGAGTACAAGGGCTTCCCGCCCACCAACCTCCGCAGCGGCGGCAAGTTCCATGGCCTGATGCTCGAAGGCGTGGTGGCCTTCTAGGAGAGAAGATCATGCAGACAGCCGCGACCCTTCCCGTGCTGTCTTCCGGCGGGCGCCTGCGCGC
>JAEZCY010000135.1 GCA_023429845.1 Acidobacteriota bacterium
CGAGCTCGGCGAGCACGTCACCCGCCTTGACGACGTCGCCCACGTCCACGCGCAGTCGCTCGATGATGCCGTTCGCCTTGGACTTGATCTCGACCTTCGCGATCGGTTCCACCTTGCCGGTCGCGACGACGGACCGGACCATCGTGTCCTGCTCGACGGTTGCGAGTCGCGACGGCTCGAACGTGGCTTGCGCGGGGGTCATGCCGGACCACGCGTACAGCCCGCCGCCGACCACAACCGCCGCAACCGCCGCCATACCGAGGCGCTTGTTCCTCTTCGTCGTCATCGGCATCTCCGGAGGCCGCCAGCGGCCACTCTCTGAACGCTGACTTTGACGGAACCATCCATCGGGGAGTTCATCGGCGGCCCGGGTGCCGCGGGACCGGTGCGCGGACGTCGCGTGTGCCAACCGGCGCCACCTGAGCGCGCCCGGGACTGCTCGGCGTACAATCAGGCGTCATGGTCATCGGGATTCCCCGAGAATTACAGCCAGGCGAAGACCGCGTCGCCCTCGTTCCTGCCAGCATCGCGCCCCTCGTGAAGTCCGGGGCGCGGGTGGTCGTGGAGCACGGCGCGGGCGCCTCGGCCGGGTTCCCGGACGACGTTTACACGACTGCCGGGGCACAGCTCGGCACGCGTGACGAGGTGTTCGCGCAAGCGGACGTGCTGTTGCAGGTACGTACGCCAGGGGCTGCCGGGGTGCACGGCGCCGGTGACCTGGACCGCCTCGGTCCGCAGCACACCATCATCGGTTTCGCCGATCCCCTCGGCGCGCCGGAAGCGGCGCGGGCGCTGGCGGCGCGCGGCGTCACGACAATCGCGATGGAACTCGTGCCCCGCATCACACGGGCACAAAGCATGGACGCGCTGTCGTCGATGGCCAACATCGCCGGTTACAAGGCCGTCCTGCTCGCCGCCGCCACACTGCCACGGCTGTTCCCGATGATGATGACCGCCGCGGGCACCATCTCGCCGGCACGGGTGTTCGTCATCGGCGCGGGCGTGGCCGGGCTGCAGGCCATCGCTACCGCCAAGCGCCTCGGCGCCAGGCTCGAGGCCTACGACGTCCGACCGGCGGTCAAGGAGCAGATCGAGAGCCTGGGGGCGAAGTTCGTCGAGTTGCCACTCGACACGGCGGCTGCCGAAGGGCACGGCGGCTATGCGGCCGCGCAGGACGAGTCCTTCTACCGTCGCCAGCGCGAGACGATGGCGCGGGTGGTGTCGCACAGTGACGTGGTGGTCACGACCGCCGCCATTCCGGGACGGAAGTCCCCCGTGCTGATCACGGCAGACATGGTTGCGTCCATGCCGGCCGGCTCGGTCATCGTCGACCTGGCTGCCGAACGCGGCGGCAACTGCGAGCTCACGGTCGCGGACCAGTCGGTCGTCGTACACGGCGTGACGATCCACGGACCGACCAACCTCGCCGCGACCGTGCCCTTCCACGCGAGCCAGCTGTACGCCAAGAACCTGACCACACTGCTTGCGCATCTCCGCGACAAGGCAGGCGCGCTGGTCATCGACCCCGCCGACGAGATCACGCGAGAGATCCTCGTCACCCACGGTGGTGAGGTCGTGGCGCCACGGCTCCGCGAACTGCTCGGGTTGCCGTCACTGGCGGAACCGGTCGCTGCGACGACGCCGGCCTGATCGGCCCAACGTCATGTGGATTCTGAGGACAGTCCAGGGCCACGAGCCCGCGCTGACGTTTCGGCTGATGCCGGGCACCATCAAGACGCTCGGCCGCGCCGTCCGCGCCGATTTCATCGTCGATGCGGCGATGGTCTCGCGACTGCACTGCCGACTCACGGCGCAGCCGACCGGTCAGCTCGAGGTCGAAGACCTGCAGAGCACCAACGGCACCTACGTGAACGGGCGGCGTGTCCACAAGGCCACGCTGCTGCCCGGCGACACGCTGCGCGTGGGCCGCGTCGACCTCGTGCTGGTGCACGCGCCGCTCAATCAGGTGGACACGACCCTCGAAGCGGGCGGGTGAGCGACCCGCCGCGTACGTAGGCGGCCCGGACGGAACCTCCGTCGGGCGAGGCCCGACGGCTACGAGCGGAGAAAGTAGAAACTGGAAATGCGAAATGGGAAATGCGGAATGTTCGACGACGTCGGGCGTTTCGACTCATTGCGCATTTCCAATTTCAAGTTTCCCTGACCCCCTGCAGGAAGGGATTGCTGCGTCGCTCCTGCCCGATGGTCGTCTTCGGGCCGTGGCCCGGGTAGACGACGCACTGGTCGCCCAGCGGGAAGAGCACGTCACGCACCGACCGCAGCAACGTCGCGAGGTCGCCGCCCGGCAGGTCGGTGCGGCCGATCGATCCCGCAAAGAGCGTGTCGCCCGCGAACAGGTGCTCGCCGGGAGAGCCCTGCAACCCGATCTGCAGGCACACGTGGCCGGGGCTGTGCCCTGGCGTGTGGTGCGCCATCACGGCGAGTCGGCCGAACGTCCACGCCGGCTGCTCGTCGAACCAGGCGTCGATGGCCGGCTGGGGCTGCATGCGGATGCCGAACGCAACGCCCTGCTGAACGGCGCGTTCGTAGAGAAACAGGTCGTCGCGGTGCAGCACGAGCGGCGCGTCCCATTCGGCTTTCGCCTGATTGCAACCTGAGATGTGATCGAGGTGCGAGTGCGTCAACATGATGTACCGCACGTGGACGCGCAGTCGCCTGACGGCGGCGATCAGCCTATCGACCCCGTCTCCAGGGTCGATCACGATGGCTTCCCGGGTTTCCGGACACGCCACCAAGTAGCCGTTGGTCTCGAACGGCGGCACTGCGAACGATTCGATCAGCATGTCGGTATCACTTGAACACGTCCGGGATGCGGCGCGCCGCATCGCCCCGCTCGTTCGCCGCACGCCACTCCTGCGCGCCGACGGACTCTCCCGGGCGACCGGGCGAGACGTCAGGTTGAAGCTCGAGACGCTCCAGCACACGCGCGCCTTCAAGCGGCGCGGCGCGGCCAATGCCTTGCTCGCCCTGGCCGAGCGCCAACCGGCACTGCCGCCGCTCGTCACGGCGTCGGCAGGCAATCATGGCCTCGCCCTCTCGAGCGTCGCGCGGGAACTCGGCGCGTCACTGACCATCTACGTGCCGGGCTCGACACCCCGTGCCAAGCTCGACGCTATCGCCGGCCGAGGCATCACGATTGTCGCCGACTGCCGCGACTACGACGATGCCGAGGCGCGCGCGCTGGCTGCCTCGATCAGCAGCCCGGCGATGTTCATCTCGCCGTACAACCACCCCGACGTGATCGCCGGGGCCGGTACGGTCGCACTCGAAGTGCTCGAGGATGTGCCAGGCACCGGAGCAATCGTCGTCCCGACGGGCGGAGGCGGGCTCCTGTCGGGTGTCGCCGCCGCCGTGGACGGGCGCGTGGCTGTCCTCGGCATCGAACCGGCCGCCAATCCCGCGTTCACCGCGTCGCTGCAGCACGGACGGACGACGCGCATCCAGCCTGGCCCCTCGCTGGCCGACGGGCTGCTCGGCAACCTCGAACCCGGAGCGATGACGTTCGAGTTCGTGCGATCACACGCCGTCGCGGTCAGCCTGGCGTCCGAGCGGTTCGTCGCCGGTGCCATCTGCGCGTTGTTCCACCACGAACGGATCGTCGCCGAGGGTGCAGGCGCGATTGCCGTCGCGGCGCTTCTCGAAGGCACGCTCGACGCACTCCCCGACCCGCTGGTGCTCCTGGTGACCGGCGCGAACATCGACGCCGCCACGTTCTCGCGCGTGCTCGCCAACGCCTGACGGCTCACGTCGTGCGTCGATCGCCGCAGCGCGACGGCGGCGCTACCTGGGCTTGCTCGGGCGAATCTCGACGCGGCTCGGCAGGCTTCGCTTCGAGTGCCCCAGCAAATCGAACACCACCTGCGCCACGTCGTCGGCCGACAGCTTCCAGTCGTGCTCGGGCGAATCCCCTCCCGCGGAGAACGTCGTCTGCACCGATCCGGGCATGACGGTGGTGACCCTGATGTCGTCCTGACGCACTTCCAGCATCAACGACTCGGCAAACGCGTTGAGTCCCGCCTTCGACGCGCAGTAGGCTGCGCCGCCGGCAAACGAGTTCCGCCCTGCCAGGCTGCTGATGTTGATGATCCAGCCGCCCCCGCGCTGCTTGAGCGCGGGAATCGCCGCCTTCGAACAGAGGAACACGCCGGTGAGATTCGTCGCGATGAGCCGCTGCCACTGCTCCGGTGTCATGTCGGCCACGTGGACGAACGTGCCGACGCCAGCGTTGTTCACCAGCGAATCGAGCCCTCCGAAGCGCTCGGCGGCAGTCCGCACCAGCGTGACCGCCACGTCCGGGTCGGCCACGTCGCCGCGCACGACGGCCACCGCATCGCCAAGTTCCGCGGCAACCGCGTCCAGATGGGACTGCGAGCGACCCGAGACGACGACGCGCGCGCCGCGCGCGACGTAGCCTCGCGTGATGGCCAGGCCGATGCCGCGGGTGCCCCCCGTGACGATGGCGACGTGTCCCTCGAGTTGAGACCGGGAAGTCATGCCCTTACACTAACCGGGTCGCGCGGCAACCGTCACGCTTCCCGTATGCCTTTCGTCGCCATCTTCGGAGCCGGCCCGCTCGGCGGCGCTCTCGCGTACACGCTGGCAAGCCGAGCGCGATTCGATGAGGTGCGCCTCGTCGACCCGGAGAAGACCCTCGCGGCCGGCAAGGCACTCGACGTCCGGCAGTCCGGTCCCGTGGACGGATACAGCACCCGCGTCACCGGACATGCGTCGATGGACGCGGCCGATGGCGCCTGGGTGATGGTGCTGGCCGACCCCATCCAGCCCGACCCGCTTGCACAGCTGAAAGAGCTGCATCGTCGTTCGCCGGGCGCAATCATCGTGTGTGCCGACGCCGCGCACCACCTCGTGCTCGGCCGCGCCGTGGCCACCGGGACGGTGCCGCCCGACAGGCTCGTCGGTTCCGCGCCCGCGGCCGCCGTGAGTGCCGCCCGCGCACTCCTTGCGCTCGAGGTGGATACGAGTCCGGCAGCCGTCCATGTCGGCCTTGCGGCGCCCGTGGGGCTCGAACCGCCGCGGGTGGACTGGTCGAGGACGTCGATCGACGGCGAGTGCGCGGACGGCGTGCTTCGTCGAGAGCAGCAATCGCGCATCGACGCGCGCGTGGCCGCGCTATGGCCGCCCGGGCCGCTCACGCTCGGCGCCGCGGGCGCCAGAGCGGCGGAGGCAGCCTGGTTCGGCACGCGGCAGACACTTCCGTGCTGGTGGGTCAGCGACGGCGGCGTCGGCCCAGCTGCAATCCAGACGGTCCGGTTCTCGGCCGGCGGACGCCCCAGAGTCGCGACCAGATCGAGTGCCGCCGGCGGAATCCTCGTCAGCGCCGGCATGGGCCGCTGACGTGCTCATCGGCCTTTCCGTCGTCGTCCTCCTCATCGCCGTCAACGCGCTCTACGTCGCCGCCGAGTTCGCCGCGGTCTCCGTGCGCCGAAGTCGTGTCCGGCAGCTTGCCGAAGACGGGTCCGCGGTCGCCTCGAAGCTGCTGCCGATACTCGAGCGTCCGGTAGAGCTCGACCGGTATATCGCCGCGTGCCAGATCGGCATCACGCTGTCGAGCCTCGTGCTCGGCGCGTATGGGCAGGTGGCGTTCGGCCCGCCCCTGTCGCAGTTCTTCCAGGAGCGACTGGGACTGGACACCATCGCGTCCGCCTCGACGGCCGCGGCCACGATCCTCGTGGTGCTGACCGTGGGCCAGATGGTTACCGGCGAACTCGCACCGAAGTCGCTCGCGCTGCAGTATCCGACCGAAGTGTCGCTGTACACCTTCTGGCCGATGCGGTTCTCGCTGTGGGTGCTTCGGCCGTCCATCTGGTTCCTCAACGGCTCCGGCATGCTCATCCTGCGCATGCTCGGCAGCAACCATGGCGCGCATCCGCACGTACATTCGCCCGAGGAAATCGAGTTGCTGATCGCCGAGAGCCATGACGGCGGGCTGCTCGAACCTGACGAGCTCAGGCGCCTGCAGCGGGCGCTGCGCTTCAGCCTGCGGACGGCGTCGCAGCTGATGACGACGCGAGACCGCATGCAGGCCATCGAAATCTCGACGCCGATGGAGGACGTGCTCGCGCTGGCACTCGACTCGGCGCAGGCGCACGTACCGGTCTACCGCGGCACGCTCGACAGAGTGGAGGGCTTCCTCAACACCAAACCGCTGCTGGTGCGGCATGTCGAAGGGCGCCCGGTGAGGACGCTCCGTGAGTTCCTCCAGCCTGCCACCATCGTGGATCAGGCGACGACGGGCGACCGCCTGATCGCAGAGTTCCGGCGGCGCCGCACGCATCAGGCGATCGTCGTCGACGAGGATCGGCGCGTCGTCGGCATGGTGACGCTGGACGACATCCTCTCGTCGCTGCTCGGACCGACCCCCGACGAGTTCACGCAGTCGACGCTGCGCGGCAATGCGCCGCGGGCCACGAGGTCACGGGCGTGACGACGTTGATCGTCATCGTCACCGTGCTGGTGCTGCTGAACGCCCTGTTCGTGGCGGCCGAATTCGCCGTCGTCGGCACGCCGCGCGTCGCCATCGAGAAGCGCGCGGCAGCCGGCGGGCTCGTCGCGCGACGCGCGCAGATGATCCTCGCCGATCCACGGCGCCAGGACCGCTTCATCGCCACCGCGCAACTCGGCATCACGCTCGCGAGCCTGGGTCTCGGCATGTACGGCGAGCACGAGGTAGCCGTGCGCCTGGTGCCATGGCTGGAGGGCCTGGGGGCGGCGAAGTACGTGGCGGCGCACTCGCTGGCGAGCATCCTGGCCGTGGCCCTGCTCACGTACGTGCACATCGTGTTCGGCGAGATGGTGCCAAAGTCGGTGGCACTGCAGCGCGCCGAACGGACGCTGCTCGCGATCGCCCCGGTGATGCTGCTCATCCAGGCAATCTGCTATCCGTTCGTGCTCGCGCTCGACGCGCTCGGCAACCTCGTGCTGCGTTCAGTGGGGATCCATCGGCACGACCGCTCGCACGAGCGACTCTACTCGCCCGACGAGCTGGCGCACATCGTCAAGGAGAGCGAGGCCGGCGGGATGCTGCGGGAAGAGGCGGGACGCATCCTGCGCGAGCTGTTCGAGTTCGGCGAACTCACCGCCCGCGAGGTGATGACGCCGCGCGTGCGGCTCGCCGCGCTGCCGCTCGGCGCCGCCGCCAGCACCGTCACGGACCTGGTCCACGAACGGCCGTATACACGCTATCCGGTCTACGAAGGCAACATCGACCAGCTCATCGGCATGGTCAACGTAAAGGACCTGCTGCTGCTCAGGCAGCGCGCCGGCGTGCTCTCGGCCGACGTCGTGCGCCCGATCCCGACGGTGCCGGACACGGCCACGCTCGACGTGGTGCTCGAGACACTCCGGGATGCGCGCGCGCAGATGGCCGTGGTCATCGACGAGCACGGCGGCACCGCAGGCGTGCTTACCCACGAAGACCTGTTCGACGAGGTCATCGGCGAGGTGGCGGAAGGCAGCACCGAGCGTACGAGCATCTACCGTGACGCCGATGGACTGCTGCACGTGGCGGGGACGTCACGCGTCGAGGAGGCTGGCGAGGCGCTTGGCGTCGTACTGGAGCACGACGAAGTGGACAGCGTCAGCGGCCTGATCCTGGCGCAACTGGGCCGCCCTCCGCATGTCGGCGACGTCGTCACCTATGACCACGTGCGGTTCGAAGTGGTGGCGGTCGAGGGTCACGGCGTCAAGGAGTGCATCGTCGAGCTCGAGGCGCCCGCGGTGGACGAAACGCAGTAGCGGCGCGGCGTCGGCCTAGCGCTCCAGGGTGCGTCCGAAGACGCGACAGAGACTCGCGATCACGTGTTCTTCGACCTCGCGCATCGCGGGGGGCTCGCCCAGCAGCCGGGCGAGTGACGTCACGCCGTGATCGGTGATCCCGCAGGGCACGATCAGCCCGAAGTGGCCGAGGTCGGTGGTCACGTTAAGCGCGAAGCCGTGGCTCGTCACCCATCGCGACAGCCGCACGCCGATCGCTGCGACCTTCTCGTCACCGACCCAGACGCCCGTCAGTCCCTGCTTGCGGTGCGCGGCAAGGCCGTAGACCTCACAGACGCCGATCAGCGCCTCCTCGAGGTCGCGCACGTAGCGATGCGCGTCCATGCGATCCGGCTTCAGGTCCAGGATCGGGTAGCCGACCAGCTGACCGGGGCCGTGATAGGTGACGTCTCCACCCCGACCCGTCTCGAAGAGCGCGATGCCTTCGGCCTGGAGCTCCGCGTCGGAGACCAGCACGTGCGCGCGTGACTGCCGCACCTTCACACCGAGAGTCACCACCGGCGGATGCTGCAACAGCACCAGGGTGTCGGGAATGGTGCCGGCCTTGCGCGCCGCCACCAGTTCGGCCTGCAGCACCAGGCCGGTCTCGTAGGGCACGAGACCGGCGCGCTGCACGCGGAGCGCCGGCATCAGGCCCAGCGCTCGAGGCTGGTCTTCACCTGGCTCATGAACTCGTCGGCCACCGCACCGTCGACGAGCCGGTGATCGTACCCGAGCGTCAGGTACCCGCGCTGCCGGATGGCGATCATGTCGTCCACGACGACGACACGCTTCTCGATCGTGCCGACCGCGAGGATGGCAACCTGCGGCTGGTTGATGATCGGCATGCCGAACAGGGTGCCGAACGATCCCGGGTTGGTGATCGTGAACGTGCCGCCCTGCACGTCCTCCGGCTTCAGCTGCTTCGTGCGCGCACGGGCTGCCACGTCGGCGATCCCCTTCGCGATGCCGAGCAGGCTCTTCTCGTCGGCCTTGTGCAGGACAGGCACGACGAGCCCCCAATCGAGTGCCACCGCGAACCCGAGGTTGACGTCCTTCTTGTAGACGACCTTGTTTGCGTCGATCGCCGCGTTGATGACCGGGACCGCGCGCAACGCGTCGGCAATGGCCTTCGCGATGAAGGCCAGGTAGGTGAGCTTGACGCCGGCCTGGTCGAACTCGGCCTTCATCGAGGCGCGGGCCGCCGCCACCCGCGTGAAGTCGATCTCGAACACCGAGTGCACGTGTGCCGACGTGCGGCGGCTGTACACCATGTGTTCGGCGATCCTGCGCCGCATCACCGACATCGGCTGCACGTCCACCGGCTCGCCCGGCTGGAACGCGGGAATGTGGAGGCCGCCCGGCGCCGCGCCCGGGCTAGGACCGCGTTCACGATCGTCGATGTACCTCAGGATGTCGTGCTTGGTCACCCGGCCGCTGATGCCCGATCCGGATACCTGGGCGACGTCCACCTGGTGCTCGGCCGCGATGCGGCGCACCAGCGGCGACGACTTCTGCCTGCGCCGGGCTTCCGTGAGAGCTTCCGGAGACTGCGCCTGCGGCGTGGCGTCCCGCTGAGTCGCCGCTGCCGGAATCGCTGCGACGGCCTGGCCAGCCACGTCAGCACCGCGCGTCTCGGGTTCGGGTGCGGACGTCGCGGGGCTGAACGCCGTGCCATCCGCCTGTGGGGTCGCTGCGACGGCAGCCTCGGCCGGATCGACTGCCGCACCGCCGTCCGTGGAGTCGCCCGGCGTGCCGAGCACCGCGACGACGGTGTCGATCGGCACCGTGTCGCCCTCGTGCGCGCGAATCTCCAGCACCGTGCCAGCCGCCGGAGACGGGATCTCGGCGTCCACCTTGTCGGTGGAGATCTCGAACAGCGGCTCGTCGCGGTCGACGGTGTCCCCGACCTTCTTGATCCAGCGGACGACGGTGCCCTCGGTCACCGATTCGCCCATCTGGGGCATCACCACGTTTGTCGGCATAGCTTCTCAGCCTGCGGCCTGAGGCCTGCAGCCTACCCGAGTCAGTCGGGCGGCAACCGGCCGCCGGACCCGCCACTACATGTGAATCGGCGCTCCGTGGGTGGCGTGCGCCGCCTCGCCGACCGCCTCCGACATCGTCGGATGCGCCTGAATCGTGCGCACGAGTTCCTCGACGGTGCATTCGAGGCGGAGCGCCAGCGTCGCCTGGGCGATGAGTTCGGTGGAGCGCAGGCCGATCATGTGGACGCCGAGGATCTCGTCGTACTTCTTCTCGGCGACGATCTTCACGAAGCCTTCGGTTTCATTCGCGATCTTGGCGCGACCGAGCACGCCGAAGGGGAACGAGCCGACGCGCACGTCGTATCCGCGCTCCCTGGCCTGCTCCTCGGTCAGTCCCACGCTGCCGATCTCCGGGTCGCAGTACGTGCAGCCCGGTACGTGGTCGTAGGTGATGGGTCGCACCTGGTGCCCCGCGATGCGTTCGGCTGCGAGGATGCCCTCGGCCGAGGAGAGGTGGGCCAGCTGCTTGTGCGCGCCGGTGCCGAGCGTGATGACGTCGCCGACGGCCGAGATCCCCTCGACGCTCGTACGCATCAACTCGTCCACCCTGATGTAGCCGCGCTCCAGCACGAGCCCGACATCCTCCGCTCCGAGCCCGTCGGTGACCGGTCCCCGCCCCGTGGCCACGAGCAGGTACTCGGCCGACAACGTCTCGGTCTTCCCGTCGGGCAGTTCCGCCGTCACCTCCACCGAGTCGCCCTTGTTGACCGCGCCGGTGACCTTCGTGCCGGTGAGCACGCGAATCTTCTTCTTGCGGAAGCTCTTGCCGAGCGCCTCCGAGACCGCCGCATCCTCGTTGGGCACGATGCGCGGCAGCAGTTCGATGACGGTGACGTCCGCGGTGCCGAAGCTGTTGAAGATCGACGCGAACTCGACGCCCACGGCGCCGCTGCCCATCACGATGATCGATTTGGGCACCGCACGCAGGTTCATCGCTTCGGTGCTGGTGATGATTCGCTCGTAGTCGAACGCGATGCCGGGGACGCTGCGCGGCGACGAACCCGTGGCGACGATGATCTCCTTGCCGGCGGTGACCTTGCTCGCCGTGCCCGACGCATCGGTGACCTCGATCTCGCCCTTCCCGAGCAACCTCGCCGAGCCCTTGATCCATTCGATCTTGTTCTTCTTGAACAGCAGGCCGATTCCGCCGGTGAGCCCCTTGACGACCTTGTCCTTGCGGTCCTGCACGACGTTCATGTCCAGGCTCACAGCGGCCTCTCCGAGCGAGATCCCCCACTCCTTCGCCGACCTGGCCACCTTGAACGCATGCGCGTGCTCGAGCAGGGCCTTGGTCGGGATGCAGCCCCAGTTCAGGCACGTCCCGCCGAGCACGTTCTCGCGCTCCACGACGGCCGTCTTCAGCCCCAGTTGCGCTGCCCGAATGGCCGCCACATAGCCGCCCGTGCCCGCCCCGACCACCACCACATCGAATGCGCTCGCCAACCCCTGCTCCTTGCGAGTGAGGGCGCGCGCGTGACGGCGCGTCGGCCCGTGGAACCATCCCCGCAACCGCGGCTCGATAACGCAGAACCCGGCCCGTGAAAACTCCCAATTATGCATCGTGACACACTCGGCTGCGGGGCGGCATGGCCGAGCCGGGTCTTGGGTAAGATGCAGGCGCACACGATGCCCTCGCCCCAGAAAGCCATCCTCATCGTTGACGACGATGAAGGAATGCGCGAGACGCTGACGGCCATCCTGAAGCGCGAATACAGGGTGATCACCGCCTCCTCGGCCGAGGACGGGCTGTCGCGCCTGCGCCACGCCCGCGTCGACCTGATGCTCCTCGACGTGCGGCTGCCGGGCATCGGCGGGCTCGAGATGCTCAAGCAGGTACGTGAGCTGCGGGCCGAGATCGAAGTGATCATGATCTCCGCGATCACCGACGTCGAGACCGCCGTGCAGGCGATGAAGCTCGGCGCATACCACTACATCACCAAGGAGTTCGATTACGACGCCTTGCGAGCCCTCGTGCGCAATGCCAGCGAACGGCAGGACCTCAAGAACCGGGTCGAGTCGCTGACGGCGCAGGTCGCGGCGCAGGACGAGGAATTCGTCACCGGCACCAGCGCACCCATGCGCGCGGTCGTGGCGCTCGTCCAGAAGGTGGCGCCGCTCGACACGACCGTGCTGATCACCGGCGAGAGCGGCACGGGCAAGGAGATGCTGGCGCGCCGCATCCACGCCGAATCGGACCGACGCAAGGGCCCCTTCATCGCCGTCAACCTCGCCGCGATACCGAGCGACCTCGTCGAGAGCACGCTGTTCGGGCACGAGCGCGGTGCGTTCACCGGCGCGGTTCGCCAGCAGCTCGGCAAGTTCGAGCTCGCCAATGGCGGCACCCTCTTCCTCGACGAGATCGGCGACCTCAGGCTCGACCTCCAGGCCAAGCTGCTGCGCGCGATCCAGGAGAACGAAATCGAGCGGGTCGGCGGCCGTCACCCGCTGCGCGTGGACTTCCGCCTCGTCGTCGCCACCAACGCCGACCTTGCGCAGGCGGTGCGCACGGGCCGCTTCCGCGAAGACCTGTTCTACCGGATCAACGTCATCCCGGTGCGCCTCCCGCCCCTGCGCGACAGGATGGAGGACCTCGCGCAGCTGATCGACGTGTTCGTCCGCCGCTACGCACTCCGGTTCCGCAAGGCCGTGCGCGGCATCGACCCGGCGGCCCTCGGGGTCCTTCAGCGATACAAATGGCCCGGCAACATCCGCGAACTGCAGAACCTCGCCGAGCGCATGGTCGCCGTGTGCGACAAGAACGAGATCACCGAAGCAGACCTGCCGCTCGAAGTGCAGCTCGCGGCACTCGACGCGCGGGAGGCCGACCCCGCAGACAGCCTCCTGGATCAGGCCGTGGCGGCCTTCGAACGCAGCTACCTGCTCAAGGCGCTCGAAAAGGAAGAGTGGAACGTCGCCGCCACCGCACGCCAGCTTCGGCTGCCCCTGAGCACCATCAAGCACCGCATGGCGCGCCTCGGTCTGAACGACGTGACCCGCCGCTTGCGGGATGCGTAGAACTGACGGTTCTGTGTCGCTCTGCCGTCATGTGGCAGATTCTGCCGACACACAAGTCGAGCAGATCGCCAATTCCTCCAGGCCGCTGAAGCCAGCCCAGGAACGCCAGCCCGACCGTAACTGACTGGCAACGCGTCGCTTACCGGCATTGACGGCCGCAGGCAACCAGTGGCACCCATCTGGCACTGACGCGCACCACCATGCGCGCCTCCCGGTTCATCGTTTCGACGCCCGTCCCCGGGACGACCGAGACATTCCTCTTCAACTCGCTGACCGACTCCCAGATCGTGGTATCGGCCGACGTCGTCGAGTTGATCGCGCAGATCGAGCGAGGTGAGCTCGCGCAGCCGGATGCGGGCACGCGGGCCGCCATCGCGCAGCTGACCGAACTCGGATTCCTCGTGGAGAGCCGTGAGGCGGAAGAGGCGAGCCTCGAAGAGTTCTTCCGCGAGCTCCGCGACGACGCGAGTCAGCTGCGGGTGACGCTGCTGACCACCCTGCAGTGCAACTTCGCCTGCGACTACTGCATCCAGGGCGACCACGCCGACTACAACGCGACCGCCGCGAAGATGTCGCTCGAGACCGCGGCGCGGGTCGCCAGCTGGATGGAGTCGCGGCTGAACGCGCTCGGCTCCCCTCGCTTCACGCTCACGTTCTTCGGCGGAGAACCGCTGCTGAACCTCCCGGTCGTCTACGCACTGGCCGAGCGGATGTGGGAGGCGTGTACCCGGCGGGGCGTCGAGATGCGCATCAACATCATCACCAACGGCCTGCTGCTCACCGAAGCCGTGGTGGACCGGCTGCTGCCGTATGGCCTGGCCGGGGTGAAGATCACGCTCGATGGCGACCGCGCGGCGCACGACAGCCTGCGTCCGCTGCGCGGCGGCCAGGGTACGTTCGACCGCATCGTCGCCAACATGGCAAAGGTTGCCCCAAAGGTCCGCCTCAGCGTCGGCGGGAACTTCGACCTGAGCAATGCCGACAGCTTTCCCGGCCTGCTCGATTTCCTCCGGCAGCGATCCTTCTCGGACCGCATCGCGAAGGTCGCGTTCAAGCCCATCATTCGCGGGCCGAATACAGGAACGTCCACCGGGACGCCGCAGCGCGCGGCCCAGAGCGGTAGCCGGGTGATTCCGCTGATGCAGGTGGGAGACGCCGGTGCGTCGCTCGGTGGAACGTGCATGACGGCAGCGGGCAATGGCTCGGGGTCGTCGCCGTGCGACAGCTGTCAGGTCGTGGACGAGCGCATGTCGTGGCTGCGGGCGGAGACCCGGGCACGCGGCTTCGACACGGTGGACGGGCTGCACATGGGGCCCTGCGAGCTCCATCGCAGGCACGCCTACACCGTCGGTCCCGAAGGATCGCTGTATCCGTGCCCGGGCTTCACGGGTGAACCGGCGCTGCGGATTGGTCACGTCCTGCCCGCGATGGACGCGGGGCACGACGCGACACGCGCACGGTTCGACAGCCACGCGCCATGGCGGGCGTGCGGCGATTGCGCACTCGTGCCCGTGTGTGGCGGCGGGTGCTCGGCGGCCGCGCACAACGAGCAGGGCGACCTCGGCAAGCCGAGCTGTCACCGCCCGAGCATGCTCGCCGCGCTCGACGAGCTCGCGGTCGCCTCCGCGGCTGTCCCTGTTTGACGCGTCTCGACATGTCGTCGTGACCCGCACCCGTTCAGGAGAGACACATGACCATTCGCATCGTGAAGCGCGGCGTCGCCAAGGACCGCCCCTTCTGCCCGCTGCTCATCGACTATCCGTACGAGCACCCCGAGCTGCGGCCCGACGGCAAGTAGATCCCGACGACCTCGCGCAGAGTCCTGCACCTGCGCACGAGTCGTGATACAAGCAGCCTCGGCGGGCCAGCGCGCACTGGCGCAACCGCCGAACGCTGCGTGAACGCTCCCGCTGCCCGCCCTCTCGCTCGAACGTTGGCGTCGCACAAGGCGATGCACTGGCTACGCGTGTGCCTTGCCGGCGCCGTGCTCGTCGCCGGCTCGGGCTGTGGTCAGCCTGCCCCGCCCGAACCGGCCGAGTCGCGCGGGTCTCGACTCGAGATCGCCATCCCGAGCGCCGACGCACCGCTCGGTCCCCTCCTCTTCAGCCTGACCCGCACCCGGCTGCTCCGCATGGACCAGGCCGGACATGAACAACCAGATCTCGTCGAACGCTGGGAAACATCGGCCGATGGGCGCACGTGGACGCTCACCGTGCGCGAGGGCGCGCGGCTGCAGGACGGGGCGGAGATCACCGCCGGGCACATCGTGCCGCTGCTTCGCGAGGCCGTTGGGTCGCCCGAGGCCTGGCCGGGGCTGTGGACGGTGACCAGCGTGGAGGCTGCAGGCTCCCGCGAGGTGCGACTGACGTTGCGCGAGCCGACGAGCCTCCTGCTCGAGAGCCTGTCACTCGTGGGCGCGCTGCCTGCAGGCCCGTACCGCGCCCCGGACGACGACACCGAGCTGCCGTCTCTGGAGGCTGTGCCTGACCCGGCTCCAGCGTCGCCTGATCCCGACATCCGTACCGTTGCGTTCCGGCGGTACGACACCCCGCGCGCGGCCGTCGCCGCACTGCTTCGCGAAGAGGTGGACGTGCTGTACGAGGTGCCGAACGAGTCCCGGGCGCTCCTCGCCGCACAGGACGGCGTCCGCATCTATCCGCACGTGAAACCCTACGTCGTCACGCTCGGGGTGAACCACGCCCACCCGGTGCTGGCGCGCCGCCGCGTCCGCCTCGCGCTGAACGCCCTTGTGGACCGCCACGCGCTCATTCGCGAAGTCGGAGGCGGCGAACCGGCGGCCGACGTGATCTGGCTGCAGCATTGGTCTCACCCTCACACCGCAGACGCCGAGTGGCTGCGCGTGGACCGCGACCGTGCCCGCACGCTCCTCGACGCCGAGGGCCTCCCCATGGGGCGCGGCCCGGATGGCGCCATGCGCCCGCGGTTCGGCGTCGCCTGCCTCGTACTCGATGACCCGACGATGATCAGGGTCGCCGGGCGTTTGCAGCAGACCTACGCCGATGCGGGGATCGCGCTCGAGCTGAAGCCCGTGACGCTGCCCGAGCTTTCCTCACGACTCGCGTCAGGCGACTTCGAGACGTTCCTGTCGCCGATGGTCAGTGGCTACGGCCTCGGCGTGCCGTACCTCTACTTCGGGCCGCACGACCGCCCCCGCATGATCGACCTCGGGTACCGCACGGCCGTCGCGGCCGCCGAGCGCGTCCGCAACGCCGGCGATGACGATGCGCTGGTGAGCGCGGTGGCGGACCTGCATCAGGTGCTGCTCGAGGATCCTCCCGCCGTGCACCTGTACTGGCAGCGGACGAGCCGCGCGGTAGGCCGACGGGTGCAGGTGCCCGAAGACGCAGAATCGGACGTGCTGGGCTCATTGCCCCGATGGAAGGTGGTCGCGGAGACACGATGATCCCGATCACGCGGCGCATGGCGCTGCTCGTCACCACCGCGGCACTCGCTCCCCTCCTCGTCTTCGGCATCGTTGCCGGCCATACCCTGGGCCGGTCGACGCGCCGCTCCGTCGTCGAGAGTCACCGCGCCATCGCCGCGCGAGCCGCCAGCGCCATCGAGCTGTACCTCGGCGCCAGCCGTCGGCTCGTGACGTCGGCCGGCGCCGACCTCCAGGCAACAGGTCTGTCGCGCGCCCAGCAGGATCAGGTGCTGCGCAACCACGTCTTGTTGATGGACGAGATCAAGTCGATCACGCTCGTCGACGCGGAAGGTCGGCCGGTGGCGACGAGCGAGCTCGGCACGTTGCCCGCGCGCCTCCCGATCCCGCCGAGCGGCGCGGGGGTGGACGCGCTGCCGATCGACCTGGACGAGGACCGCCTCCCGCGCACGCGCATGACGGTGCCGCTGGGTGAACAGCTCGCCGCATACCTGTTCGCGGAGCTGCGCCTCGAGGAGTTGTGGGAGCTCGTGGACGGAATCGAGGTGGGCGCGAGCGGCCGCGCGTACCTCGTCGATGACCGGGGGCGCATCATCGCGGATGGCCGCGACGGCGGCAAAGCGCGCATCGCGCGCGAGGAGCACCTCCCAGGTGATCATCCGCTGCCACACAGCAACACGCCGGCCGAAGCTGTGTATGTGCGCAGTGACGGCCAGGAGGTGCTGGGCGTTTCGAGCGCACCGGTTGATCGCGTGGGCTGGCGGGTCATCATCGAGCAGCCGGCGGAGGACGCGTTCGCGCCGGCACGACGGCTCGAGCGCCAGTTGCTGCTGTTCGTCACGCTTGCACTACTGGCCAACATCGGCATCGGCATCGCGTTCGGGCGGTCACTGCTGCGACCCATTTCCGATCTCCTGTCGGCGATCCAGGCCATCGGTGAGGGCCGTCTCGACCAACGCGTTCACATAACGCGAGACGATGAGTTCCGGCTGCTCGGCGAGGCGTTCAATGCAACGGCCGACAAGCTGGGCGAACTGCAGCAGGCGGCGATACGGCAGGAGCGCCAGGCGATGTTCGGTCGCATCGCGGCCGGCCTCGTACACGACTTGTCCCATCCCATCCAGAACATCAACAACAACTGCAAGCTCGTGCTGCAGATGCACGACGACCCCGAGTACCGCGCGACGTTCGCGCGTCTGGTCAAAAGGGAATTTTCAACCATCCAGCGCACCTTCGAGGATCTGCGCAACCTCGCGCGCCCGATCCCGCTCGAGAAGTTCCCGATCGATGCCGGCAAGCTGATGCTCGACGTCGTGGAGCGGATGCAGGCTCAGGGATCGGTAGCGGGCGTCACGGTGGCCTCTGGCGAGATCCCGGCAGCGCCGCTGCACATCGAGGGCGACCTGTTCGCGCTGGGGCGGGTGTTGCGCAACCTCGTGCTCAACGCCTTGCAGGCGACGCCGCCGGGCGGCCGGGTGTGGATCGAAGTGGAGGACGGCGCGTCGCACGTGCACCTGCGCGTGTGCGACACCGGCTGCGGGATTCGTGCTGACCGCATGAACGCGATCTTCGAGGACTTCGTCACGACGAAACGACGCGGGCTCGGCCTCGGCCTGGCGATTTCGCGCAAGATCGTCGAGCAGCTGGGCGGGGCGATCGCCGTGGAGAGCACGGTTGGCCAGGGCAGCCGCTTCACGCTGACCTTCCCTCGTCTCACGCGCATCACGTCGAGCTGACACGGAAAAGCCCCGCGGGACGGCTGTCCTGCGGGGCCTCTCGTTCCTGCCAGACGGGTGCTACTTGCGGGGCATGACGGCGTCCTTCATGGCTTTCACCACGGTCGCCTTCACGCGCGTCTTGGCCGGGATCTTGATTGGCTCGCCGGTCGCCGGGTTGCGGCCCATGCGCGCCTTGCTCTTACGCACCGACAGCTTCACGACACCGGGAAGCGTGAACTCGCCCGAGCGCTTGATTTCCTTCTCGGCGAGCGCCGCGAGTTCGTCGAACCAGTCACGCACCTCCGTGCGCTTCACCTCGAACTTGTCAGCGAAG
>JAEZCY010000092.1 GCA_023429845.1 Acidobacteriota bacterium
CTTCTGGGGCAACCGGGACTACAAGCCGGCGGCCGCCGGGTGCGAGAAGGCCAGCGAGATGCCCGGCGCCGCCTGGTTCCTGAAGCCGCTGGCGGCGACGACGCTCACGCAGGGCGGCGATCGCCGCACGGCGCGGCTGCTGTTCCAGGGGCTCGCCGAATCGGCGGATCTCGAGTGGGCGCGGAAGGACGCCCAGCGCCGGCTGCGGCAGCTCGACGCGATGGACGCGATGGACCGACTGAGCGACATCGTCACGCCGTATTGCGAGCGGCAGCCGGCGGCACCGGTGACCTGGCAGGCGCTCGTGCGCGCCAGGGTGCTGCGCGCGATTCCGACCGACCCCGACGGGTTCGTCTACCAGCTCGATCCGCAGACCGGGACGGTGCGGCTGCATCCCGAGTCCACGCTCCTGCCGCTGCCCGACGAGCCGCTGCGAGCGCCGGCAGGGCCGGTGTCGTGACCGACGTCTCGCCGATCGACCTGCCTGGCTGGGTGCTGCCGGCCGTCCTCGGGCTCGTCGGCCTGATGATCGGCAGCTTCCTCAACGTCTGCATCTACCGCATCCCGGCGGGGCAGTCGATCGTCACGCCGCCGTCCCGCTGCCAGGCGTGCGGCAACCGCCTGCGGTGGTACCACAACGTGCCGGTGGTGAGCTGGCTGGCCCTCGGCGGCCGCTGCGGGTTCTGCCGGGCCCCCGTCTCGATCCGCTACCCGGCGATCGAGCTGCTCACGGCCGTGGTGTTCGCGCTCCACGGGCTCGCCTTCGAGCCGGGGCCGCTGCTGGCCGTCCGCCTCGTGTTCGCGTCGGTCCTGATCGTCCTGGCCTTCATCGACATCGATCACCGCATCCTCCCCGACGTGATGACGCTCGGCGGCATCCCGCTCGGGCTGCTGGCCAGCATCTGGCTGCCGCCGGGCCCGCGCGCCTCGCTCATCGGCGTCCTCGTCGGCGGCGGCATCCTCTGGCTGATCGCCGAGGCCTATTTCCGCTGGCGGAAGGTGGAAGGCATGGGGATGGGCGACGTGAAGATGCTGGCGATGATCGGCGCGGTGCTCGGCTGGCCGCTGATGCTGCTCACGCTGGTGTGGGCGTCGCTGACGGGGGGCGTGGTCGGGTCGGTGCTGTTGCTCTTCCGTGCCGATGCCCGCACGACAGCCCTGCCGTTCGGTTCCTTCCTCGCACCGGCCGCGCTGGCGGCATCACTGGTGGGACAACCGGTGCTGGACTGGTATCTTGGGTTCTATCGCTGATGCCGGTCGTGACGTTCATCTGGCTCGTGGGTCCGTTGGTGGTTCTGTGTCTCGTCCTCGCATGGGCGATGCGCCGCGCCGCCCTGCGTCGTGAGGAGTACGAGGCGGCACGCCTGCGCGGCCACACGAGCGAGACGGGCCTGGCGTCGGCCCTGTCGGAAGCGCTCACGCGCATGCGCGGCCAGGAACTCGCGATGCAGGCGCGCTTCGAAGCGCTCGACGGCTTCTTCCGTCAGGTCGTCGAGAGCCTTCCGCACGGGGTCTTCGTGCTCGGACGCGACGGCAACCTGCGCGTGGCCAACGCAGACGCGCTGCGGTGGCTGGGGCTGCGCACCGCGGCGGAGGGACAGGTCCTCTGGACGCTCGACGGCACCGAGTCGCTGCGCAGCGTCGCCCAGGACTGCCTGCGGGCCGATGCCCGTCGTGATGCGTCGCTCATCGGGCCCGGGATTCCGCGCGTCGCGGTGCCGGTGACGGCGCTGCCGCTCCGTTCACCGGACGGCGAGGCCGAGGGCGTGCTGTACCTGGTACACGTCGAACGCGTGGCCTGACGCTGGCCCACCCGTCATGGCAGTCCCTGCCAACCCAACACCAGCCGGGATCGCGCATCCTGCCAACACGCAACGCGTTCGGGTCTGCTTTCCGATGAATCGGCGCCTCCGCGCCCTGGCGCGCCCCTTGCCTCGGCGAAGGGCATGGCTCGCCGATCTGATCGCACCAGACGTGGCACTTCGCTGATCGAAGCCGTCATCGCGTCGGCGCTTCTCGCCGTGGTTCTCACGGGCGTCGCGCCGCTCGTCGTTGCGGCCGTGGCCGGTACCGACGCCATACGGGTCAGCCTTCTCGCAGAACACCTCGCCAGGCAGCGCCTCGCCCAGGTGCAGGCCCTGACCCACATGCGGGTTGCGGGCGTGGTCGTTGCCGACGGCTCGACAGGCTTTGCCGGCGGCGACTTCGTGGTGGGAGGTGCAGGGCTCGCAGCAACGGGCCTAGCACCGCTCCAGGCCTCGGTCGCCGGCTGGTCCGACTGGCTCGATGCGCGCGGCGACTGGGTGTCGTCGAGCGTCGGGCCGCCGCCGGAGGCGCGCTACCGCAGGCGTTGGGGCATCCTGCCGGATCCCAGCGGCATCGGCTGTGTGCGCGTGTGGGTAGACGTGACGCCGGTGCCTGCAGGAGTCGGGCAGCACCCGGCACACGCCGCTGCACTGCAATGTCCCTGGGGAGCCTGGCCATGACTGGGCTGGCGCGGAGCCGTGGCGGTGTTGCACTGCTCGACCTGCTCGTGGCGACGTGCGTGAGCCTGGCGGCGCTCGCCGTGATCGGCGCCGTCCTGCCGCCGGTGCTGGATACGGTGAGGGCCGTGCCGGAAGCGGTGGACCTGCACCAACGCGCACGCGCCGCCGAACGCGTGGTGGCAGCCGTCGTTGGCGCCGCGGGCGCCGGCCTCGACTTGCTTGGCGACGGGCCACTCAGCACGGCCGTGCCTGGCCTGCTTCCGCGGCGCGTGGGTTCGTCGTCCGATCCGCCCGGAACCGCCTGGGCAGACAGGTTCACGGCTGTCTCCGTGCCATTCGCTGCGGCGCAGGCGCCACTCGCGCAGCCCGTCGCGCCGGGCGCAACGGTCGTCGCGCTCGCGTGGCACCCGGCCTGCGGGGGGCATCCGTCGTGCGGCTTCCACAAGGACGATCTGGTGCTGCTCTACGCGCGCGATGGCGCCATGACCCTCTCGGTCGTCGCGGCGGCGAGCGGTCTCGTGCTCACGCTGGACGACGCAGCGGACCAGGGCATCGCCTTGCCTGCCGTCATCGCCAAGGTCGAGACGACGACGATGCTCTTCGACCCGGTGCGACGGCAACTGCGTCGGGCGGACGCGCGCGCGCCGAGTCAGCCGGTCGTGGACGACGTGGTGGCGATGCAGGTGAGGTATTACGGCACGGCGGCGCCGCCCCGGCGGCCCCGGGTGCCAGGCGCCGACACGTGCGCGGTGGCGGCGGATGGCACGCCCCTGCTCGGCATGCTCGGACCGGTGCCGGGGCCACCGATCGAACTATCGGCAGCCGACTTCACCGATGGGCCATGGTGCGGCAGCGGCGCCTGGCGCTATGACGCGGATCTCCTGCGGGTGCGGGCGGTGCGGCTCGCGCTCCGCCTCCAGGCGACCGCACCGAGCGTTCGGGGCGTCTCACCAGCATGGTTCGCGATGCCGGGTACGGCGCGTCGCTCCGGGGAGGAGGTGCGTGATGTATTGGTGGACCTGTTCGCCAGTGCCCCGAACCTTGGCTGGGGGCAGTGACATGCGGCAGCCAGCGGAGCCGGTCGTGGATCGCCGGGAGGCTGGCGTGGCGCTGCCTGGCGTGCTGCTGCTGGCGGCGTTCCTTGTGGGCATCACGGGATGGCTGGTCGGGCATGTGCGCACGGACGTCGTGCTGGCGATGGAGCAGCGGGACGAAGCGGCGGCCGTGCAGCTGTCGGCGGGCGCCCTTCAGGCCGTGGCGCTGGCGCTCGCCCAGGTGGCGGACTGGACGGTCGTCGGCACGGCGCCCCCGATGTCCTGTCCCGCGCCGACAGGGCCCGTGGTGGCGTTGGACGAGACGCAGGAACGTGCGTGGCTGCAGGCGGCCACTGATGCCGCGAGCCGCTGGGGCGCCGATACGCCGCAGTGGCAGCCTGTGTGGGCCTGTCACGCCAGTGGCGTGCTGGGACGATGGCCGGAGGGCGGCGCGATGCCGGGCGTGGCCGTGTGGGTCGCCGACGACCCGGAAGGCGACGGCTCGCCGCTGACGAGCGCCAATCAACGCTTGCTGCTCCACGCCGTGGCCGTCGGACGGAGCGATGCGCGGGGCATGGCGGCCGCGACGATCAGTCGTCAGATGCCCGGCGCTCCTGTCGAGCTTGCGGCCTGGCGTGGCCCGGGAGGCGGCTGATCGCTCAACTTGGCGGCGCTTCGGCCGATCACTGACGAGACGGAGGCCCTGTGAGCCTCGGGAGGCACTTGATGGGTAGATGGATGGCGGGCATGCTGGTGGCAGTCCTCTGGGGCGCAATCGCGGCTCCTGTCTCGGGGCAATCGCTCGGCGAGGTGGCGCGCCAGGAAGCGGCCCGGCGCGAAAGGATCAAGGCGTCGGGGAAGGTTCTGACCAACGCCGACCTGCCCGCCTCCGCCGTGCTCCCACCGGCGGCCGCGCCGTCCGCCAGTGCCGACGAGTCGGCAGAGTCGGAGGCGCCGCAGGGACGTGAGGACATGCCACCGCAAGGTGAAGGTACCGCCGCGTCCAGCCAGGGCGCCGGCGCGGCCAGGGCGCCCGCAGCGCCCAAGGACGATGAAGACGGATGGACACAGCGCGCGGCACTGGTGAACAAGGCGCTCGGAGATGCGCGCACGCAGGTCCGTCAACTGCGGGCGCTGTCCGACCGGCTGTCGCTGGAGATGCAGGCCTCCGATCCGGCGGTGGTCGCGCGGGCGACGACCGAGCGCGACGAGGTCAGGGCGCAGTTGGCCGCGGCCGAGTCGCAGGAATCAGGGGCAGCGGCGGCTCGTCAGGCCCTCGAGCAGGAAGCCCGCGTCGCAGGCGTGCCTCCGGCCTGGATTCAGTAGGCTGGCCGTGCGTCAGTCACTCGCCACGCTGGATGTCGCAGCTGCACGTGGACGGCTCGAGGCACGGGATGCCCATTCCATCGCCGCGATGACACCCTTGCGCGAGTCGGCCGACGTGCTGCTTGTCGACGACAACGAGGACCTGCGTTTCGTGTTGGCCACCGTGCTCTCGCGCCATGGTTACCGCGTCGTGGAGGCGGGCGACGAGCCAGAGGCGGTGGAAGCGCTGCGTCGCAGCCGGCCGTCACTGGTGCTGTCGGATCTGCGCCTGCCGACCGGCGACGGGCTCGGGGTGCTGCGGGCCGCCAAGGAACTCGACCCGGCGCTGCCGGTCATCCTCATGACGGGCTACGGCGTCATCGAGGAGGCCGTGACCGCCGTGCGGGAAGGCGCCCTCGATTACCTGCCCAAGCCTGTCGATCACGAGCACCTCGTGCTCACCGTCAGCCGCGCCATCGAGCAGCGGCGCATCGTCACCGAGAACCTGCTGCTGAAGGAGGCGCTCGGCACGCGTCACGGCGCACCGACCATCGTCGGCGAGCATGCCGCGCTGCTGGACGTGCAGCGCAGCCTGCGTCGCGTGGCACCGACCGAGACGACAGTGCTGCTGGGAGGCGAGAGCGGGACGGGGAAGGAGCTCTTCGCCCGCGCGCTGCACGCGCACAGCGATCGCGCCGCCGGGCCGTTCGTGGCCATCAACTGCGCGGCGATCCCCGAGACGCTGCTCGAGACGGAGCTCTTCGGGCACGAGAAGGGCGCGTTCACCGGTGCGAACGCGCGCAAACCGGGCCGGTTCGAAGTGGCGCACGGGGGGACGCTGTTCCTCGACGAGATCGGGGAGATGCCCATCAACCTGCAGGCCAAGGTGCTGCGGGTGCTCGAGGAGCGGAGCTTCGAACGCGTGGGCAGCAACACGACGCTGCACGTGGACGTGCGGCTCGTGGCGGCCACCAATCGGGACCTGCGCGCGGCGGTGGCGGCGCGCACGTTCCGGGAGGACCTGTTCTTCCGGCTGTCGGTGTTCCCGATCGTGATCCCGCCGCTGCGCGAACGCGCCTCGGACGTGGCGCCGCTGGCGCGCCATTTCATCGAGAAGTTCGCGCGCGAGCAGAACAAGCGTCCGCCGCATCTGACGTCTGCGGCGGTCGAGGCGCTCGAACGGCACCCGTGGCCCGGCAACGTGCGCGAGTTGCAGAACTGCATCGAGCGGGCGGTGATTCTCGCCGACGGCGACACGCTGCATGCGCAGCACCTCAATCTGGGGCCCGCGGATCCGCAGCGCGACACAGCTCCCGCGCCGCCCCGGGATCCGTGGGACGACATCAACATCTCGGGAACGCTCTCCGAGGCATCGCGTCGCGTGCTGATGGAAGTGGAACGGCGAAAGATCAAGCAGGCGCTCGAGGAGGCGCGGTGGGATCAGGTGCGAGCCGCCGCGGCGCTGCAGATTCCGACGCGCATGCTGCTCGCACGGATTCGCGACTTCAAGCTGACCCCGGGCTGAGTACGTAGCCGCCGGGCCCTGCCCGGGGGATGGCGGATGGCGGCGGATGGCGGAACCTGCGGAGCGACAATCACCGCCTCGCTTACTGGGACTCGACGCCGATCATCGCCAGCGCCGCGCGCACCTGATCGTCACTGACGTCGGTCGCGATCGTCGTCTCACCCATGCGGGTGGGCAGCACGAAGTGCAGCGTGCCGGCCACCACCTTCTTGTCGCGCCGGGTGGCCGCGAGGATGGCCTGCGCGTCCAGTGACGTGACGGCCGGCAGCGGGCCCATGCGATCCAGCAGCCGCGCGAGCGCCTCGTGATCCTCGGGCGACCATGTGCGTCGCGCGACGGCAATGGCCGATGCCGCCTTCATTCCGTAGGCGACCGCTTCCCCATGACGGAGCAGGCGATAGTTGGTCACCGCTTCGAGCGCGTGACCGATGGTGTGGCCGAAGTTCAGGATCCGACGGAGCCCGTCCTCGCGCTCGTCCTTGCTGACGACGTCCGCCTTGATGGCGCAGCACTCGGCGATCACGGGCAGCAAGGCTTCCGACGACCCGTCGAGCAGCGCGTCCATGGTGTCCACGCAACGCTGGAACAGAGGCGCCGAGGCGATCACCCCGTACTTGACCACCTCGTACAAGCCGGCGCGGAGTTCGCGGCGGCTGAGAGTGGCGAGCAGCGTCGGGTCCACCGCCACGAGCGCGGGTTGGTGGAAGGCGCCGAGCAGGTTCTTGCCGAGGCGGTGATTCACGCCCACTTTGCCGCCGATGGCGCTGTCCACCTGTGCCACCACCGTCGTCGGCACGTGAACCAGGCGGATGCCGCGCAGGTACGTTGCCGCGGCGAACCCCGCGAGGTCGCCGATCACGCCCCCGCCCACCACGACGAGCACCGCCTTCCGGTCCACCCCGCGCGCGACGAGGGCGTCGTGTACCTTGCCCATCGTCGCCATGGTCTTGGCCTTCTCGCCGTCATTGACGAGCACCGGCGCCGTGTCGGCGTCGCCCGACAGGCCCAGGCTTCGCAGCACGGCGGCACCATGCAGGCCCCACACGCGCGGACTCGAGACGACGATGATGCGCGAGGCGGCCCGGCAGGTGTCTGCGACGGCGCTGCCGAGTGAGGCGAGCAGGCCCGGGGCGATGACGATGCGCGAAACCTGCCCGGACTGCGTGCGGACTTCGAGGGAGTGAGGGGACATCGGCTGAAAAGAGCCACGAAATACGGCTCGAAACGGGTGGTAGGATAGCAGGGTCCCGGCAGAACCCTGCTCGCCCGAGCAGGCGTCGGGCCCGTCGAGTGCGAGACGAGCGCCAGAGCCCGAGGAGCAGACACCCCACCGGTGACAAACAATCCCGACTTCCTGGTGCTCGGCAGCGGCATAGCGGCGCTCCGCGCGGCGCTGGCCCTGGCGACCCGGGGACGCGTCCGCATCCTGACCAAGGGCGAGCCGAACCAGGGCAGTACCGGGTGGGCACAGGGTGGCATCGCCGCCGCGCTCGGTGACGACGATTCCCCCGACCTCCATTACCAGGACACGCTGGCTGCAGGCGACGGCCTGTGCGAGGCGGGCGCCGTGAGGGCGCTCGTCGAGGAAGGACCTGCCTACGTGTCGGAACTGCTGGCGTGGGGCGCACGCTTCGATCGGCTGCCTGACGGTCGCCCGGCGCCGACGCGCGAGGCGGCACACAGCGTGCGCCGTGTGTTCCACGCCGAGGACGCGACGGGCCGCGAGATCAGCCGCGTTCTCCACGCCCAGGTGGCGGCCGTGCCCGCGATCACGGTGACCGACCATGCCGTCGTCACCGAGTTGCTGTGCCGGGATGGCCGCTGCATCGGTGCGGCGTATCGCGACGCCCGCGGCCAGCGCGTCGAGGTTCATGCCGCCGCCACGCTGCTGGCCACGGGTGGGGCGGGGCAGGTGTTCGCGCAGACGACGAACCCGAGCGTCATCTCCGGTGACGGCATGGCCATGGCGTTCGATGCGGGCGCCGAGGTGGCCGATCTCGAGTTCGTCCAGTTCCACCCGACCGTGCTCGACGTGCCGGGTCGTCCGCGGTTCCTCCTGTCGGAGGCATTGCGTGGGGAGGGTGCGCGTCTCGTGAACGCCTCGGGCGAGGCCTTCATGACCCGGTACGAGGCTGCTGCGGAACTCGCGCCGCGCGACCGGGTCGCCAGGGCCATCGTCAGCGAGCGCGAGCGGACGGGCGCGCCGGTGTACCTGTCGCTGGCGCACATGACGGCCATCGACGTCCACGCACGCTTCCCGCTCATCGCCGAGGTCTGTCGCGACGTGGGCCTCGACCTGGCGCGCGATCCGATCCCGGTGAGCCCGGCCGTGCACTACATGATGGGCGGCGTGGTCACCGACCTCGACGGCCGGACGTCGGTGCCCGGGTTGTACGCGGCCGGCGAAGTGGCGTGTACGGGCGTGCACGGCGCCAATCGCCTCGCCAGCAACTCCTTGCTCGAGGGGTTGGTGTTCGGCGCCCGCGCCGGTGCCGCCATGGGCGAACCATCGCGAACACGCGGATCGTGGGGACCGGGACGGCTCGTCGCGTGCGGTCCGGTGATCCCGTCGCCTGGCGGAACCCTGCCGCCGGGCCTCGATGGAGGCACGGTACGGGCGCGTGCCTGGCGCGACCTGGGCCTGGTGCGGACGGGTGAAGGGCTGAGGGCGGCGCATGCATACTTCGCGTGCGCGTACGCGGCCTGCGCAACGTCGCCGCCCGGCGATCTCGAGGCCGCCCAGTTGCGCAGCCTGATCACCGTGGCGTTCCTCGTGAGCCGCGCCGCCTTGCGGCGGGAAGAGAGCAGGGGCGGCCATTACAGGACCGATTTTCCGGAGCGTCGAGACGATGTGTGGGACCATCACTGCAGCGACGCATTACGCAGGGCGGACTGAACGATCATGAGTGAGCAGGTGAAGGAACAGGCCCAGAAGGGCGGCAAGTCGGCTGGCAAGGGGGACGCGCTCGTCACCGCCATCACGCCGCAGGGCGAGGACTACTCGCGCTGGTATCTCGATGTGGTGCTGCGGGCGGAACTGGCCGACTACACGCCGGGGCTCAAGGGCTGCATGACGATCCGGCCCTACGGCTACGCCATCTGGGAACGCATCCAGCAGTTGCTCGACGCGCGTCTCAAGGCCACCGGGCACGTGAACGCGTACTTCCCGCTGTTCATCCCCGAAAGTCTGCTGATGAAGGAGGCGGAGCACGTCGAAGGCTTCGCGCCCGAGGTCGCATGGGTCACGCACGGCGGCAAGGAGAAGCTCGAGGAGAAGCTGGCGATCCGGCCCACGTCGGAGGTGATCATCGGCACGATGTACGCCAAGTGGCTGCAGTCGTGGCGTGACCTCCCGATCCTCATCAACCAGTGGGCCAACGTCGTCCGCTGGGAGAAGGTGACCCGGCCGTTCCTGCGCACCACGGAGTTCCTC
>JAEZCY010000096.1 GCA_023429845.1 Acidobacteriota bacterium
GCTCACCCCGGACGAGGTGATCGCCGCGCTGCGGCGTCCCGAGAACAGCACCGGCAACGTCGCCGACGCCGTGGACGCGGCGACGGGAGGCCGCGGCTGGATGTCGGCCGACATGAAGCCGATCCAGGCCGGCAAGATCGTCGGCCGGGCCTGGACGGCGAAGTTGCGGCCCGTGCTGAAGAACGACACCCGCACCTACTCCAACTCGCTCCTGCAAGTCCTCGACGAGGCGCCCGCCGGCAGCGTCCTCGTGTACGTCATGGAGGACGGCCTGGAGATCGCCGCGATGGGGAACCTGATGGCGGCAACCGCGGTGGCGCGCGGACTCGAGGCCACCGTGATCGACGGCGCGATCCGCGACGTCACCGAGATTCGCTCGATGGGCCACAACGTCTTCGCGCGCCGCATCAGCCCCGCGACGTCGGTGGGCCGCATGGTGAGCGTGTCCAAGCAGGAACCGGTCCGCTGCGCCGACGTCACCGTGCATCCCGGCGACTACATCGTCGGCGACGCCGATGGTGTGGTGGTGGTGCCGCAGGCCGCGGCAGCCCAGGTGGTGGCGCTGCTGAAGGACTACGACGCACGCGAGTCGAAGATGCTCGAGATCATCCGCCGCGAGAAGTCGATGCTGAAGGCGCTCGAGGTCTACGGGCGCTACTGACACGCGCTGAAGCGGCTCGGGCCTGATGGCCAGACCCGACCGTCGCCTCGCCGGGCCTGCCGCGCCCCTACGCGCGCGGCCGTGCCAGCTTTGCGGCGCGCGGGAACAGGATGTGGTTCTCGAGGTGGACGTGCACGTGCATGTCCGACTCGAGCTGCGACAGGCCGAAGTACAGGCCGCGGAACGTCGGGCATCCCCACTCCGGCGGCGCGTATCCGTTGGTCAGCGTGCGCATCGTCGTCAGCGCCGCGCCCGCCGATTCGTGCTCGGCTTCCATGACCGCGATCGGCGCCGAGATCCAGGCTGCCGCATCGGGCACGGTCGTCGGACGGCCCGCCTCGAGATCCTCGATGAAGGGGAACAGCACGCGGTCTTCCTTCATCATGTGCGCGAGCAGTTCTTCCTGGAGTTCCCTGAAGGTCCGCTGCAAGGGCAGGAGCACGTCGGCGAGTTGGGGCCCGTGGCGCGACACGACCTTGTCGAGCATCGCTTCGAGCCGCGGCAGTTCCGCCCGGAGCGGCTCGTGGTATTGCCGCTGGATGTGCGCGATGAGCGCCGTGAGGGTCGCGTCTGCCCACGTCGGCTGCGTCCTGGCCGGCGCGGCGGCGGCGACGAGTTCCGTCACGAGCAGGTCGGCATCGAGCCCGCGTTCGGCGCAGACGTTCGCGAGCGACGTGCGTCCGCCACAGCAGAAGTCGATCTGGTGCTGTTGGAAGACCGGGATGGTGGCCGGTGCGGACGTGGCGACGTCCGCGACGGTGGAGTCGGGCGTGATGAGCATGCTGCGAGACTAGCGATGCCACGTGCGGCCGGTCGTTGCGCCAGCGCAAGGTGCGCGGACGAAAACACGCGCAGGCCCTACAATGCGTCGGATGAGCGTGCCGGATGTGCTGCGCCGTTCGCGCGTGTTCGACGGGCTCACCGAAGCCGAACGGGAGCGCTGGCTGTCGCGCGCCACGGCGGCCGCCTACACGCGCGGGCACACGATCGCACGGCAGGGCGAGCGAGCGCAGCATCTCGTGCTGGTGGAGTCAGGACTCCTGAAGATCCTCCAACTCACCGCCGAAGGCACCGAACTCATCGTGCGGTTCGTCGTCCCCGGGGAGCCCTTCGGCGGCGTCGTCGCGCTCGGCGACGCACCCTACCCCGTCACCGCGGTCGTCGTGCAGCCCGCGGTGCTCCGGCTGTGGACCCGCGACACGGCAAACGAACTGCTCGCGCAGACGCCGCAGGTGCGCGTCAACATCATGCGCGAGATGGCCACGCACATGACCGACGCGCTCACCCGGGTGCGCGAGCTCACGACCGCACGGGTGAGTCAGCGACTCGCGCACACGCTGCTGCGTCTCGCCCGCCAATGTGGCGAGACCACGCCAGACGGTGTGCTCATCACGCAGCCGCTCACGCGCCAGGAACTGGCCGATCTCACCGGCACGACGCTGTACACCGTCAGCCGCACCCTGTCGCTCTGGGAGTCGAAAGGACTGCTGGAGTCGCGCAAGCGGCTCCTGCTGCTCCGGTCTCTCAAGCGGATCGAACACCTCGCCGGCTCCGAGGACGACGAGTAAGAGGATGGGAAGTAGTCTGCCAAGTGCGCGCGCCGGAGCCTTTTAGTCGCCAGAACTGACGATTAAGTTCGCCGCAGGCAAGCAAATGCCCTCCGCACACCGCCAACTCAACGGGATCGGAAATTGCCTTCTCCTCATCGGTCGCAGCACGTCGCATGTGGCCCACCAACTCTTAGAGGAGATTGACCCCTTGAAATACGCAGCTTTCAGCGCCCTACTGTGCGTGAGTGTCGGCATCTTCAGCGTCCAGCCGGTCAGCGCCGCCCCTGTGATGTTCTTCGGCGAGGACCTGGGCGCCGGTGAAGGCACACGCCTGGAATCGCACGCCAACGCCGATGCTGCACGCGCCGCATTCTTTGCAAACCTCGTTGGTGTGGGCACCGAGACGTTCGAGAGCTTTGCCAACGGCACCGGGTCGCCGCTGATCGACTTCGGCACCGTGACGGCCAGCCTCAGCAGCTCGGGCCACGTCGCCAGCGTCTCCTCGGGCACCAACGGCGCCGGCCGTTACCCGACGTCCGGCTCGAACTACTGGGAGAGCGGCGGCAGCATGAGCCTGACGTTCTCCGCGCCCGTCGCGGCGTTCGGCTTCTACGGCGTCGACATCGGCGACTTCAACGGCCAGCTCACGCTGACGACGCACTCGTCGGCACCGCTCGTGCTGAACGTCGGGAACACGATGAACGGAAGCGGGGGCGGCGTCCTCTACTTCGGGTTCTACGTCACCAGTCCCGACGAGTTGTTCACGGGCATCACCTTCGGCAACACGTCGAACGGCGCGGATTTCTTCGGATTCGACGACTTCTCCATCGGCACGCGTGAGCAGGTGGTGCCCCAGGTGCCGGAGCCGGCATCGCTCCTCCTGCTCGGCGGCGCCCTGCTGGGCCTCGCGGCGCGTCAGCGCGGACGCCGTACGCGCAACTAGTTCGTTGCAGCAGTACCCTCGGCTGTGGGTCGCCGGTCCTCGGCACCCACGCCGACCTCTCTGCCTGGCTAGTACGCGCGACTGGCGCGGCGCGCAATCATCGCCATGTGCACGGCCTGCAGGACCGTCGAGGCCAGCAGCAGCGCCGCCGACGTCGTGATCACCGCATGCTCTTCGCGCATCAGCCCGATCGCGAGCCCGGGCACCGCGGCCAGCCACAACACGAAGATGCTCAGGGTCAGCCTGCCGTCGGCAAGGCGATGCGTGGAGCGCGGCGGGGGCGCGCCGTCGAGCGCGCTCATGGCGCGGTACCACGCATGGATCGGAAGCAGCCGTCCCTGGATGCCGACGACCATCTGCGCGACGAAACCCACGATGCCCGCCACGCCGTAGGTCCATTGCCAGGCCGGCGGCACCGGCACGGCCGCCAGGCACAGTCCGATGACGACAGCGACAATCAGGTAGAGCATCGCCGCGTGCGTCTGCCACGTGGCCCAGTCACGCCCCACCATCTCGACCGGACGAGGACGCCGGTTGGACACGACGCCGCGCACCTGACGCAGGAAGGCGGCCAAGCCCGCCACGACGACAAGGGCCCACGGCCAGGTGCGGCCACCCGCGGCGACCGTCCATGCAACGCCGAGCGTGCCGACCTCGAGCAGGATCGCGCTCCACACGAGTCCGCGTCCGGCAGGCATCGCCGCCGGCAGGAACATCGGCACGAGCCGGTACGAGACGCCGACGATCATCATCACGCCCCACCCGAGCACCGCGATGTGGGCATGGGCGGCCGCCACGGCGACCGGCGACAAACCCGCCAGTGCAGACGATCTGGCAAGCGTCAGCAGGACACCCAGACTGCCGGCGCCGACGATGTTGAGGAACGCGAGCGCGACGTGCACCGACACCCCGTACGGCAGCCTGGCGCGCAGCAGCCCGCGACAGGCGCGGGCGCCCACGAATCCGATCGCGCCGATCACCCCGAACGACGCCAGCCCCACGCTCCGGTAGTCGGCCTGCCAGAAGCCGCCGACCATGCCCGCCGTGCCCGCCCAGAACAGCGCACACGCGACGTGGTCGCCAAGGCGTGCCGGGAAGGGCATCCCGAATGCCAGCGGCGCGACGATGTAGAAGGCACCGACGATGGATCCGGAGATCCACCCGAGCGTGACCAGGTGAAGAACGCCGATCAGCCGCGGATGGTAGTGGAACGCACCCGGCAGGTCGGGGTGCATCATCAGCACCGCCGCGGCCACGGCAAGTGCGACGTGCGCGGCCGCGAAGTAGACGAGGGGCAGGGTCGGCGCGGGCATCAGCGCGCGCCGCGCGTCGGACATCGCCATGTCAGGCGTCGAGTCGTCGCCGTGCGCCGGCGAGGCCGAGCCCGAACGTGCCCACCACCCAGAACGAGAGCAGCACCGCCAGCCAGAGCCCGCCGTTGCCCAGCCACCACTGCACCAACCCGCTGGTGCCGATGCTGGCCGGCGCCGTCTCTTCCAGCGAGAACAGCATCGTCACGCGCAGCGCCGACAGCGGGTTGACCATCAGGGGCAGCACCCACGCGGAGGCATGCGCCTGCACGCCGGGGATGCCCGACACGGCGAGGAGCACCAGGTCCATGCCGAACAACAGCCCGAACCACAAGCCGAGCGCCAGCAGCAACCCTCGGACGTGATCACGCACCCAGAAGCCGATCGCCAGGCCGAGCAGGGCGAGCGCGATGCACACACCCGCGGCCGACATCACCACGAAGGCGAGCGTCGCCGTGACACCACTCGTGAGCGCGGTGGGCACGACGAGCAGCACGGAGGCGGGCGCCAGCATGGCCGCCAGCGCGGCGCCCTTGCCGGCCAGCCACGCGGCACGCGAGACGGGCTGCGTGAACAGCACCGGGAACTCGTCGGCATCACCATGTGCGGCGCTCAGCCCGAGCAGCAGCGACGACAGCGACAGGCAGTACAGCACCGTCTGCAGGACCCAGGCGGGCGCCGACCGTGCCGCTGCGTCTGGTGTGAACAGCGGCAGCAGCGCGGCTATCGCGCACAGCGCCACGTGGACGTGCAGGAAGCGGTTGAGCCGGTGCTCGGCAATCTCGCGGCGGAACGCCGCGTGAAACGTGTTCGTGTGCATCCGGGTGATCATGGCCGCTTCCTCAGATCGCCTTCACCAGACGCGGGTGTCCGATGGAGAAAGGAAATGCTTCCCGCAGCCGGCTGGCGGGCAACTCGCGGCTGACCCGTCCCTGCTCGAGCACCAGGCAGCGGTCGGCCTGCCCTTCCCACTCACCGAGCAGGTGCGTGGCGACGAGCACCGTCGTGCCGCGGCCCGCGGCCGCGTGCAACTCCGCGTGCAGGAAACGCCGCCAGTCGGGATCGAGGCTGAGCCCAGGCTCGTCGAGCACGAGCACGGGTGCTGCCGGCAGCATCAGGACGGCCAGCGCGAGCCGCTGACGCGTGCCGCCCGACAGGCTGCCGGTGGCCTTCGTGCGCACATCGTCGAGGCCCCAGCACTCCGAGACCGCCGCGATGCGCTCCGGGGGCAGTCCGCGCAGGCGGGCGTAGAACTCGAGGATCTCGATCGTCGTGAGCCGGGCATGGAAGCGCGGCGACTGCGGCAGGAAGGAGAGGTGCGACAGCGCGGCCATGCGGTGCGTCGTCAGGTCGGCGCCGCCGATGACGATCCGACCAGCGTCGGGCCTGGAGAGGCCGCACAACTGGCGCAGCGTGGTCGTCTTGCCGCTGCCGTTGGCGCCGACGAGCAGCGTCACCGCTCCAGGGCGCGCCTCGAGGTCGAGCCCGTCGAGGACGCGGTGGCGCCCGTACGACTTCGTGAGTCCGGTAATCGTGATCATGGCCGTGTGGGCAGGACGAGGGGCGCGTGGTCCACGACTCCGGGCAGCCCCGGCAGGGCGATGCGGGCGTGAACGAAGCGCAGGAGGCGCTCACCGGGACTCCCCGCGAGCAGGCCGATGGCCGGGAAGTCGCGGCGCAGCGCGCCGAAGAGATCGAGTTCACGATGCGGCAGGTCGGCGACGCCGTTGCGATCGAGGTCGAGGTTGACCGCGCCGTCCCAGTAATTGCCGCGGCCATCGCGCGACCATCGGCTGGTGAGGTTGCCGCCGGTGGTCTCCACCGTGTGCAGGTTGCCGATGAACGTGTTGTCGAGGAACTCGTTGCCGTCGGAACTGTCGGAGGCGTGGATGCCGATGTGATTGCTCACGACACGGTTGCCGATGATCCGGTTCTCGTGACCGCTCTCGAAGAACACGCCCACCGTATTGCCGACGATCTCGTTGTGCTCCAGCGCGCTGCCGTCCACCGTCTGCAGCAGCACGCCGTACGACCGGTGGCTCTGATTGGCGAGGAAGTGGTTGCGGCGCAGGACGATGTCCTTGGACTGCATCAGCGCGGCGCCGGCCGCGTTGTCGCGGAACACGTTGTCCTCGAACAGGTTCTCGTCCGAGTACATGTAGTGCAGGCCGTACCGGACGCCCGAGATGTCGTTCTCGCGCACGTCGCTGCGATCCACGAACGAGAAATACACGCCATCCCGCGTGTCGCGAATGGTGTTGCGCGCCACGACGTGACGCGCCGAGTTCCAGATGTGGATGCCGTTGCCGCGGCGATTCTGGTTCAGGTCCACCTCGCAGAGTTCGCCCTCGCCGGGCCTGGCGCTCGACGTGAAGGGATCGATCGGCTGCACCACCCGCAGCTTGCCGTGAATCGTGTTGCCCTCGATACGGGCGCCGTCCGCCTGGCGGACGTAGATCCCGTGCAGGGCGTCGTGGATGCGGTTGTTGACGATGACGGCATGCGCGCCGGTGACGTGCACCGCCGCCTGGTCCTGCCCGAGGTCGAGCCCGGATCCGCTGATTTCGAAGCCGTCCACCGTCACGTCGGCCGCGCGCACCGCAACCGTGTGAGTCGTGCCGTCGCCGCGCTGGTGCGCGCCGCCGGACGAATGGAGGCGAAGCGACCGGTCGATGACGAACGGGCCGCGATACAACCCGGGCGGCACCTCGATGGTGCTGCCCGTCGGGGCCGCGGCCAGCCGCTCGACCAGCCAGGCGGTGCGATCGGCCGGCTCCGCGACGTCGTGCGACGACGCCTGTGGTGCAGCCGTGGCGCGTCGGCCCCCCGGAGATCCGGCGGTCTGAGCCACCGTCGGAGGCCCGGCCTGGCCCACTGCGCCGCCGTTGAACGCCGTGATGCCCACGGCCGCAACGACGACGGCGACAATCAGCGCCGTCCGCTCGCCACGCGTCTGCCGGGTCATGCGGCCTCCCGGCGCGACTCCCGCACCGACGACCAGATGGCCGCCAGCAGCAACAGGAAGAACACGCCCATGCACAGCGTGCCGGCGAGCGGCATGCTCGTCTGCACGAAGTTCGCGATCTGTTGAGACCCTATCACCACGGGCATGAAGGGTTCGATCGTCATCGGCGCCGCAGGGTCGAGATGATGCCCGTAGCTGTAGAGGCGGTAGACGAAACTGCCGAGCGAGAACACGCCGAAGTACATGAAGAGCACCGACAGGTCCACCAGGCTCATGACGTTGCCGACGACGACGGCACGCAGCGCCAGCAGCGCGAAGACGCCGATCGCGAACGGCAGCACCCGCATCTCCAGGAAATCGGCCTGCTCGATCGACTTCATGCCGATGTAGTGGTTCAGGGTGTTGATTTCGGCCAGGTCCTGCCCGTCGTTGCCGGCGACGATCTGGTAGGCGTACATCTCCAGCGTCAGGCCCTCGGCGTACTGCGGCGCGACGAGGCTGATGCGCCACAGGGGCAGAGTGGCGCCGACGAGGAGAATCACGACTGCAGCCAGCACGAACAGCCGGCCCATGAGGCTGACCGGACGGTCGAGGAGATGCTGCATGGCGGCAAGACGGCGGTTCACGGTGAGTCCTCCTCTGGAAATGTGAGGGGCCGCTTACCTCATGCCGCGTCCCCTCGTCGCGATGTCCCGGGCGCCTCCGCTC